>DASRGI010000190.1:0-93009 GCA_035651095.1 Acidimicrobiales bacterium | reverse complement strand
GTCGGCGTGGCGGACGCCGATGGCGTCGAGCACGGCGTTGACCACCGCGGCCGGCGAACCGACCGTGGCCGACTCACCCACGCCCTTCACGCCCAGCGGGTGGTGGGGTGACGGGGTGACCGTCTCGCCCAACTCCCACTTGGGGCATTCGATGGACGTGGGCAGGAGGTAGTCCATGAACGACCCACCGAGGCAGTTGCCCTCCTCGTCGAAGGCGATCACCTCCATCAAGGCCATCCCTACCCCGTCGGCCAGGCCCCCATGGATCTGGCCCTCGACGATCATCGGGTTGATGCGCGGCCCGCAGTCGTCGACGGCGATGAATCGCCGTACCTTGACCTGCCCGGTGCCCGGGTCGACGTCGACCACGCAGATGTAGGCGCCGAACGGGTACGTGAGGTTGGGCGGGTCGTAGACGCACGACGCGTCGAGGTGGCCCTCCACGCCCTCGGGCAGTTCGAGCGGCCCGTGGGACGCCAGGGCGATCTCCTGGATGGTCTTGCTCTGGGCGGGGTCGCCCTTCACGAACCAGCGGCCCTTCTCCCACTCCAGGTCGTCGGGCGACGCCTCCAGCATGGCGCCGGCGATGAGCCTGGCCTTGTCCCGCACCCGCCGGGACGCCACGGCCACCGCCGCGCCCGACACCGGCGTGGACCGCGACCCGTACGTGCCCAGACCGAATGGCGTGTTGTCGGTGTCGCCGTGGACGACGTCGATGTCGTCGGGCGAGATGCCCAGCTCCTCCGCCACGATCTGGGCGAAGGTGGTCTCGTGGCCCTGCCCCTGCGTCTGCACCGACAGCCGGACCACGGCCTTGCCCGTGGGGTGCACGCGCACCTCGGCCCCGTCGGCCATGCCCAGGCCGAGGATGTCCATGTGCTTGCGGGGACCGGCACCGACGGTCTCGGTGAAGAACGAGATGCCGATGCCCATGAGCTCTCCCCGCGCCCGCTTCTCGACCTGCTCCTTGCGCAGGTCGGCGTACCCGGCGATGTCCATGGCCTTCTGCAGGGCGCGCGGGTAGTCGCCCGAGTCGTACACCCAACCGGTGTGGCAGGTGTACGGGAACTGCTCGGGCTTCAGGAGGTTCTTCATGCGCAGCTCGGCCGGGTCCATGCCCAGCTCGTCGGCCAGGCAGTCGACCATGCGCTCCACCAGGTAGGCGGCTTCGGTGACGCGGAACGAGCAGGCGTAGGCCACCCCGCCCGGCGCCTTGTTGCTGTAGACGCCGGTGACCTCGCAATGGGCCGCCTGCAGGTCGTACGAACCGGTGAAGATGTGGAAGAAGCCGGCCGGGAACTTGGTGGGCTGGGCCGTGTTGTTGAAGGCCCCGTGGTCGGCCAGCACCTTCACCCGCAGGCCGGTGATCTTGCCGTCGCGCGTGGAGCAGATCTCGCCGTGCATGTGGTAGTCCCGGGCGAAGCTGGTGGACATCAGGTTCTCGGAGCGGTCCTCCATCCACTTCACCGGCTTGCCCGTGACGATGGAGCCCACCACCGACAGCACGTAACCGGGGTAGATGCCGACCTTGTTGCCGAAGCCCCCGCCGATGTCGGGGCTGACGATACGGATCTTGTGCTCGGGCAGCCCTGCCACCAGCGCGTACAGGGTGCGGTGGGCATGGGGCGCCTGGGTGGTGCACCAGATCGTGAGCTTGCCCGTGACCTTGTCCATGTACGCCACCGATCCGCACGTCTCCATGGGCGCGGGGTGCACGCGCGGGTAGAGCATGTCCTGCTCCACCACCACGTCGGCGCTGGCGAACACCGCTTCGGTGCTGGCCCTGTCGCCCGCCTCCCAGTCGAAGATGTGGTTGTCGGTCTTGCCCTCGATGTCGTCCCGGATGATGGGCGCGCCGGCATCGAGGGCGGCCTTGGCATCGATCATGGCGGGCAGCGGCTCGTAGTCGACCTCGATCAATTCGAGCGCGTCGCGTGCCGAGTAGTGGTCCTCGGCCACAACGAAGGCGACCTCTTGGCCCTGGTACCGGACCTTGTCCGTGGCCAGCACGGCGATGACGTCGTGGGACAGCGACGGGATCCACGCCAAGCCCAGCGTCTCCAGCAGGGCGCCGGTGATGACGGCCTTGACCTTGGGATGGGCCTCGGCCGCCGACGTGTCGATGGAGCGGATGCGAGCGTGCGCGTACGTGCTGCGCAACACGGCCCCGTGCAACATGCCGGGGAGCTGCATGTCGTCCACGTAGTTGCCCTTGCCCCTGATGAAGCGGGGGTCCTCCTTGCGCTTCATCCGCCCGAAGCCGATGGGGTTGGCGGGCGCTTCCTCGACGGTGGTCATGCCGTCACCTCCGCGGTCGCCGGGT
Organism: Acidimicrobiales bacterium; assembly: GCA_035651095.1. Taxonomy (GTDB): domain Bacteria; phylum Actinomycetota; class Acidimicrobiia; order Acidimicrobiales; family JAUTXP01; genus DASRGI01. Next base: position 90,686 of record DASRGI010000190.1, on the reverse strand, counting down.
GTTCGGCCGCCCAGCGGATGGCCTTCACGATGTTCTCGTAGCCCGTGCACCGGCAGATCTGGCCGCAGATCGCTTCCCGGATCTCACCCTCGTCGGGGTCGGGGTTGTGATCCAGCAACCAGCGAGCCGTCATCATCATCCCCGGCGTGCAGAAGCCGCACTGCAGGCCGTGCTCCTCCATGAAGCCCACCTGCACGGGGTCGAGCTCGCCGTTGCGCTCCAGCCCTTCCACCGTGCGGATGTCGCGCCCGTGGGCCATGGCCGCCAGCACCGTGCAGCTCTTCACCGGCTCACTGTCCATCCAGAGGACGCACGTGCCGCAGTTGGACGTGTCGCATCCCCAGTGGGTGCCGGTGAGGCCGAGATGGTCGCGCACGAAGTGCACCAGCAGGAGCCGGGGCTCGACCTCACGCGTGACCTCGTCACCGTTGACCGTCATGGTCACTTGCATCTCAGGCCTCCTCGCCTCTCGCTCGGGCGGTGGCCCGCCGCAGTGCTCGCTTGGCCAACTCGCCGGCCAGGTGGCGCTTGTAGTCGGCCGGTCCCCGCTGGTCGCTGACCGGGTCGCACCCGTCGGACACCAGCTGGGCGGCCGTCGCGAACGTCTCTTCCGTGGCCGGGGCACCGCGCAGGGCAGCGTCGGCCGCGGGCACCCGGAAGTGCTCGGCTCCGGCCGCGGCCAGACCGATGCTGGCGTCGGCAATGCGATCACCGTCGAGGCTCACGAAGGCGCCGGCCGCCACGACCGCCCAGTCGCCCATGCGCCGCTCCACCTTCTCGTAGGCGCTCCCCGTGTTGGTGCGGATGGGCACCCGCACTTCGGTGAGGATCTCGGCCGGGCCCACCGCAGTTGTGTAGGCGCCCACGTGGAAGTCCTCCATGGACACCACTCGCTCGCCTGACGAAGACCGGATCACGGCCTGGGCGCCCAGCGCCGCGAACACTGCGCTCAGATCCTCGGACGGGTCGGCCTGGCAGATGGACCCGCCGACCGTCCCCCGGTTGCGCACGATGGGATCTGCGATCACCCGCTCGGCGTCCCGCAGGATCGGGTAGTGCTCCCACCCCACCGGGGAGTCGAGCAGCTCCCGGTGCCGAGTCATGGCCCCGATGCGCAGTTCGCCCCCTTCGACCTTGACGTACGACAGGTCGGTGAGGTCGTTGATGTCGATCAAGACCTCGGGTCGAGCCAGCCGCAGCTTCATCATCGGCAACAGGCTGTGGCCCCCCGCCACCAGCCGAGCCTCGGGCCCGTACCGTTCCAGCAGTGCCAAGGCGTTGTCGACGCTCGTGGCGCGCTCGTATTCCACCGGCGCAGGTACTTGCACGCGCGGCCCCCCTTTTTTCCGTTGTTGTGGTGAGGGTCGCGCCGAGGGAAGGCGCTGACAACGGGGTGATAAGCGATCGCTTATGAGCTGTGCCACGGTGTTGGTGTGACCCTCACGCAGCTGGAGGCGTTCGTGCTCGTGGCCCGGCTCGGTTCGGTGACCGCTGCGGCCCGCACCCTGGGCGTGAGCGAGCCCGCCGTGTCCGGGGCGCTGGCCGCCCTGCGCCAGCAGTTGGGCGACGCGCTCATCGAGCGGGGCTCGGGCGGCATGGTGCTCACGCCCGGCGGGCAGCGGTTGGTGGGGATCGCGTCCCAGATGGTGGCGCTGGGGGTGGAGGCGGAAAGCGCCATCCGCCAAGCCCAGGGGGCGCCCGAGCGGTTGCGGGTCGTGGCCACCAGCACGGTGGCCGAGTCCGTGGCCCCCGCCCTGCTGGCCGCCTTCGCCGGCCGGGGCGGCAACATCGAGGCGTCGCTGTCGGTGGCGTCCGGCGTGGAGATGGCCGCCCTGCTCCAGGACCGGTTGGCCGATGTGGCCCTGGGGCCGCGGTTGTCGGGAGAGACGGCCGCCGGGCTCGAATCGGTCCCCCTGTTCCGCTACCGGTTGGTGGTGGTGGCGGCCCCGTCCCACCCCTTGGTCCGGTTGAACGGTTCGGCCGGCCTCACCCTCCGGTCGTTGGCCGGGCACACGTGGCTGGTCGACGCCGAAGCCACCGACCCGGCGTCACCGGTGCGACGGTTGCTCGACCACGTGGGCGTGCCCGAGTCCCACATCAGCGTGTTCCCCAGCCTGGCCGCGGCATGGAGTGCGGCCGAGGCGGGCCAGGGCATCGCCCCCGCGCCCGCCCACTTGGTGACGCTCGACGGGGGCGGGCACTCGCTGGTGCCGCTGCCCGTGGAGGGCCTGCCCCTGGAGCTGCTCTGGTACGCCACGTCGCTCAGCGGCGAGCGGCGCACGCCCGCGGCCGGCGCCCTGCACCGGTTCATGGCCACGCCCGACGCCACCCACGCCATGCACGCCCCCCTGCGGGGTGTGCCCCCCAGCCGGTTCCGGCCGCCCGTCTACGTGACGATCTGGCGGTAGTCGTCCCACGTGTCGACGTCCCCGGGCAGGGGCGCGTCGACGGGGATGGACCGGGCCCGGCCGGCGTCGACCAGCTTCCACACCGCCTTGTCCCCGTGCAGGGTGCGCAGGTGTTGGAAGGCGCCGGCCGCGAACACGAAGGGGTGGCCGGGGCGATCGGTGTAGGACGTGACCGCAGCCCACGCCGGATCGGCGCGCCACTGGTCGAGGACCGTGTCGATGACGGCGGCGGTCAGGCCCGGCATGTCACCCAGGAGGAGCATGAGGCCGTCCGTGTCTTCAGTGAGGGCGTCGAGGCCGGCGTGGAGCGACGCCGAGCACGTGGTGTCGGTGTCGTCGAAGCGCACCAGCTCGGCCCGCTCGGGGCGGAGCGACGCCGCCACTTCGTCGCTCCGCACCACCACCAGCACCCGGTCGAGCGACGAGGCCTCGGCCTGGCGGACGGCCCAGCCCAGGAGCGTGGTGTCGCGAAACGGGAGCAACTGCTTGGGTTGGCCCAGGCGGGTGGACGCCCCCGCTCCCAGGATGACGCCGGCGATCAGCACACCGGGAAGTCTGGCTCGCCGTACGGTGTTGTTCGAGCGGCAATGAGAGGTGGCACGTAATGCGCGGGTGGGGCGGCATCCATCTGGACCCCGAGGAACTGAAGAAAGCCAAGATCGACCGCGGCCAGCTGCGGCGAGCCTGGCGCTTCGCCAAGCCCTACCACCGCATGCTGGAGGTGTACTCCGTCCTCATCGTACTGGCCGCTCTCCTGGGCACCCTGCCGCCGCTCATCTTCAAGAAGCTCATCGACTCGGCCGTGGTGCACCAGACCCCGTCGGTGGACAGATGGGCGCTGGCCGCGGTGGGCATGGCCGCCGTCACCACCGGCCTCAGCCTGGTGAACCGCTGGTTCGGCGCCCGCATCGGGGAGGGCCTGATCTACGACCTGCGGGTGGCCCTGTACGACCACGTGCAGCGCATGCCCGTGGCCTTCTTCACCCGCACACAAACGGGATCGTTGCTCAGCCGGCTGTCCACCGACGTGGTGGGGGCCCAGCAGGCGGTGGGCACCACGTCCACCTTCGTGTCCGACATCCTCACCCTCGTCACCACCATCGTGGCCATGGTCGCCCTGTCCTGGCAGGTGACCGGTTTGTCGATGCTGGTGGTCCCCTTCTTCCTGCTTCTCGACCGCCGGGTCGCTCGCCGGCTGAAGGACCTGGCCCGCACCCGCATGCAACTCAACGCCAGCATGAGCACCCGGATGACCGAGCGCTTCAACGTGTCGGGCGCCCTGCTGGTCAAGCTCTTCGGCCGGCCCGACCACGAAGCGGCCGCCTTCTCCAAGGAAGCGGCCGACGTGCGCGACACCGGCATCACCCAGGCCATGGTCAGCCGCTACCTGTTCGCCGCCCTGGGGCTGATCGGCGCCGCCGGCACCGTCCTCGTGTACTGGTGGGGTGGGCGGTCCATCGCCTCGGGGGCGTTGACGGTCGGCACCGTGGTGGCCCTGGCCGCGTTCGTCCAGCGCCTGTACTCACCCCTCACCGACCTGGCCAGCGCCCGGGTCGACCTGCTCACCGCCATGGTGTCGTTCGACCGTTGCTTCGAACTGCTCGACGCCCCCCAGGCCATCACCGAGTCCCCCGACGCCGTGCCCTTGGTGGCGCCCCGGGGCCGGGTCGAGGTGGAAGACGTGTGGTTCCAGTACCCCGCGGCGTCGGCCGTGTCCATCCCCAGCCTGGAGGCGCCCCGGCCCGAAGGGTCAGGCACCGGCGATCCGACCGCGCCCGTGCTCCGGGGCGTGTCGTTCACGGCCGAGCCCGGCACCATGACCGCACTGGTGGGCCCGTCCGGCGCGGGCAAGACCACGCTGTCGCACCTCGTGCCGCGGCTGTACGACGTCACGTCCGGGTCGGTGCGCATCGACGGCCACGACGTGCGCGACCTCACCCTCGACAGCCTGGGCGCGGCCGTGGGCATGGTCACCCAGGACGCCCACCTGTTCCACGAGTCCATCGCCGCCAACCTGCGCTACGCCAAGCCCGACGCCACCGACGCCGAGCTCGAAGCGGCGTGCCGGGCCGCCCGCATCCACCATGTCATCAGTGCCTTGCCCGACGGCTACGGCACGGTGGTGGGCGAGCGGGGCTACCGCCTGTCGGGCGGCGAGAAGCAGCGGGTGGCCATCGCCCGCGTGCTGCTGAAGGACCCGGCCATCGTCGTGCTCGACGAGGCCACCGCCCACCTCGACTCGGAGACCGAGCTGCTGGTGCAGCAGGCGCTGGCCGAGGCGCTGGCCGGTCGCACCTCGATCGTCATCGCCCACCGGCTGTCCACCATCCAGGCCGCCGACCAGATCCTCGTGCTGGACGAGGGCCGCATCGTGGAGCGGGGCACGCACGCCGACCTGCTCGACGCCGGCGGCCTGTACGCCGAGCTGTACCAGACCCAGTACCTCCGGGGCGCCGAGCCGACGCCGGCCTGACCCACGCCGGACCCGTAACGACGGGGATAACAGCGCCTGGCCACGCTGGTGGGCGGAGGAACCATGACCACTGCCAAGGCCCGCCCCTGGACCCGCCTGTACCCGCCGGGCATCCCCGCCGACCTGCCTGCCCCCACGGGCACGGTGCTGGACGCCTTCCGGGCCACGGTGACCGCCGACCCCGAGGCGCCCGCCATCCACTTCTTCGACACCACGCTCTCGTTCGGACGGCTGGACCGGGATTCGGACGCGCTGGCCGCGGCCCTGGCCCAGCGGGGTGTGGGGCCGGGCGACCGGGTGGCCGTGTACCTCCAGAACGACCCGCAGTTCCAGATCGCCCAACTGGCAGCGTGGAAGTGCGGGGCGACCATGGTGTCCGTCAACCCGATGCTGAAGGAGCAGGAGCTCGAGTACATCCTCAACGACTCGGGCGCCGTGGTGCTCGTCGCCCTCGACGAGCTGTACGAGTCGGTGGCTCGCTCCGTGGTGGGCTCGACGCCGGTCAAGGTCGTGGTGACCACGGGCGCCGACGACTACCGGGACGGTGCCGCTCCCCGGATTGCGAGCGGTGACGACTTCCTGGCGCTCGTGCGGTCGTGGGACGGCACGCCGCCACCGTCGCCGGCACGGGGGCCGGAAGACGTGGCGTGCATCGGCTACACGTCGGGCACGTCGGGCCGGCCCAAGGGCGTGATCAACACCCACGCCAACCTCGTGTACAACGCCGAGGTCTACCGGCAGTGGATGGGCATCACGGCCGCCGACGTGTTCCTGTGCGGGGCGCCGCTGTTCCACATCACCGGGCTGGTGGCGGGCATCGCCCTCAGCTACCAGTCGGGCATGCCCCTCGTGCTGTTCCACCGGTTCGACGCGGGCGAGTTCCTGCGGTTGGCCGAGCGGTGGCGGGCCACGTTCACGGTCATGGCCATCACCGCCTTCTACGCAGTGATGAACCACCCCGACGCCCGGAGCCACGACCTGTCGGCCCTGGCCAAGGTCTACAGCGGCGGGGCGCCGGTGACCCCGATGGCGTCGGCCGCGTGGGCGGAGCTGACCGGGCACCCGATCCACAACATCTACGGGCTCACGGAGACGGCGTCACCCAGCCATGCCGTGCCCCTCGGCGTGGCCGCTCCCGTGGACGAGGCGTCCGGCGCCCTGTCCGTGGGCCTGCCCGTGCCCGGCACCGACGTGCGCATCGTGGTGCCCGAGACCGGTGCCGATGGCGGGGTCGGGGAGGTGGGCGAGGTCTGGATCAAGGGGCCCATGGTCACGCCCGGCTACTGGCACAAGCCCGAGGCCAACGCCGAGAGCTTCACCGACGGGTACCTGCACACGGGCGACGTCGGGAAGATGGACGAGCAGGGCTGGTTCTTCATCGTCGACCGGCTGAAGGACATGATCAACGCGTCCGGGTACAAGGTGTGGCCCCGCGAGGTGGAGGACTTCTTGTACCAGCATCCGGCCGTGCGCGAGGCCGCCGTGGTGGGCGTGCCCGACGAGTACCGGGGGGAGACGGTGAAGGCGTTCGTGTCGTTGAAGGCGGGCGCGTCGGCCACGGCGGACGAGCTGGTGGCGTTCTGCAAGGAACGCATGGCCGCCTACAAGTACCCCCGCGTGGTGGAGGTGCTGGACGAGCTGCCCAAGACGGCCAGCGGCAAGATCCTGCGCCGCGAGCTGCGGGCCTGAACCTGTTTGGCGCCGGGGGGCTTCGCACCCGCCGGGTTCTTGTGCGAAGCCGGCCCGGGGATCAGGCCCAGGTGGGCAGGCGCTTCTCCTGGAGGGCAGCCACGCCCTCCTTGAAGTCGGGCTCGCGCAGCATGCGGGCCAGCAGTTCGAGCGACTCGGTCGCCGACTCGGTGACGGTCCGGTCGAAGTCGGCCCACAGTTGACGCTTGATGGTGGCCAGCGACGACGGCGAGCACTCCGTGGCCATGCGCCGGGCGTACGCCAGCGTGGCGGGCAACAGTTCGCCCGACGGGTAGACCCGGTTCACCAGGCCCATCTCGGCCGCCTCCTCCGACAGGACCACCCGAGCGCTGAACAGCAGGTCGGCGGCCCGGGCCGGGCCCACCAGGCGGCCGAGCATCCATGACACCCCGTGCTCGGCCGGCAGACCCAGCCGGGCGAAGGCGGTGGTGAGCTTGGCCCCGGCGGCAGCGAAGCGGATGTCGGCGAAACACATCAGCACGAAGCCCACCCCGGCGGCGGCGCCGTTGATCGCGGCGATCACCGGCTTGGTGAGCTGCAATGGCACCCCGAAGACGGACGACGACGCCTCGCCGCCGTCCCGCCCGCCGTACTCGGCGCCGTCCGACAGTTGGTTGAGGGCCTCGAAGTCGGCGCCGGCGCAGAACCCCCGCCCCGCGCCGGTGACCACGATCACCCGCACAGCCGGGTCGGCGCCCGCTTGGTCGAGGGCCCAGCGGTACTCGCCCTCCATCCGGCTGGTCCAGGCGTTCAGCCGCTCGGGCCGGTTGAGGGTGATGACGGCGACGCCGTCGTCACCCGGTTCGTATGTCAGTGCCTTGAGCTCGTCCACCCGCACGACGCTAGACCCGAGCGCGGTCCCCCGACCTGCTGAAGGCCCGCCACAGGAGCAGCACGACGATCGCCCCGATCACGGCACCGACCAGGCCCACGCCGTCGTTGTCGCCGATGGCCCGGGCGAGGAACCCGCCCACCAAGGCACCGACGCAGCCGAGCACCATGGTGCCGAGCCAGCCCATGGGGTCGCGACCGGGGACGAGGAGCCGGGCGATGGCGCCGGCGATGAGGCCGAGGATGAGAAACCCGATGAGTGCCATGCCGCCGGTGTCCCCGGTTGCTCAGACCGACAAACCTCGCAACCGGTCGGCCAGACCGGCCAGCCCGTCGACGCACAGGGCGGCGCCCGCGGCCACCGCGGCGTCGGCGTGCAGCACGCCCCACGGTCCCCGGCGCACGAACACCGGCACCATGCCGGTGGCCGCGGCGGGGCGCACGTCGTTGTCCACCCGATCGCCCACGTAGGCGATGCGACCGGCCTGGCAGCCGGCGGCGGCAACCACTCGGGCGAAGAACTCGGGCGACGGCTTCTCCACGCCCCAGCCGGCCGACGACGCCACCACATCGACATCCAGGCCCAGGTCCCGCAACCGCGCCTCGGCCGCGGCCGGCTGGTTCCCGGCCAACCCGATCACCCAGCCGGCGGCCCGGCACGCGACCAGGCAAGGCAAGGCGTCGGGGTAGAAGTCGGCGGCTGTGACGGGCGGCGCGTCGGGGACGGGCACGCCCGGGCACAGCAAGGCGAAGGCCCGCCGGTGGTCCTCGCCTCGAGCCGCCAAGCCCCCCACCACACCGAGCAACGTGAAGGCGGGGATGCCGAGAGACGACGCCACCGACAGCCACATGCGGGACTCGTCCACCAGCGTCTCCCCCACGTCGAAGAAGACGGCCTCGATCGGCATCACCACTTCTCGACGAGGGGCAACAGTTCGGTGAGGCGGTCGATCACCGCTTCGGGCTCCACCGGGTAGGGCGGCACGGGCCGGCCGGCCATCAGCACGCCCCGCATGCCCAACGACATGGCCCCGTGGACGTCGTCGTAGGGGCGGTCGCCCACGAACACGACCCGGCTCGGATCAACACCACCCAGCTGGTCGAGCACGGTGCGGAAGGCGTCGGGGTGGGGCTTGGTGCGGGCCATCTCGCTCGTGTAGCAGCGCACGTGGAGGTGCTCGGCCAGCCCGTCCCGCTCCAGGAAGTGCTCGTGGAAGGCTCGGGGCCAATGGGTGTTGGACAGGAGCCCCAGCCGCAAGCCCCGGTCCCGCAGCTCGGCCAGCACCGGGCCGGCGTCGGGCTCGTGCTGCACGTGGGGCGTCCACGAGTCGAGGTGGTGGGTGGCGGCCTCCTCCAGCACGGCGTCGGTGACGTCGAGCTCCAGCTCGGCCGAGGCCGTGGCCAGGAGGGAGGCCAGCGTGCCGCTCACCTGGTCCACCGGGATGCGGGCGAAGGACGCGGCCTCGACCGCCACCAGCGCGGCGCACACCTCTTCCTGCCGCTCGGGGGCCAGGTGGCGGGCGGCCAGGCGCCACATGTCCTCCATCTCCACGTCGGCGAAGACCGAAAGCGTCCCGCCCCAGTCGAAGACGACGGCCTCGATCGCCATCAGTGGGGGTGGGAGTGGGGATGCCCGTGGCCGTCGCCCTCGGCCCGGGTCTCCAACCAGCGCCGGAACCCGGCGGCGTTGGAGTGCACGCCGTTCAACGTTTCGAGCTTCTCCCGCTGGGCCGGGTCGACGGCGTCGAGATCGGCGGCGAAGGCATCGTCCAGGGCGGTGGCGATGTCCCGGTCCTCCCGCCAGGCCTGGGCGGCCACGGCCGCCCACCGCTGCAGGGTGTCGGCCGCCTCGTCGAGCACGGTGTCGGGGTTGGGCACCAGGCCGTAGTGGGCCAGGGCGATGCCCGCCGGCCGCCGGTCGGCGAAGCGCTGCATCGAGTGGAGGGCCTGGGCCAGGTCGAAGTCGGGTGGGGGCGTGGACGGCCGCAGAATGCCGCTGTCGGGCAGACGCACCCCTACGGCATCGCCCACGAAGATGATCCCGCTCTCCGAGTCGTGCAGGGCCAGGTGGTGCTTGGCGTGGCCGGGCGAGTCGACGGTGGTGAGGGTGCGGTTGGGCCCGACCCTGATCTCCTCGCCGTCGGCCAGCACGTGGATGCGCTCCTTGGGCGTGGGGTCGAGGCGGCCGTACAGGCGGTCGAGCAGCTCGCCGTACACCCGGGACGCGGAGTCGACCAGGCGCTCGGGGTCGGCCAGGTGCCGGGCGCCCTTCTCGTGCACGTACACGGTGGCGTTGGGGAAGGCCCGGGCCACGTCGCCCACCCCGCCGGCGTGGTCGAGGTGGATGTGGGTGACGGCCACGCCGGCCAGGTCGGCCGCACCCACACCCAGCGCCTCCAGGGCGGCCAGGAGGGTGGGAACCGACGACTGGCTCCCCGTCTCCACCAGCACGGGCTCGGGCCCGGTGATGAGGTAGCCGGCCGTGACCCGGTCCCACCCGCCGAGCAGCGTGTCGATCTCCAGGACGCCGGCACCGATCTCGTTCGCCATGCGTGGGAAGGTACTCCCCGTGCTCGACCAAACCGACCCGTGCCCCGTATGCGGCTTCTCGGCTGCCCAGCTCACGCCCCCCGACGGCGAGGTGGCCCTGCGCTCCTACCCCCGGCGCTACCGGGGCGTCCTGGTACGACCCGACGAGGAGGAGGCCGGCGTCGTCACCCGACCTGGCGCCGACGGCTGGTCCGCCCTCGCCCACGCCGCCCACGTGGCGGCGGCGCTGGCCGCGGTGGCCGACGCCCTGCGCCTGGTGGAGGTGCAGGACGAGCCGACCGTGGGCCTGGTACCCGAGCAACCGGTTCCCGCCACCGACGTGGAGGTCGTGCTCGGCGACCTGGCCACTGCCGCCGCCCTGGCCGCCGACGCGGCCCAGCGCATCACCGGCAAGGACTGGAGCCGGCGGGCTCGCGCGACCGGCGGCCGCGGCCTCACCGCCCTCGACCTGCTGGCCCAGGGCGTGCACGAGGGCGTGCACCACTTGCGCCTGGCCGAGCGGGCCGTGGAGGAAGCCCTCCGCGCCGGCTGACCGAAGTCGTTTGCCGGCTCCCACCGCCGGGAACACCGCGCCCATGGCACCCGTCGTGGAAGTCGAGACCAGGTCCGACCGCCGAGCCCTGGCTTCCGAAGCCGGCGTGGGGCGCATCTCCATCGGGAGCGTGATCGCCGGCACCCTCGTGGCGTACGGCGCCTTCGCCGTGCTGGCCGCCATTGCCGGCGTGATCATCGACGCGGTGGGCGTCGACACCAACCTGAGCGCGGACGACTGGCGGCGCCTGGGCACGGGTGGCGGCATCGCCGTGGCCGTCGTCCTCCTGTTGAGCTACCTCTACGGCGGGTACGTGGCCGGGCGCATGGCCCGCCGCTCGGGCGCGTGGAACGGGCTGCTGGTCTTCTTCCTGGGCGTGCTGGCGGCCGTGGGGATCGGCGCCGTGGTCAACCAGTTCACCAACACGGCCGAGATCACCCGCAACCTGCGCAGCCTGGGCATCCCCACCCGGGCCGGCGAGTGGCGGGACGTGGGCACGGTGGCGGGCATCGCCTCGCTGGTTGCCATGTTCCTGGGCTCGATCATCGGGGGCATGCTGGGCGAGCGCTGGCACACCAAGCTCACCCGCCGGGCCGCCGCCGACGTGGGCGCCGAGCCGCCCGCCGAGCCCCACGCCGTGGAGGGCGCCGAGCCGGTCGTCACCCGCCGCGAGAGCGAGGCCGACCGGGAGGGCGACCGGGACATGCTCGCCGCCCCCACCATCGACTGAGCGTTCTCGTAACGTCCACGCCCACATAAGCGGCGCCAGCGTTACGAGAACGGACGGGCGCGGAAGGCCGGTCAGGCCAGGGAGACCAGGTCGAGCAGCTCGTCGCTCCAGTAGTCCAGCTCGCCCTCGGGCAGGAGCAGCACGCGCTGCGGCTCCAGCGCCTCCACGAACCCGGCGTCGTGGCTGACCAGCACCATGGCGCCCGGCCAGGCAGCCAGCGCCCCGGCGATGGCGTCCCGGGACGGCGGGTCGAGGTTGTTGGTGGGCTCGTCGAGCAGCAGCAGGTTGTGGCGCCCGGCCACCAGTTGGCCCAGGGCCAGCTTGGTCTTCTCCCCGCCCGAGAGCGTGCCCGCGTCCTGGAAGGCCACCTCGCCGCTGAGCCCGAACATGCCCAGCAGGGCCCGCAGCTCCTGGTCGCCGAAGGTCCCCGCCATCTCCCGCATGTGGGTGAGCACGTCGATGCCGGGCGTGATGCCCTCGTGCTCCTGGGCGTAGTAGCCGGCTGAGACCCCGTGGCCGAAGGCCACGCTGCCGGCGTCGGCCGTGGTGACCCCGGCCAGGATGCGCAGCAGGCTGGTCTTGCCCGCCCCGTTCAGTCCCATGACCAGCAGGCGCTCACCCCGCTCCAGCCCGAACGAGAGGTCGGAGAACACGGGCGGGCCGCCGTACCCCTTGACCAGGTCCTCCACCTCGAGCACCACCCGCCCGGCGTGCGGCGGCGCCGGGAAGCGCACGTCGTACCGGCGCTCCCGGGCCGGTCCGGTGACGGCCGCCGACCGCAACCGCTCCACCCGGGTGTCGATGGACTGGGCCGTGCGGGCCCGCTTCTGCGTGGAGTGGCGCATGGCGTCGGCCAGCGTCGAGAGCCGGTTGATCTCCGCCTGCTGGCGGGCGGCCAGTTTGGCCAGCCGCTCCTCGTCGCGCTTTCGGGCCGCCCGGTACTGGGAGTAAGTGCCCTTGTACTCGACCATGGTCCCCTCGTCGAGGTGGAGCACGCGGGTGATGGCCTCGTCGAGCAGATCGAGGTCGTGGCTGACCACCAGCAAGGCGCCCCGGTAGGCGCGCAGGAACCCCATGAGCCACGTCTTGGCGTCGACGTCGAGGTGGTTGGTGGGCTCGTCGAGCATGAGCAGGTCGCTGCCCGCGAACAGGATGCGGGCCAGCTCGACCCGCCGGCGTTCGCCACCCGATAGCACGGGCAGGGCCACGTCGAGGCGGCTCGCCCCCAGGCCCAGGCCGGCGGCGATGCGCCGCACCTCGGATTCGGCCCCGTACCCGCCCTCGTTGCGGAAGCTGTCCTCGGCCCGGGTGTAGCGGGTGACGTTGCGCTCGGACGGGTCCTCCTCGACCCGCAGCCGCAGCTTCTCGATCCGCTGCATGGCCTCGTCCAGCCCCCGCCCGGAGAGGATGTGGGACAGCGCCGTGGCCTCCGCCCCCGAGCCCCGGGGCCGGGGGTCCTGGGGAAGGTAACCGAGACCGCCCCGGCTCAGCACCACCCCGCTGTGAGCCGGCGTCTCGCCTCCCAGCACCCGCAGCAGGCTGGTCTTGCCCGCCCCGTTCCGGCCGACCAGACCGACCTTGTCGCCCGCCCGCACGGTGAAGGACGCGTCGGCGAGGGTGAGCCGGCCGCCCACTTCCACGCTGAGGTCCCGTACCTGGAGCATCCCTCCATGGTCGCGGACGCGAGCGACCTACCCGCGCCGATCGAGCCCTTGGCCCCCCCGGGCCAGGTTGACGGCCGTGTTCACGAGGGACACGTGGGAGAACGCCTGCGGGAAGTTCCCGAGCAGGCGCTTGCTCTCCGGGTCGTACTCCTCGGACAGGAGGCCCACGTCGTTGCACAGGGCGAGAAGGCGCCGGAACAGGGCCTCGGCGTCGTCGGTGCGACCCAGGAGCATGAGGTTGTCGGCCAGCCAGAAGCTGCACGCCAGGAAGGCGCCCTCCTGCCCGGGGAGGCCGTCGACCGGGTGGGCGCCATCCGGACCGGGCGAGGCCGATGCCGAGTACCGCATGACGAAGCCGTCCCGGAGCAGCTCCCGCTCGATGGCCTCGACCGTCCCCTTCATGCGCGGGTCGGTGGCGGGGAGGAACCCCACCAACGGGATCATCAGGAGACTGGCATCCAGCTCCGTGCTCCCGTAGTACTGCGTGAACGACCCCAGCTCGGCGTTGTAGCCCTTGGTGCAGACGTCCTCGTGAACCTCGTCCCGCAGGGCGCGCCAACGCTCGACGGGGCCGGGCAGGCCGTGGCGCTCGACCCCCTTCACGGCCCGGTCGAAGGCCACCCACGCCATCACCTTGGAATGGGTGAAGTGGCGCCGGGGGCCCCGCACCTCCCAGATGCCCTCGTCAGGCCGGGTCCACGCCGTCTCGAGGAACGCCAGCAGGGCCCGCTGGAGGTCCCACGCCGCGCCCGCCGGCTCGATGCCGGCCTTGCGGGACTGGTGCATGGCGTCCATGACCTCGCCCCATACGTCCAGTTGGAACTGGCGATGGGCGGCGTTGCCCTGGCGCACGGGCGCCGACCCCTCGTACCCCGGCAGCCAGTCGAGCACCACCTCGGGCAGCCGCCGCTCGCCCGCGGGCCCGTACATGATCTGCAGGGCGGACGGCTCGCCGGCCACGGCCCGGAGCAGCCAGTCCCGCCAGGCCTGGGCCTCGCCCTCGAACCCGCCCAACATCAGCGCGTACAAGGTGAAGGTGGCGTCCCGCAGCCAGCAGTACCGGTAGTCCCAGTTGCGCACCCCGCCCAGCTCCTCGGGCAGCGAGGTGGTGGCGGCGGCCACGATGCCGCCGGTGGGCTGGTACGTCAGGGCCTTCAGGGTGATGAGCGAGCGGTGCACCGGGCCGGCCCACTCGCCCGCGTAGGTGCAGTCGCACAGCCAGTCGCCCCAGTAGTCGAGCGTGTCGGCCAAGGCGGCCTCGGCGTCGAGCGGGCCGGGCGGGTCCTCCACCGACGAGTACCAGGAGAGGACGAACGGCACCCGGTCGCCCTCGGCCACCGTGAACTCGGACCGGGTGGTGAAGTCCACGCCCCGGTGCCGCACCGGGGTGCGCAGGGCCAGGGCGTCGGGGCCGGCGATGAAGGTGATGGCGTCGCCCACCCGCCGGGCCCAGGGGACGATGGCGCCGTAATCGAACCGCACGACCAGCTCCATCTCCATGGGCAACCGGCCCCGCAGGCCCTCGACGATGCGGACCACGTGGCAGTACCGGGCGCGGGGCGGCATGAAGTCGATGAGGCGCACGCTGCCGTCCGCGGTGGTGATGTCGGTCTCGAGGACCAGCGAGTCACCCCGGTAGCGGCGCTGCACCGACTGGACCGCACCGGTGGGGGCCACCAGCCAGCGGCCGTGCTCGGACTCGCCCAGGAGGGCGGCGAAGCAGGCTCCGCCGTCGAAGCGGGGGACGCACAGCCAGTCGATCGAGCCGTTCCTGGCCACGAGCGCGGCGGTGTGTGTGTCGCCCAGGAGTGCGTAGTCCTCGATGCGGGACGGCACGCTCAGGCGGACCAGTGGCGAAGCTGGCTGAGGCTGCGGGCGAGGAGTCGGGACACGTGCATTTGGGACATACCCAACTCGGCCGCGATCTCCCGCTGGGTGAGGTCCTCCTGGAACCGCAGGCGGAGGATGAGCTGCTCTCGCTCGGGGAGGCGGCTCACCAGGGGGTGGAGGATGTGGCGGTGCTCGACGGCGTCGAGGGCAGGGTCGGCCAGCTGGACGGCTGCGTGCTCGGGCACGCCGGGCATCCCGTCGTCGGTGGGGGCGTCGAGGGAGGCCATGCGAAAGGCCAGCCCCACCTCCATGGCCTGCACCACGACCTCCTCGGAGAGGCCGGCATGCTGGGCGATCTCCATGAGCGAGGGAGACCGGGCCAGATCCTGCGACAGCAGGTCGGTGGCCTCCTTCACATGGAGGTAGGCCTCCTGGAGCGACCGGGGGACGTGGATGGCCCAGCGGGCGTCGCGGAAGTGGTGCTTCAACTCGCCCAGGATGGTGGCGGTGGCGAAGGTGGAGAACTGGATGCCGAGCTCGCGGTCGAAGCGCTCGGCCGCTCGTACCAGCCCCACCATGGCAACCTGCACCAGGTCATCGAGCGGCTCGCCCCGGTTGGCATAGCGAGCGGCAAGGGACTGGGCCAGGCCGAGATGCCGCTCGACCAGCTCGTCTCGCTGCTGCTGGTTGATCTCGTCAGCTGTTCGCGGCATCTCCCGCCCCAGTGATCGCACGTCACAACGTGCCATACAGCCCCCGGGCCTCCTGCCTTACCACTCCGTCGGTGCCCCACCCGACGCCGCTGACCGGTAGAGCCCCTCCACCACCACGTGCGCCCGGAGCGCCACCGAGAAGTCCGGGAAGGCAGGCCTGCCCTCCCGTACCGCCTGGATGAAGGTGGAATCCGGGTTGCCAGAACCACCGTACCCCGCAGACACGGGCGGGTGCAGGGTGCCGTCGCCGGCATCGGTCACCCACCGCAACGGGCCCCGCCAGTCCGAGTCGAGGGCGAACCAGCCCCGCTCGCAGATGACCTCGATGTACCGGAGGCTGGGCCGGGCCAACACGTCGTGCCACACCGAGGTGAGCGACGCCGTGCCCCCGCCCGCGTACACGGCGGTGGCCGCCACCACGTCCTCGATGCCGGGCAGGCCGTGGAACGACGCCGTGCGGGCCGACCCCCACACCAGGGGCCCGCCGAGCCACTCGAGCACGTCGACGTCGTGGATGGAGTGCTCGAGCAGGGCGCCCGCCCCCGCCCGGTTCCGGTCGCCCCGCCAGTCCGACTGGTACATGCCCTGGGTCGGGAGGTACTGGTCGTCCCGCAGGACGACGGCCATCACCCGGCCCGACGCCGGGTCGGCCACCCGCTCGGCCAGGGCGTTGAGGGCGGGCGACGCCCGCAGCACCAGGCCCACCTGGTTGACCACGCCGGCCGCCTGCACGGCCTCGGTCACGGCCCGGGCCTGGGCCAGGTCGACGGCCAGGGGCTTCTCGCAGAAGACGGCCTTGCCCGCTTCGGCCACGGCCTCCACCAGGCGGCGGTGCTCGGAGGTCCAGGTGCAGACGTACACGGCGTCGGCCCCGTCGATCACCTCGGCCTCGGACCCGGCCACGGCCGCGCCGGTGGTGGCGGCGAGGGCGGCGGCCCGCTCGATGGCGGGGTCGTAGACGGACGCCCAGGTGACGGGCGCGCCCGATGACTGGAGGGAGTGGGCGTGGTACCGGGCGATGAGGCCGGCGCCCAGGAAGCCGACGCGCGGCCCCCGTGGCAACGGCGGGACTACTGCCCGCGGAGGCGGGACAGCTGGCGGGCAACCTCGCTCTGGGGGGCGCTCGACCCGCCGCTGGTGCCGCCGCTGACGCCGGACAAGACGGCCTCGTCGGCCACGGGCTCGACGACGGCCAGGTGGCTGTCGACCACGGCCTTGACCGCCTTGCAGGTGTCGAACTCGGACAGGCCCATGCGCTCGGCCACCTGGCGGACGGGGCCACCGGCGCCGATGGCCGCGACCACGCGCCAGTCGTCGGCACCGATGTGCAGCACCAGCTCACCGCCGGCCTCGGGGTCGAGGCGCACGATGGAGGCCAGGCTCGGCACCACCCGCTCGATGTCTCGCCATTCGGCCAGCCGGGCCCGGGCCTGCGCCAGGACGTCGTGCACGTCGACGGGGGCCATCAACTCGGATGGAGCCTCGCCCGACTCGAAGTTGAACGAACCGTCGGCGAGGCGCAGGAGCTCGAACACGACGTCGGCCGCCTCCGCGTGGCCGGCCATGTCCGCGCCGACGACGTGGCCGGCGTCGACCCACACCCGGCCGGTGCGGCGGGGCGCGTCGACGGCCAGCACGCCCGTCTTCTTCGTCGAGGCCAGCAGCACCAGGATGTCGTCAACCTGGAACTCGGCCAGCGTGCCCAGCAGGGCCATGGGAGCACCTCCGCGGCTGTTCGTTCGCATCATCGGCGTGGGAAGCAGCACCACTTGAGGGTCAAAGCCTGCCACGCCGGGCCCTCACGACGGCGGAGGCGGCCCGCCCTCACCCCCGCCACCGGTGTTGGCCAGGAGGTGGGTACCGTCGGGCGACCAGGCCAGGCCCCGCCCGAACACGACGTTGTCGGGGGCCTGGAACAGGGTGGTGGCGCCCGTCCCGTCGGCGTTGACCAACCCCAGGCGGATGGGCTTGGCCACGCTGAGGTAGGCGATGCGGCGGCCGTCGGGCGACCACGTCATGTCGCCGCCGGCCACGCCCAGGGGACGGGCGGGGCCACCGGCGGCGGGAACGACGGCCAGGCCGAAGCCGGTGGACTGGTTGCCGTTGACCACCAGCGTGCTGCTGTCCGGCGACCAGGCGAAGGACTCGGTGGTGGTCGCCACCTGGTGGGCGCCGGAGCCGTCGGTGGCCGCCACCCAGACCTGGCCCCCATTGGCCGAATCGTCCCCGACGTACCAGGCCAACTTGGTGCCATCAGGGGAGTAGGCCACCCAGCGCCAAGCCTTGCCTGCGGGGGTGACGGCCTTGAGCCCGGTGGTGTCGGCCGCCGCCGTCCACACCCGGCCCCCGGCCACCAGGGACAGGTGCTTGCCGTCGGGCGCCCAGGTCCGGCCCGACACGGGGCCGACCTGGGCCTGGCTGATGCGCTTGGGCGCACCCGTGGGTTGGGAGACGAAGAGGTCGTAGGTGCTGGCGCTGCTGAAGTCGACCCAGGCCAGCTGGCCGGTGCGGGACCAGGCCGGGGTGCTGATGCCGCCCCCGGGCACGGCCCGGCTGCCCGAGCCGTCGGGCGCCACCGTGAACACGGTGCTGCTGTCCTGGCCCAGGATGCGCCGGCCGTCGACCGACCAGGCCGGGAGGTCGAGCAGGCTGGTGCTCGTGAAGATGCGGTGGGGGGCGCCGTCCAGGCCGATCATGTAAAGGCCGCCCATGGTGACCGGATCGGGCTCGCCGGTGGGGTAGGCGAT
The DNA here is from genome assembly GCA_035651095.1 of Acidimicrobiales bacterium. Lineage (GTDB taxonomy): Bacteria > Actinomycetota > Acidimicrobiia > Acidimicrobiales > JAUTXP01 > DASRGI01. Next base: position 72,498 of record DASRGI010000190.1, on the reverse strand, counting down.
GGGCGGCGCGGTGGTCGTGGTGGCGGCGGGCTTGACCGTGGTGGATGCCGGGGCGGCGGTGGTGGAGGAAGCGGCGGGGGTGGTGGTCGTGGTGCTGGTGGGCGCAGCGGCGTCGAGGTGCGGCAGCTCGATGGTGGTGGACGTGCCCGTGGACGAGGTGGTGGCCGCTTGCACCCCCACGCCGGGCGTGCGCCGGCTGCCGTCCTCGGTGGCCCGGGCCAGGAGCAGTGCCCCGGTGGTGAGGACGAGGGCGCCGGTGACCACGGCCAGGGCGCGGGGCGAGGTCTGGAGGTGCTTCAGGTGCGCGAGCTGCGTGAGGCGCTCCAGGTTCATTCCGTCGCCACCGCCGCGGTGCTGCCGTTGCCGTGGGGGAGGCCGGCCCTGGGCGGGGGCAGGAGGCCGAGGGCGCGGGTGCGCCGCACCCAGCGGGCGGCGGTGCTGTAGGGGACGTCGAACGTCTCGGCCACCGCTTGGGTGGGCGGGTCGCCGGCGTCCATCGCCTCGTCGTACACCTCGGCGACCTGGCGGTAGTGCTCGGGGGGGTGACTGCGCATCTCTCTCCGGATCGTACGGCCTGGGCGAAACCTCAAGAAGCACACGCCCCCGGCCGAACGAAGGCAAGAGGGTTTCCCGTCTCCGCGGCGTGCGCCACGGTGACAGGGCGAAGGTACACATGGGGCGACGCCACCGAAAAACCCAGCTTCTGGCAGGCATCGCTGTCGGCGCGGGCGCGCTGCTGGGCTGGGCCGGCGCCGCCCATGCCGCCACCGGGCCTGTCATCACCTCGGCGCCCACCTCGCCGGGCACGTCCCGGACCGTCACCTGGCAGTTCACCGTGCCCTCGGGCGGAGGCTTCGGGGGTGGCGGCGGCTTCGGCAGCCAGCAGGCCGTCTGCACGTTGACCATGGGCAACACCCGCATCGCCGGGCCCAGCTCCTGCTCGAACTCGGCCACCTACGACCTGACTGGCCAGCCCTTCGGCACCTATACCTTCACCGTGACCACCGGATTCCGGCAGAGCAACTCAGCCAGCAGCACCTATACGCTCGTTCCTCCCAACCCGCCGGCTGCTCCCACCATCGCCTCGGCGCCCCTCTCGCCGGGCCGGAACAACTCGGCGACATGGTCGTTCACCCTGCCGGCGGGGACGACGGCTCGGTGCAGCCTCCTGCGGGGGTCGACCACCGTGTCCGGCCCGGCCGCCTGCACCAGCCCGGCGACCTTCTCCCTGACCACGGACGGCAACTACACCTTCCAGGTCGTGGCCGTCGACGCTTTCGGGACGGCCAGCACCCCGGCTACGAGCACCTATACCCTTGACACCACCCCACCGCCGGCACCCGTGATCACGGGGTCGCCGTCCTCACCCAACGACGCCAGCCCCACCTGGGCGTTCACGGCCACGGGTACGACGTCCACCTGCACCCTCACCTCGGGGAGCGTGACCGTGAGCGGCCCGGCCGCCTGCACGGGCTCGGCCACCTACGACCTGACCACCTCGCCGGCGGGGACGTACGTCTTCTCCGTCACCACGGCCGACGCCTTGGGCAACACCAGCACGGCCACGACCAGCACCTACACTTACGCCGGGCTCCCCGCCCCGCCGGTCCCGACCATCACCTCAGCCCCCGCCTCGCCAGGCCGGAACACGCGACCGGCATGGACGTTCACCACCAAGGCGGGCACGTCGACCACCTGCTCGGTGAGCAAGGGCGGCACGATGGTGATCGCATCCACGCCCTGCTCGGGCTCGTTCTCGCCGGCGCTGGGCGGGCTGGGGGATGGCGCCTACACCCTGAGCATCGTCGCCTTCGACAGCACCACCGGCCTGAGCAGCGCCCCCGCCACCAGCACCTACACCCTCGACACCACGCCCCCGGCCGCCCCCGGCTTCACGGCCACCCCGCCGGCTGCGTCCAACGGGGCCACGCCCACCTGGCGCTTCTCCACCCCGGCCGGGGCCAGCACCCTGCAGTGCACCCTGACCCGCGGCGCCACCGTCATCAGCGGTCCCGCCCCGTGCAACGGCGGGTCGTTCAGCCCCAACCTGAGCCGCAACGGGGACGGCACCTACACCCTGACCGTCGTGGCCGTCGACGCCGCCGGCAACACCAGCGCCCCCGCGGTCAGCTCGTTCACCTACGACACGACCCCGCCGCTCGCACCGTCCATCACCAGCGCCCCGCCGTCGACCAGCAACATCAAGGCGCCCACCTGGACGTTCACCACCCCGGCCGGGGCCTCGAACCGGTGCACCCTGGCCCAGGGCGCCACCGTGATCAGCGGGCCGGCACCGTGCTCGGGATCGTTCAGCAAGGACCTCACCGGGCGGCCGGACGGGACCTATACGTTCACCGTCTGGGCCGTGGACGCAGCCGGCAACGCCAGCCCGACCGTGACCAGTAGCACCGTGCGGGACACCACCCCGCCTGCCGTCCCCTCCATCACCAGCGGGCCGGCCAAGAACACGTCGAACCCGTCGGCCACGTGGAACTTCAAGGCGCCCGGGTCGGCCAGCACGCGCTGCAGCATCACCAAGGGCACGACCGTGGCTGTCGCCCCGGTCGCCTGCGGCTCGCCCGCCGCCTTCGACCTGAGCGGCCTCCCGTCGGGCACCTACACGTTCAACGTGGTGGCCTACGACGCGGCCGGCAATGCCAGCGCCCCGGCCACGTACGCGTTCACCTGGCAGGCCCCGCCGGCGCCGGCGCCGGCGCCCTCGTCGCCCTCGGGGTCCACCGGGTCGCCGGGCTCCTCCCGACCGACGGACACCGGCGGGTCGCCCTCGCAGGTGATCCCGCTCGCCCCCATCCCGGCCGTCCCGCCGCCCTCGTCCATCATCATCCCCGCCCCCGCGGCGCCGGCTCCGACCGGCTCGGGCCGGTCGGCCTCCAAGGCCAAGCCCGGGGCGCCGAAGGCGAACGGGACGCCCGACGTCCCCGGGGCCGTGGCACCGGCCACCCCCACCACCACCGAGGCACCGCCGCCGGTCGAGCAGATCATCCAGACGGCGGGCAAGGTGGCCGGGACGGTGTCCAAGAAGGCCGCCTTCCCCCTGCTGCTGGTCCTGCTCATGATCTTCTTCCTGGCCATCCAGGACCAGATCGACCGGCGGGACCCGAAGCTGGCCCACGCACCCGTGTACCCCACCAACGACTTGGGCTTCGACCCGCCCCCGACCCGGAGGCCAGCACCGTGACCGACGAGCGCCAGGCGCACGCCGTCTTCGACCTGGTCTCCCTGGGCGACCGGGTCCGCTACATGCGGATCCTCCGCCTGGTGACCGTGGCCCTGGTGGCCATCTTCGCCGTGGCCGACCCCGAGCCCCGGCCCCTGACCGCGGGCCTCCTCGCCCTGGGGATGGCCGGCTACGTGGTGCTGTCCCTGCTGGCCGAGCTGGTGTGGCGCCAGACCCGCCAGCGCAGCCTCCTCCTGTTCGCCACCATGCTGATGGTCGACGCCACCTTCCTGGTGTGGGCCACCTACGCCACGGGTGGATCGGTGAGCCCGGTGCGGTTCCTGATCGTGCTCCACCTGGCGTCGGTGGCCCTGCTGGCGTCGTACCGAACCGGGCTGAAGCTCGCCCTTTGGTACTCGCTGCTGCTGCTCAGCGTGTTCTACGCCCAGCAGGCCGAGATCCTGAGCCCGCCCGTGCGAGCGTTGTCGGCGCTGCCCAGCACCGAGTACCGCCGGTTCACCACCTTCGTGCTGGCCTTCTGGGTGGTCACCGTCGTCATCTCGGCCTTCTCGGCCGTGAACGAACGGGAGCTGCGCCGGCGCCGGTTCGACCTGGAGGCCCTGGCCCAGCTGGGTGCCGACCTGGAAGGGGCGGACGACTCCTTCGACGTGGCCGACACCTTGCTCGACCGGCTGAACGAGACCTTCGGATTCGAGCGCATGCTGGTCCTGGGCGCCCCCGAGGACGACCTGCTGCTGTTCGCCCGGCGGGGGTCGGAGGCGGGGATCGGGAGCGTGTGCCCCACGCCGGTGGGGTCGGTGCTGCTGGCCGCGTGGGAGACCCGGAGCACGGTGCTGGTGTCCGAGCTCGACCCCGGCGCCGACCGCTGGCTGGCGGAGGCCATGACCGACGCCCGCAACCTGATCATCGCCCCCCTGTCCGCCGAGCACCGGGCCATGGGCGTGCTGGTGATCGAGACGGCCCTGCGCCGCGGCTCGCGGGTGGAGCGCCGGGTGGTGTCGATGGTCGAGCGTTTCGCCTCCCACGCCTCCCTGGCCCTGCGCAACGCCTGGCTGCTCGAGCAGGTGCGCAAGATGGCCACCACCGACGGGCTCACCGGCATCGCCAATCGCCGCAGCTTCGACATCGGCATCGAGCGGGAGGTGTCCCGCGCCGCCCGCAACAACGCCCAGATCACCCTGGCCATGATCGACCTGGACCACTTCAAGCAGCTCAACGACACCCACGGGCACCAGGTCGGCGACGAGGTGCTGCGCCTGGTGGCCGGGGCCCTGGACGAGCACTGCCGGGACTTCGACATGGCCGCCCGCTACGGCGGTGAGGAGTTCGCCGTGATCCTGCCCGGGTGCACCGAGCAGGAGTCGGTGGAGGCGGCCGAGCGGTTGCGGCGGGTGGTGGCGTCGTGCGACACGCCGGTGGCGGTGACGGCCAGCGTGGGTGTGGCGACCTACCCGATGACGGGCACCACCGCGAGCGAGCTGCTCAAAGCGGCCGACGACGCCCTGTACCAGTCGAAGCGTCATGGTCGGGACCGGGTGACGATCGCCCGGCCGGTCAACGCCTGACCCACCTCGCCCGACCCCACCTCGCCCGACCCCGCCCCTCGCAAACTTCCACAACGCGCGTCCTCAGCCATCTGGCCGCGCTGGCCCGCCTCGCTGGGCCGACAAAACGCGGCCAAAGCCCCCTCAGGCGGAAGCGAGGGCTCGGAGCTGGGCGTGGAGGCTGGCCGCCGGCGCGGTGGTGTCGACCACCACGACCCGGGCCGACGGCGCCGCCGCCGAGATCTGGGGCAGCGCGTTGACCCCGGCCAGGTCGACCAGCACCAGGTCGGGCTGGAGGGCGGCGGCCAGGGCCACGCCCTGGGCGCCGTCGGCGGCCTGGCCCACCACCTCGAACGACCCGGCCGACGGCAGCGCCCCGGCCAGCAGCAGGCCGTCGCCATCGACCAGGACCACCCGACAGCGGGAGGGGACCGGCACCGGAGCGCCGGCCGACAGCAGCGCGGGCACGGAGGCGGCGGGCACGGGGGCCGACCAGTAGAAGCCCTGGGCCAGGTCGCATCCCATGGTCTTGAGTGCGGCCACCTGCTCGGCCGTCTCCACGCCCTCGGCCACAGCCAACAACCCGAGCGAGTGGGCCAGCCCGACGACCCCCTCGACGATGGCGGCGTCCTCCGGATTGGTGGTGAGCCCGGCGATGAAGAACCGGTCGAGCTTCAGCAGCTGGACCGGGAACCGGCGCAGGTAGAGCAGGGACGAATAGCCCGTCCCGAAGTCGTCCACACCCAGGCCCAGCCCCAGCTCCCGCAGCGCGGCGAGCGCCCCGGTGGCGGCCTGCGTGTCCTCCATCAGGACCGACTCGGTGATCTCCACGCAGAACGTGGGCCCGCCCTCGGCCGCGCCGGCCAGGGCGTCTTGCACCATGGCCAGCAGGTCGGGCTGGCACAGCTCCCGGCCCGAGAGGTTGACGGACAGGACGAACGGGTCGGCGCCGTTCTCGCTGCCGGGCAGGCACCCGGCCGCCCGCCACCGGCCCACGTCGGCTGCCGCCCGTTGCAGCACCCGGCGGCCCAGGCCGGCGATGAGCCCCGTCTCCTCGGCCACGCCCACGAACTCGCCGGGCAGCAGGAGCCCCCGGGCGGGGTGGTCCCAGCGGACCAGCGCCTCCAGACCCGACACCCGCTCGTCGTCCAGGGAGACCACGGGCTGGTACCAGACGTCCAGTTCGTCCCGCTCGATGGCCCGGCGCAGGTCGGCCTCGAGGTCGAGCCGGGCCAGGGACCGCTGGCGCATCTCGGCGTCGAAGATCTCGTAGCGGGACCGGCCCCGGTCCTTGGCCAGGTACATGGCGGCGTCGGCGTCCCTGACCATGGCCTCGCTGCCGGTGGCGCCGTCGGAGGTGAGAGCGATGCCCACGCTGGCCGACGGGTAGACCTGACGGCCGTCGAGCACCAGGGGGGCGGCCAGGCCCTCGGACAGGCGCTCGGCGATGTGGACCACGTCGGCCTCGGAGTCCAGCTCCTCGCACAGGACCACGAACTCGTCGCCCCCGAACCGGGCCACGGTGTCGCTGGGCCGCACGGCACCCCGGATGCGGGCGGCCACGGCCAGCAGGAGCTGGTCGCCGGCCCGGTGGCCCAGGCTGTCGTTCACCAGCTTGAAACGGTCGAGGTCGATGAACAGCACGGCCACGAGCTGGTCGGCCCGGCCGAGGCGGCTCATGGCCCGGCTGAGGCGGTCCATGAACAGGGTGCGGTTGGGCAGGCCGGTCAGGACGTCGGTCAGGGCCTGCCTGGCCATCTGGGCCTCGGCCTGGCGACGCTCGCTGATGTCGCGGATGAAGGCCTTGAAGCACACCTCGTCCCCGGCGGGCACGGCCGACACCGACAGCTCGATGGGGAACTCCTCGCCGCTGCGGCGCAGGGCCACCAGCTCCCGGCGGCCGTGGGCCAGCACCGAACTCTGCCCGGTGGCGGTGACCCGACGCACGCCCCGGTTGTGGGCGGTGCGGTAGCGCTTGGGGATGATCAAGCTGGCCATGTCCCGGCCCATGACCTCGGACCGGCGCCAGCCGAACATGCCCTCGGCGGCCCCGTTCCAGTCGGTGATGAGGCCGTCCGAGGTGACGCCCACGAAGGCGTCGCTCGACGTCTCGACCGTGAGCCGGTACACCTCCTCCTGCTGATTCATCCCGACGAGGGTGACAGACGGGCAGCAACCGCGCGCGGATTGGAGAAGTCAGGCGTATCGGCTGCTCTGGCGCCGGGCGAAGCCCCGGGTGTACCAGAGCAACCCGCCGATGACGCCCCAGTTGAGGACGGGCGACACCACCAGGAAGGTGGTGGTGGGGGCGGCCAGGGCCAGCGCCGTGCGGACCACGGCCTCGCCGACGAGGGCGACACCCCACAGGGCGGTGATGAAACGGAAGCGGGCAGGGACGCCATCGAGGTCCCAGATGGCGTCGAACTCGGCCGCCTTCTTCGGGTCGCCGCCGGTGGAAAAGGACCGGGCCAGCAGGAACATGACGGGGCGCCGGGCCCCGAGCGAGGCCAGGCAGATGGCACCGAACAGCCCGGTGACGAGCGACTCCCGGACCTTCAGCAGCGTGGCGTCGCCCCGGAGGAGCACCGCGCCCGCGAGGCCGGCGACGATGCCGACGAGGGCGATCACGCCGATGGGATCGAAGCGCCCGTGGCGGGCCCGCTCGAAGGCGATCTCGCCCACGGGGAAGACGGTGATCAGGGCCAGGCCGGCCGCGTCCGACGGGAGGTGGGGGCGAAGGAGGGCATAGCCAACGACGGGGAGGACGCCGGCGACCACCAGCCGGGGCACGATGGCGCCCAGGCGGGGCACCATGCCGTCCGCCGGGCCGGCCGGCTCCTGGTTGCCCGGGTTGCCCGCCTGCTCGGCCGGCTCAGTCGCTGGCGGCGATGTCGACCGAGTAGGCCTCATACACCAGATCGGCGCCGCGGTGGCGGTGCCGGGTGAGCGCGGACAGGACCTCGATGGCGTCGGCCAGCACCGCCTCACGACTGGCCGTCTGGGCGGCGTCGCCCAGTGCCGCCAGTTGCTTGGCCAGCTCGATGTGCTCGTCCCGCAACTGGTCGCAGGCGTGGGCCAACCGGGGGGCGTCGGCCACCACCGAGTCGAGGAAGCCGTCCGGCCGCTCGGTGGCCTCGACGTGCTTGTCGAAGGCGACCTGCAGGGAGTCGGCCGCCGCCCCGGCCCGCCGCGACCACGCCGCGGGATCGGTTCCGCCCGGTGCCGTCACCGCCTGCTCGAGCCCGATCATCGCCGTGCGCAGCTCCTCCCGACGGGTTCTGACGTTGCGCAGCGAATCGGCCCGGCCATCGTCGTCCACACGCCGAGTCCACGCCTTTTGCGCCGTGCTGTCAACTGCCAGGCCTCAATCCTGGAGGGCGGCGCGCACCTCGTCCATGTCGAGCTCCCGCACCTTGCCGACCAGGTCGTCGAGCACCTGCGTGGGAAGGGCGCCGGGCTGGGAGAACACGCCGATGCCCTCCTTGAAGATCGTGAGGGTGGGGATGGACATGACGTTGAAGGCCGCCGCCAGCTCCTGCTGCGCTTCGGTATCCACCTTGCCGAACACGATGTCGGGGTTGCGCTCGGCCGCCGCCTCGAAGATGGGGGCGAACGTGCGGCACGGCCCGCACCAGGCGGCCCAGAAGTCGATGAAGACGATGGCGTTGTTCTGCAGCGTCCCTTCGAGGTTGTCCTTGGTCAGCTCAATCGTCGGCACGACGGGGACCAACACCACCCGGGTCCCACCGCATTCCGGACGCCGCCAACCGGGCGGTGTGGCCCAGGGGGAAGTGACAGGCGACCCAGTGGTCGTCGCCCACCTCTCGCAGCACCGGCTCTTCGGCCGCGCAGCGCTCCTCGGCCCGGGGGCAGCGGGTGCGGAAGCGGCAGCCGGACGGGGGGTCGACCGGTGAGGGCAGCTCGCCCGACAGGGCGGCACGGGCGGCGCCGCCGGCCATGCCGGGCCGGACGTCGGGGTCGGGCGCGGGGATGGAGGCCAACAGCACGGCCGTGTACGGGTGGGCGGGCGCCCGGTACAGCTCGTCGCTGGGCGCGACCTCGCAGAGCTTGCCCAGGTACATCACGGCGATGCGGTCGCTCACGTTCTTGACCACGGCCAGATCGTGGGCGATGAACAGCACGGTGAGCCCGTAGCGGGCCTTCATGTCCTCCAGCAGGTTGAGGATCTGGGCCTGCACGGACACGTCGAGGGCGGACACGGGCTCGTCGCAGATCAGCAGCTTGGGGTTGAGGACCAGGGCCCGGGCGATGCTGATGCGTTGGCACTGCCCGCCCGAGAACTCGTGGGGCCGGCGCCCGGCGGCGCTGTCGTAGTCGAGGCCCACGTCGTCGAGCACCTGGCGCACGGCGGCCTCCCGGCCGGCGTCGCCGCCGTCGGAACCCCACACCCGCAAGGGCTCGGCCACGATGTCGCCCACCGGGCGCCGGGGGTTCAGCGACGAGATGGGGTCCTGGAAGATCATCTGCATCCGGGGCCGCACTCGGCGCAGGACCTCACCGCTGAGGTGCGTGAGCTCCTCGCCGTCGAAGCGCACCGACCCCGCTGTGGGCCGGGGCAACTGCATGATGGCCCGCCCGGTGGTCGATTTCCCGCAGCCCGACTCGCCCACCAGTCCCAGCGTCTCCCCCGGCAGCACGTCGAAGCTCACGTCGGACACGGCGTGCACGACCCGGCCCCGGCGGGCGGGACCCACCGGGAACTCCACGACCAGATGCTCGACTCGCAGCAGGGCGTCGCCCTCGGCCCGGAGGTGGGCCGTGCCGCTCCCCGCCATCAGCCGGCCCGCACGGCCGGGTCCCCGACCGGGTACCAGCAGGCGTAGTGGTGGCCGGGCGTGGGCGCGGGCATCAGCGGCGGCTCCTCCTCCACGCACCGGGGTTGGGCATACGGGCACCGGGCGGCGAAGCGGCATCCGGTGGGCGGGTGCACGAGGTCGGGCGGGCGCCCGGTGATGGCCCGCAGCCGGGTGTGGCTGGGCTGCTCGATCCGGGGGATGGACGCCAGCAGCGATTCCGTGTACGGCATGCGCATCTCGGTGAACAGCGTGTGCGTGGGCGCCCGCTCCACGACCTTGCCTGCGTACATCACCGCGATCTCGTCGGTGCGGCCGGCCACCACGCCGAGGTCATGGGTGACCAGGATCATGGCCATCGACCGCTCCCGTTGCTGGGCCTGGAGCAGGTCGAGGATCTGCGATTGGACGGTGACGTCCAGCGCGGTGGTGGGCTCGTCGGCCAGGAGCAGCTTGGGCCCGCACGCGAGAGCGATGGCGATGGTGACCCGCTGGCGCATGCCGCCCGACAGTTCGTGCGGGTACTGGTCAAACCGGCGGGCGGGCTCGGGAATGCCCACCGACGCCAGCAGGTCGATGGCCCGGGCCCGGGCTGCGGCCTTGCCCAACTGGAGGTGGTGGCGCAAGGACTCGGTGATCTGGCGCCCGATCCGCACCACCGGGTTGAGCGAGGTCATCGGGTCCTGGAACACCATGGCGATCTCGGCGCCCCAGATGTCGCGCAGGTCGCGGTCGGACAGGCCCAGCAGGTCCTGCCCCTCGAACAGCACCTTCCCGCCCCGGCGCACGCCGGCCCGGGGCAGCAGGCCCATGATCGACCGGGCCAGCACCGTCTTGCCCGAGCCCGACTCGCCCACGATGCCCAGCGTGCGCCCCCGCTCCACCGTCAGCGACACGCCGTCGACGGCGCGGGCCAGGCCCCGCTCGGTCACGAAGTGGGTGACGAGGTCGACCACCTCAAGGAGGGGGGTCACAGCCGGCCCTCCCGCACGTCGAAGCGGGCCTGCAGGGCGTCGCCCGCGAAGTTCAGGGCCAGCACGGTGAGGAACATGGCGGCCGACGGCACGAAGCTGATGTGGGGCGCCTCCTGCAGCAGCGTGCGTCCCTCGTTGATCATCGAGCCCCACGTGGCCGTGGGGGCCGCCACCGACAAGCCGAGGAACGACAGCGCTCCCTCGGCCACGATGGCCACGGCCACCGCGACCAAGGCGAAGGAGAGGGCGGCGGGTACGACGTTGGGCAGGATCTCGCTCACGATGATGCGCCGGTTCTTGGCGCCGACCGTGCGAGCGGCGAGGACGAACTCCCGCTGGGCGAACGTGAGCGTGCTGGCCCGCACGACACGGGCGATGGGCGCCACCGACAGCACGCCGATGGCCAGGATCACCGTGCTCAGCCGGGGCCCGAGGAAGCTCACCAGAGCGAGGGCGAACACCAGCGAAGGAAAGGCGAGGAGCACGTCCATGGCCCCCATGGCGACGGTCTCGAAGCGACCCCGGTAGTACCCGGCCAGCACCCCGATGGTGCCGCCCACCAGCAGGCCGGCGGCGATGGACGTGAAGCCGACCAGCAGCGACACCCGCGCCCCGTAGATCGTGCGGGAGAGCATGTCCCGGCCCAGGCTGTCGGTCCCCAGCCAGTGCTGGGCGCTCGGTCCCATGCGGGCCGGACCCGCCCCCGTCTCCGTGGGCCGGGGCAGGGGCAGGACCCCGGCCACCACCGCCAGCACGGCGACGAGCACCAGCCAGCCGAGGGACACCCAGAAGAGCACGGGCAGCTTCCGCCGGGCGGCCACGTCCTCGGCCGACCCGCCGGCCGAGACGGCGGCCGCTTCAGTGAGCAGCTCGGACATGGCGGACGCGGGGATCGAGGATCCCGTAGAGGAGGTCGACGAGGAAGTTGGCGAGCACGTAGCCCACGGCAACGAGCAGCACCGTGCCCTGGACCACCACGTAGTCCCGCTTGAAGATGGACTCCACGGTGAGGGCGCCGATGCCCGGCAGCGAGAACAGGTACTCGACCACGAAGGCACCGCCCACGAGCCGGCCCAGGTTGAGCCCGGCCACCGTCACCAGCGAGAAGGTGGAAGGGCGCAAGGCGTGGCGCAGGAGCACCTGCCAGGCCGGCAGGCCCTTGGCCTTGGCCATGGCGATGTAGTCCTGCGCCAGCGTGGCGATGAGGTCGCTGCGCAACAGGCGCAGGTAGACGGCCAGCTCGGCCACACCCAACGTGAAGCTGGGCAGGACGAGGGAACGCAGGTTGGACGCCGGGTTCTCCGTGAGGGCCGTGTACCCCGTGGCCGGGAAGAACCGGAAGCGCACGGCGAAGAGGTACACGAGCAGCACGCCCAGCATGAAGTTGGGCACGGCCAGGAACCCGAAGGCGGCGCTGGTGGACACCCGGTCGAGCAGGGCACCGGGCCGCCGGGCAGCCAGCAGGGCGAGGGGCACGGCCAGCACCAGGGCGAGCAACTGGCTGAGCGCCAGTAGCTCGAGCGTCACGGGCAGCCGCTGGCGCAGCGCCTCGGTGGTGGGCTGGCCGCTCACGTACGACTTGCCCAGGTCGCCGGTGGCGGTCTGGCCCACCCAATGGACGTACCGGGTGACGAGGGGCCGGTCGAGGTGGAGCTCGTGGCGCAGCCGGACCCGGGCCTCGGTGGTGGCGCTGGGCCCGAGGATGGCGACGGTGGGGTCGCCCGGCAACAGGTTCAGCAGCAGGAAGGACAGGGCCGACACCGCGAACAGCACGGGAACGAGCTGGAGCACCTTCCTGCCGATGAACCGACCGCTCACGCCGGGCGCGCTCCCCCTGCCGCTGGTCCTGGTGCAACTGAGCGCCGTCGATGGCGCTGGATTGCCAGAGAACGCCGGGGGGCGTGCACCGTCACTTGTTCAGCCACACGTGCGACAGCATGAACCGGCCCGACAGGAGCGAGTCGATACCCGCCGAGCCATCGGGCAGGGTCCACGTGGTGACCCCCTGCACGGCGGGCTTGGAGGCCACCGCCCACACGTCGGTGTTCACCCACACGTAGGGCACGTCCTCGGCGAAGCGCCTGGCGATGGCCTGGTAGGCGGCCTTGCGCTGGGCCGGGTCGGCCGACTGGCGGCCCTGCCGGAGGGCAGCGTCGATCTGGGGGTCCTTGTTGCGAGCGAAGTTTAACGACAGCTCGCCCAAGGGCCGGGCGGTCTGCGAGCTCCACCAGATCACGTCGGCATCGGGGTCGGGCTCGCCGAACTGGCGCCACAGGTAGGCGCCGTAGTTGCCCACCAGCGCGTTGAGGATGAACGAGCTCTGCTCCACCTGCTTGATGGTGGTGGTGATGCCCGCCTGCTTCCACATGTCCTGCACGAGCTGGACCACCTGCAGGTTCTTGGCCGAGTTGGTGGTGCCCAACTCGAAGGAGATCTTGCCTTTGTCCTTCTCGTACTCGGCCACCAGCGACTTGGCCTTGGCCAGGTCGTAGTCCGGGTAGCCGGTGTCGGCGTGGTACGGCGAGTTGGCGTCGAACGGGCCGGTGGAGTCGGGGGGCAGCCCGGCGTACACGGTGTTCACGATCTTGCGCCGGTCGGTGGCAGCGGCCAGGGCCCGGCGCACCCGCACGTCGTCGAGCGGGGGCTTGAGGGTGTTGAGCATGAAGAAGCCCTCTTCGTGCTCGCCCGGGCTCTTCAGGTCGTCGATGACCGAGACGCCCTTGGCCTTGCGCAGGTCGACGATGGTGTCGGGGTCGGTGGTGTGGATGAGGTCGACCGTGCCCGCCTTCAGGCTCGACGCTCGGGACTGCACCTCCACGATGGGCCGGTACTCCACCTCGTCGAGGTAGGGCAGGCCCTTCTGCCAGTAGTTCGGGTTCTTGACGGCCACGAAGTGGTTGCCCGGCACCCACTCCTTGAACTTGAACGGGCCCGTGCCAATGGGGTTGCGCGACCCGTTGGGGTCCGCCAGCGTCTTGGGCGAGGCCACGTACCCGATCTGCCCGGTGAGGTAGGTGGGGAAGGCGACCCACGGCTCCTTCATGGTGACGTTCACCGTGAGGTCATCGACCTTGTCGACCGAGGCGATGGACGCGATGGCGGGGCTGGTGAGCGGTGACTTCCGGTGGCCGTCGAGGTTGGCCTTCACCGCGTCGGATGTGAGGGGCGACCCGTCGTGGAACAGCACGCCCGGGCGCAGCTTGATGGTCCACACCGTGTACTCGGCGTTGTGGTCGATGGACTGGGCCAGGTACGGGTGCACCTTGCCGTCCTTGCCGTAGGCGGCCAGCGGGTCGTACACCGTCTCGGCGTAGGTGAGACCGGTGACATCGAAGCGGTTCTTGGTGGGATCGAACCCGTCGATCTCCGCCTCGGTGGCCATGATCACCCGGCCCCCGGCCTTGGGCGGCCCCGCCGCGCCACCCGAGCCGCCGCTGCTGCTGACGCCCTTGCTACCGCTGCTGCACGCGGCCGCCACCAGGGCCAGGACCGCCACGACCAGGCACACGAACGACCTGGGCCGGACCAGGGCACGTTGCTTCATGGCCGAAGTATGAACCCACGGTGTGCCATGTGGAGGGACAGCCTCGGGCAAATGGCCCGTTCGGGGGGCGCTGTCAACCCTGCGAATCGGGCCGGCTTCCGAAGAAGCCCGCAGTCCCGAAGGCGAAGATGCCGCCGTCCGACGCCACCAGCCAGTAGCCCTGGCCGTCGGGCGTGGCCGCCATGCCCACGATCTGCTGGTTCAGCGGCTGGCCGCCCATGGACCCGAAGAACCCGGCCGTACCGAAGGCGAAGATGCCGCCGTCCAGGGCCACCAGCCAGTAGCCCCGGCCGTCGGGCGTCGATGCCATACCCACGATCTGCTGGTTCAGCCGCATGCTGCCGGTGGAGCCGAAGAAGCGGGCCGTGCCGAAGGCGAAGATGCCGCCGTCGGCCGCCACCAGCCAGTAACCCTGGCCGTCGGGCGTCGAGGCCATGCCCACGATGGGCTGGTTGAGACGCTGGCCGCCCTGGGACCCCTGGTAGGGCGCCCCGTAGGCGAAGATCCCGCCGTCCCCGGCCACCAGCCAGTAGGCCGAGTGCACCCGGTCGACGGCCATGGCCACGATGGCCTCGTTCAACTGCTGCCCGCCGGCCGAGCCCTCGAAGGTGGCCGAGCCGTAGGCGAAGACGCCCCCGTCGGCCGCCGCCAGCCAGTAGCCCTGGCCGTCGGGAGCGGCGCCGATGCTCACCACGGGCGGGTTGCCGGAATCCGAGAGGCAGGGCGCGGTGTGGTTGGCCGTGCGGTTGTCGGTGGCGCTGGACGTCGTGCACGACGGGTCCATCTGCCACGCCGGCGTGCACGACACCACCCGGCAGGACAGCCGGCCCACGCAGGCCACGTCGAGGTTGCACTGGCCGTAGCGGAAGGTGCGGCACCCGACCCGCCGGTTGTTGCAGTTGCCCAGGGCGCAATCACACGCGGCGACGGTGTCGCAGTCCGGGCAGAAGTGCGTGTTGCAACCGTCCGTGCACCGGCTGCACGTGCCCACGCAGTCGATGTAGTAGCGGGGGCCGTTGCAGTAGATGGACCCGTCCGCCTTCCACCACCCGCCGGCGATGGTGCCGGCCGGGCAGGCGTTCACCCCCCGGTTGATGGTGCAGCAGAACTCGGCGTACGCGTCGGCCTTGCACAGGGCGCCGGGCGGGCAGGCCCGGCTGGGGCTGGTGGCCGCGGCAGTGACCACCTCGTAAGCGGTGCCCGGGCGGGACAGGTAGCGCCAGGGCCGCGTGGCCAGGGCCGAGCCGGCCACCGCCGTGCGCACCAGGAAGTCCCGGCGGTTGCTGGGATGCGAGGCGATGCGAGTAGCGACGTACTCGACCAGCCGTTGGCTCACGCCCGCACCCCCCGCAGGCGGGGCAGCACGGACATGGCCAGGTAGGCCAGGTAGCCGGTGACGCCGGTGATCACGAGGAAGGGCAGCCCGGCCAGCGGTTGGTGGGCCAGCACGCGTCGGAGCGGCACCACCGCCGACCCGACCGCGGCCCACGCCGCCACCAGGGCGGCGGCCAGGTTGAACACGAGGTGGATGGCCGTGGGGGCGGCGTCGGGCTCGCCGAAACAGCCGCACGTGCTGATGGGCGACCCCTTGCGCAGGCCCAGGCCCACGAAGGCGGCGAACAACAGGTACGACATCGCCACCGCGGCAGCGCCGGCGGTGTTGCCCGCCAGGGCGGCGACGCCCACGACGACCTCGACTGCCGCGCCCACCCGGACGGCCGTGTCCCGAGCGGGCAGCCCGGCCTGGCGCAACGCCTTGGTGGTGGTGCCCGGGCGCCAGATCTTGGCCCCGCCGGCGGCCACGAGGAGAGCCGCCGCCGCCGCGAACGGCCCGTACCAGAAGGGAATGTTCATTGGATGCTCGATCACTCGATCATGAGGCCGGCGATGAGGGCGTTGGCCTTGGGGATCAGGGCGTCGGCCCGAGCCCACGAGCCGAGCACCACGTAGAGGCAGAAGGCCCGGCCCCGGTCGGAGAAGAAGAGCTGCGCGCCTGCCTGGCCCGGGATCATGCGCTGCAAGGTGGTGGGGCTGAACTGGCTGCGGTCGACCGACCGGGGCAAGCCCTGGCGGGCGAAGAGGGCGGTGCCGGCGGCAGAGCGGTCGTACTCGATCACCGTCACGAACACGTCGTCCGGGCCCATGAGGTCGACGGCCCCGCTGCCGAAGTCGCCCCGGTCGGCGGGCAGGGCGAAGCTGGCCGCGTGCAGGACGGGGTTGGTGGACTCGGCGGCCGCTTCCGGCGCTCGCTTGAAGATGCGGGCCTCCCACCCCAACGGCAGCTTGGCGGCCAGGCCCCACCGGGCGATCGTCGTCATCTCCCCACCGCCATGCCCACGGCCGCGGCGGCCAACAGCACGCCCGCGCCCCAGCGGCGCACGGGCACGGCGAGGGCCTGGAACCGGCGGTGGAACTGCCAGAGGCGGTCGGGTCCGTCGATGCCACGAAGGGCCAGCACCGGCAACGCCCGGGCCAACCCGAACACCGCGCCCACCACGGCACCGGGGACCGTCGAACCGGTGAGGAAGGCCAGCACCACCACGGCGTGCACGGCCGCCGAGGTCACGATGGTCACCAGGCCGAGGCCGAGCTGGAACCCGAAGCCCACGCCGTAGATCCAGCCCCGGTACTCGGTCATCCACTCGTCGTCGACCTGGCGCCGGACGGTCGGCCAAAGCCGGTCCCGGCGGGCCAGGTCGGCGGCCGCGGCCACGGCGGTGACGGCCGCGGCGGCGACCAACGCGGTGCGGCCGCCCACGCCGGCCACCTGGCCCAGCGCGCCCAGGGCGGCGCCCAGCACCACCCCGCCCGCGACCGACCCGGCGACGAAGGCCGCCACCGTGACACTCCACCGGTTGTCTCGTGCCCGCTCACCGAGCGGGTGGATGCTGGCCAGCATCGACTCTCCTCAGGGCGACCAGGCCGAACGGATCGCCGCGACGAGGGCGGCGACGATGCCAAGGGCGACCGTCACTCTGTTGGTTGGTGCTGAGGGGTTGTTTGGTGCTGAGGGGTTGTTTGGTGCTGCAGGGACGGCTGGGGGTGCAGTCGAGGGTCGCCGGGGAAGATGCCGGCGGCGGCCAGCTCGGCGTCGACCCGCGCTTCTCGCGTGCGACCGTCCGTGTCGCCGGCGGCATCAGCGGTGGCGTCGCCGATGAGCGAGACCACCTCGGGCCAGCTGCGGGCCGAACCCTCGCCCCGCACCCGGCCGTTCGTCCCGTCCACCCAGATGAAGTAGGGCGAGCCCGGGACCTTGTAGTCCTGCCAGGCCTCGCTCGACATCACGACGGGCACGCCGTCGGGCTGCAGCCGGCGCAAGCGGGCCGGGCTCTCGTCACCCGGGCCGAGGGTGACGACCACCAGCCGGGTGCGGTCCGGCAGCTCCGGCCCCTCGCCCTCTTGGAGGCCGGTCCACAACGCCGAGCAGGTGGTGCAGCCGGTGCTCAGGAAGGCGAGCAGGGTGTCGACGCGAGGCGTGCGCACGGCGATGTTCAGCGTCTCGTCGGCCGGGGTGACGCCGACCAGGTCCACCACGGTGCCGCCGTCCACCACCGCGCGCGGCGAGATGGCGGCCGGGCTCGCCACAGGGGTGGACCCCGGCGAGGGCGCCGCGGTCAACGTATGCAGTTGGGCAAGGATCTGGGCGTGGCTGCGAAGCAGCCCCGCCACCAGCACGGCGAGGAGGGCGATGGCAACGCCTTCCCCGAACACCAGGAGCACCATCCCGAGCGACGGTACCAGCCGCGCGTGTGGCCTCCGAACCGCCCCGGGTAGGGATGGAGCCGGGGGAAGCGAGCAGAGGAGGCAGCTCATGGCCACCGCAGTCGCCGTCCGTACCATCGGCGGTCTGACCGTTCCCGAAGCCGGGACCTACGTGATCGATCCGGCCCACTCCGCCGTCGAGTTCGTCGTCCGCCACCTGGGCCTGGCCAAGGTGCGCGGGCGGTTCACCGAGTTCCAGGGCGTCATCGAGATCGGTGAGGATCCGTTCGAGTCGTCCACCCGGGTGACCATCGACGCCTCGTCCATCGACACCGGCAACGCCGATCGCGACGCCCATCTGCGCAGCGCCGACTTCCTCGACGTCGAGCACCACCCGACCATCGACTTCCGGTCCCGCCAGCTCACCCGGGACAAGGACGACTGGCTCCTCGAAGGCGAGCTCACCATCAGGGGGACGACCCGGGCCGTCACCCTCGAGGTGGTGTTCGAGGGCGGGACCACCGACCCATGGGACAACGTCCGCATCGCGTTCTCGGCCGAGACCGAGGTCAACCGCGAGGACTGGGGCCTCACGTGGAACCAGGCCCTGGAGGCGGGCGGCTGGCTGGTGGGCAAGCAGGTCAAGATCGAGCTGGCAGCCGAGGCCGTCCGCCAGCAGTAGCCCCGCCCCAACCACCGGCGCGTTGGCCAAACGGCTCAGGTGGGGTCGTCGCCCTCCAGGAGGCGTAGGCCCAACCGGGCGATCTCGCACAGCGTGGTGCGGGTGTCGCCGCCCCACTCGGGGGTGTGTTCGCCGAAGTAGCACGCCACCGCCATCAGCGCGGCGGCCACCTCCGGCGTGGGTTCGACCTGCAGGATGGCCAAGCGCTCCCGGAGGCCCTGCTCCAGGAGATGCAGCTCAGCCCGCTCCCACGCCTCCGCCTCACCCGCGGCGGCCCGAATCGCGGTCGCCAGCTGGTCCCTCGCTCCGTCCACCCCGGTACCTCCCCGTTGGAAAGTGAGGGTACCGATCAAAGCCGCATGTGCAAGCGCAAGATCGTCCCCAATGCCGAGGAACGAACCTGGACCAAATCGCACAAATGGTTGACAAGCCACAGGCCCCGCCCCCCGACCCGCTCATCGGATGGCCGCTCCCGGCCGGCGAGCGGGTGGGTGATGCGACCGTGGTCGCGGATCTCGCAGACCAGGGCGCGGTCGTCCCACCACACCCGCAGGGTGCCCTGCCCACCGCCGTGGCGCAGGCTGTTGGACGCCGCCTCGGTGACGGCCAGCACCAGGTCGTCGGTGCGGACCCGGTCGAGGCCGGCGGCCACGGCCTGGTCGACCACGAAGCGGCGCAACGCGTTGAGCGGGCCCCTGGCGAACGGCCGCTCCGCCACCGGGACGACCGGCTCGGGCAGGGTCCCGGCAAAGGGATCGTCGGCCTTCGTCGCCGCGTGGGCGGCGCTGGCCCGTCGCTGCTCGCCCTCGACCACGAACGGATGGGAGCGCTCGGCGGCGCGGACGACATCGGCAGGGAGGGTGTCGACATCGTACGGGCACAGCAACCACCAGGCTGGGCCCTCCCCGAAAGCCACGTTCAACAACGACTCGTGTCGCTGGCACTCGGCCAGCTCGGCCTCGTCGCGACCCGCCCACACGGGCTCGCCGATGCCCCGCATGTGACGGCCACTGGTCGCGTGCTCGGCCAGGAAGTCGCCCCAGGCGGGGATGATGCACGCCGGGTTGCGGCCCACCCAGGCCATGTCGAGGAAGCACACGGCGCCGCTGTCGCGGCCGAGGTGGGAGCGCAGCAGTTCGATCTTCTCCTCGTTCACCACGACGAGGGTGGGCTCGCCCGCGGCCACGGCTTCCTCGATGAAGGGCAGCGTGGCGTCCAGGAACCCGTCCATCCCGGCGTAGAGCAACGCCTCGTGACGAAATCCCGTCGTCGTATGCATCAGCTCGACGCCACCAATGCCCGGTCGCCATGCCCGAGGAGCGACCACACGTTCCGGAACGTCGGTGACGCCTCCAACAATGCGCGTCGAAGCGTCTCCACCAGCTCGCTCTGGGTGACATCGACCTCCCCGGCCACGGCGCCGGCGGGCCCCAAGGACAGCAGCTTCTCGCCGGCAGTGATCCCGTCGGCGAAGGAGGCGTCCAGCGCCTGGCAGTGCTCGTCGTCTTCGGCGTACGTCCGGCGGACGTGATCTCCGGGGAAAAGACCTGTCGCGCCGCGGACGCCTCCTGTCCTGCGCATACTCGGAAAAGTGTACGACGGCATTCCCCCGCACACGACGACCGGGGCGCTACCGACCGCTGCACACCAAAGTGTCCAAAGTGCGAATTTTGGTCGTCAAGTCGACTGTCAGGCACGACGATGAAATTCCTGGGAGACCAGCGACTGGGACCGGTATGCGTGGAGACTGGCGGAGAAGCGGGCGACACGGCTTGTGGGTAGCTCCAGTGCTGGTCGTGGCCGTTGTGGCTGTCGCCGGTTGGTCGGTGCTGGGCCTGACCAGCACGGCTGAGGAGCACCACAAGGCCGCCCTGCGCGCCGCCAGGCTGCAGGCCGTGGCCGAGGCCATAGACGCCGACGAGTGGCGGGCTCGGGCCGTGGGGACCGTCACCCCTGAGATCGAGATGAAGATGACGTCCGATCTGGCCCGCGCCGACGACCTCCTCGCCCAGGTCTCGACCCGGTCGCGCTGGTACGAAAACGCCGCCGCGCCCTTCCGTGAATACCGGGACGGGGTGACCGAGGAGTTCAAGCTCCTGCGCCAGGGTGACCTCGGCGCTGCCATCAAGGTCGACGAGGAGCGGGTGGACCCCGCCTTCGACCAGCTCCATGACGTCCTCAAGGAGACCAGCAACCAGGCGACCCGCTCCGCCGAACGGGCGGTGTGGTGGCTGCGGGTCGGCTCCCTCCTGGCCATGATGAGTGCCGGGGGCCTGATCACCTTCATCGTCCTGCGGGCCAACCGGCACCGCCTGCACGCCGTGGCCTCGCACGAGCGGGCCACGGTCATGGCCGAGAGCGAGTTGCGGTTCCGGGCCCTGGTCCAGAACGCGGCCGACGGCATCATGGTCACCGGGCCCGACAACCGCGTCACCTTCGCCTCGCCGTCGGCGGCGGCCCTGGTGGGCCTGAACGAGAACGATCTCGTCGGTCGTCGGCTGGGGAGCCTCGGAGTGTCCAGCGCGCGGGGAGCGGCGTCCGTGGTCGATGACGCCCGGACGGCCAACGACCTGGAGCACGCCGAGTGGCGCAGCACCGACACCCACGGCCGCCGGCGCACGATCGAGGCCATCGCCAACCCGTCCTATGCCGGGGGGCCCGAAGGGGCAGTGCTCGTCACCCTCCGGGACGTGACCGAACACAAGCTGCTCGAGCAGTTGCTCATCCACCGGGCCAGCCACGACGCCCTCACCGGTCTGGTCAACCGCGACGAGTTCGTGCAGTACGTGGAGCGAACCTGCCTGAACCCCGACACGAGGGCGGCGCTGGTGTTCATCGACCTGGACGACTTCAAGAACGTGAACGACACGCTCGGCCACAACGTCGGCGACGACCTGCTCCGCGCCGTCTCCCACCGGCTGCGGACGGCCTTGCGCCCGCGGGACGTGCCTGCCCGCCTCGGCGGTGACGAGTTCGCCGTGCTGCTGGACGACGTGAGCGGCCCCGAGGGCGCCCTCGACGCCGCCCAGCGCATCCTGGCGGCCTTCGAGCGGCCCTTCGTCCTGCACGGGTTCCATCTCATGGTCACCACGAGCGTGGGCGTGGCCGTCGTCGGCCCGGGCGACGAGCCCCACTCTGTTCACGAGCTGCTGCGGGCCGCCGACATCGCGATGTACCAGGCCAAAGGAGCGGGCAAGGGCCGCATCGAGCTGTTCGTCCCTGTCATGCAAGAGCGCCTGCAGCAGCGGGTCGCCCTGCGCAACGATCTCATCCAGGCCGTGCGCCAAGGCGACTTGGACGTCCACTACCAACCCATCGTCTCCATCCACAACCGAGAGATCGTGGGTTTCGAGGCCCTGGCCCGGTGGAACCACCCCACGGCCGGCGCCATCCCCCCGGCCCGCTTCATCCCCGTAGCCGAGGAGAGCGGGCTCATCGCCGAGATCGGCCGATTCGTGCTGACCGACGCCTGCCGCCAAGCCGCCGCGTGGCGACTCACGTTGCGCAGGGACTACGCAGTGAGCGTCAACGTATCGGTCCGCCAGTTCGACGGCGACCTGGTGGGCGAGGTGCGCGCTGCCCTCGAGACCAGCGGGCTGCCGGCCCACCTGCTCACCCTCGAGATCACCGAGAGCGCGCTGCGGGGGCGGGACAAGGCCATCACCCAGTTGACCGCCCTCAAGGCCCTGGGCGTGCGCGTGGCCCTGGATGACTTCGGCACCGGGTACTCGGCGCTGTCCTACGTGCGCGACTTCCCGCTCGACGAGATCAAGATCGACCGCAGCTTCGTGGACGCGATCGACGACGAGGCCGGCCTGCAACTGGTGAAGGCCATCATCGACCTGGCCCGGGCCCTCGGCATCACGACGGTGGCCGAGGGCATCGAGCGGCCCCACCAGCTGCGCGTGCTCCAGGCCCACGGCTGCACGTTGGGACAGGGCTTCCTCTTCGCCCCGGCCATGCCCAAGAACGAGGTCGTGGCCGCCGTGGCCAACCGGATGGCCGATCAGGCCCTGGCCACCTCGGACGCCCAGGCGTAGTCGGGCTTGCCCGCCGGCGAGCGGCGCACGGCGTCGACGAACACGATCTGCTTGGGCGCCTTGTAGCGGGCCAGGTGGTCGGTGCAGTGGGCCAGCAACTCGGTGTCGGTCGTGGCGCTGGTGAGCTGTACCACGGCCACGACCTCGGAACCCCAACGCTCGCTGGGCCTGCCCACCACCAGGGCGTCGGCCACCGCTGGGTGGTCGCACAGCACGGACTCGACCTCTTCGGCGAACACCTTCTCGCCCCCGGTGTTGATGGTCATGGAGTCCCGGCCCAGCACCTCGATGGCACCGTCGTCCACGTAGCGCGCCCGGTCGCCGGGGATGGAGAAGCGCACGCCGTCGATGACGGGGAAGGTGTCGGCCGTCTTGGCCGGGTCGCCCAGGTACCCGAGGGGTACGCGGCCGGACGACGCCAGCCACCCTTCCTCGCCGGCTTCGCCGGTCGGCGACAGGACCCGAGCGCGATCGGTCGACACCACCAGCGTGCCCGGCCGGGGCACGAACACCCGGCCCTCCTGGGCGTCGGCCTGGGGCCCGCTCTCGGACGACCCGACCACGTCCTTCAGCTTCACGTGCGGGAGGAGGCGGGCGATGGCCTCCCTGGTCGTGCTGGTGACGGCGGCGCCGCTGGAGACGATGGCGACGAGCGACGACAGGTCCCGGTGCCGGTCACTCCCGTCGAGGGCCTCCACCAGGGGACGGGCGAAGGCGTCGCCCACGATCACCAGCACTTCGACCCGCTCCCGCTCGATGGTGTCGAGCACGGTGTGGGGGTCGAAGCGGGTGGCGCCCGGTTGGATGATGGCCGTGCCTCCGGCGACGAGGGCCTGGAGGGCGGTCCACTGGCCCGTGCCGTGCATGAACGGCGGGGCGGGCAGGAGGCGAGGGCCGGGGCGCTTGATGGCGGCCTCCACCAGGTCCTCGACGCTTGACCACTCAGCCCCGCCGCCCCGGAAGTTCCGGCCCCCGAGGGCGGTGACGAAGATGTCGGCCTGCCGCCAGAGCACGCCCTTGGGCATGCCCGTCGTGCCTCCCGTGTAGAGGATGTAGAGGTCGTCGCCGTTGGCCTCGGGCAGGGCGCTGTGCGCGGCCACCGCCGCCTCATAGGGGATGGCATCGGGCAGCAGGTCGCCGTGGCCCCGGTCGACCTGCACGAGCACCGGGCGGCGCCGCAACCGGGGCAGCACCTCGGCCAGCACGGGGGCGAAGGCGCCCTCGTAGACGACCACGGAGGGCGACGCGTCATCGAGGAGGTAGGTCAGCTCGGCGGCCTGGTACCGGTAGTTGACGTTGAACGGGGCCAGGCGGGCGCGGGTGGCACCGACCAGTGCCTCCAGGAACTCGGCCGAGTTGTGGAGGTAGATGGCCAGGTGGTGCTGACCCGACTCGTGGTTGGCCAGGTCGGCCCGCTCGGCGCGGGGGTGCAGCCCCAGCCTGGCGAGGAAGGCGGCGAACCCGCGCGTGCGGGCGTCGAACTGGGCCCACGTGAACCGGCGCTCGCCGTCGACGACGGCTTCCTTGGCGGCGAAGGGAACGGCGAGGGCGCCGAGCACCTCGGCGAAGCTGAAGTCCATCAGCCGATCACGTAGGTGCGGTCTTCGAGGAAGGAGTCGAGCGCTTCCACGCCGTGCTCCCGGCCGAAGCCCGAGTCCCGCACGCCGCCGAAGGGCAGCTCGTCGTACACCCGGCCCAGCGCGTTGAGCCACGTGTACCCGGCAGGGATGCGCCGGGCGAGCGCCCGAGCCCGGCCCAGGTCCGCGCTCCACACCGATGCGCCCAGCCCGAACGGCGTCTCGTTGGCCACGGCCACCGCTTCGTCGTCGTCGTCCACCCGCACCACGGTGAGCACAGGGCCGAACGTCTCCTCGGTGCGCACCCGGGCATGGGCCGGCGGGTCGATCACCAGCGCCGGGTTGACGAACCAGCCGCTGGCCGTGCCCGGCTCGTCGGGCCGACCGCCGCCCACCAACTCGGCGCCCTTGTCCACGGCGTCGGCCACCTGCGCTTCGAGATTCGTCCGGCCCGACTCGGTGTGCAGGGGGCCCATGGTGCTGTGCTGGTCGCGCCCAGGGCCGACGACGATGCGGGCCATGCGCTCGGACACGGCGTCGATCATCTCGTCGGCCACGGCCCGGTGGACGATCAGCCGCTTGGGCGCCACGCACACCTGGCCGGCGTTGTAGAAGCGGGTGCCCATGAGCGAGCGGGTGGCCGAGCGCAGGTTGGCGTCCTCCAGCACCACGAAGGGGTCGCAGCCGCCCAGCTCCAGGCTGAGGCGCTTCAGCGCGGCCCCCGCGTGGGCGGCGATGTCCTTGCCCACGCCGGTGGAACCGGTGAAGGCGACGCGGGCCACGCCCGGGTGGGTGACGAGGTAGCGGCCCACGTCGGCACCGCCGACCACCACGTCCACCAAGCCCTCGGGCAGGAACTGCTGGGCCAGCTTGGCCAGCTCGATGGTGATGATGCTGGTGCTCTCGGCCGGCTTGATGAGGAAGCCACACCCGGCGGCCAGGGCGGCGGCCGCCTTGCTGGCAAAGAGCGAGGCCGGGAAGTTCCACGGCACCACGCCCACGGCCACGCCCACCGGTTCCCGCTCCACCACGCCTTCGACGCCGCCGCCCAGCGACACCCGGCGCCCGCCGACCGACGTGGCCAGGCCCGCGTACTGCACGAAGGGGCCGACGTAACGGTCGAGTTCGAGGAAGGCCTCCTTGATCGTCTTGCCCTGCTCCACGGAGAGGGCATGGGCCAGGCGGCTCATGTCGTCGCGAGTGGCGGAGGCGATGCGCAGGAGGACCTCGGCCCGCTCCATGGCGTTGCGGCCGGACCAGTCGGCCATGGCCTTCTGGGCGGCGGCGACCTTGCGGTCGACCGACCGTTCGTCGTCCAGCTCCACCCGGCCCACTACGGATTGGTCGTGCGGGGCCCGCACGGTGAACGTCGTCATGGCCTTTCCCCTCCGCGTCGTCATGCCCCAGGCTTGCGCCAACCCCAGGCCAACTCTCGATTGATCAGTCGATAATATCCCGGGTCCATGGCCGATATCGAGCGTGTCTTCGACTTCCACGTCCACGTGGGCGCCACGAGCGAATGGATCCCCGAGGGCTTGCACCTGGCGAGCGAGCTGAGCGACCCCAAGACCATGGAGCTGCTGTCGCACGACGTCGACGGGGCACGCGTGGCCGCCTACCTCAAGGGCCAGGGCGTCACCCACGCCATCGCCATCCCGCCCGGGCGGCGGGCCGTGGAGGAGCAGACGCTCTCCTACACGGCCGCGTCGGACGGGATGCTGTTGCCCTTCGTGCAGTACGACCCTCGGGCCGAGCCGGGAGCCCGGGCCCGGTTCGAGGCCGCCATCGCCGCCGGGGCACGCGGGCTGAAGGTCCACCCGGCCACGTACCAACTGCCGCCCAACGACCGGGCCCTCTACCCGCTGTACG
Organism: Acidimicrobiales bacterium; assembly: GCA_035651095.1. Lineage (GTDB taxonomy): Bacteria > Actinomycetota > Acidimicrobiia > Acidimicrobiales > JAUTXP01 > DASRGI01. Next base: position 46,553 of record DASRGI010000190.1, on the reverse strand, counting down.
AGGTGGCCGAGCGCCTGCGCGTGCCGGTGCTCGTGCACGTCGGGTCGTCGGTGTTTCCCGGCGCCAAGATGCGGTTCTGCGACCCGCTGCTGGTCGACGAGGTGGCGGCCGACTTCCCCGACCTCCTGCTGATCTGCGCCCACGCCGGCCGGGGGTTCTGGACCAGCCAGGTGTACTCCCTCGTGCGCATGCGGCAGAACGTGTGGATGGAGCTGTCGGGGCTGCCTCCCAAGCGGTTGCCCGAGTGGTTCCCCGAGTTGGACCGGGTGCGGGACAAGGTGGTGTGGGGCACCGACTGGCCGTCGTCCCCGCCGCCCTCCCGGCTCATCGCCCAGATGGCCGAGCTCCCGTACGAGGCCGCCACCATCGAGGCCGTCATGTGGGGCAACGCCGCTCGCCTGTTCGGGCTGGCGTGATGGACGCCGCCGACCTCGACCTCACGCCCGCCCACGTGGCCGCCCGGGACTGGGCCCGCACGGTGGCGGACGGGCTGCCCGTGGACGAGTACGGGTGGGACGAGGAGGCCCGGTACCCGGCCGAGTCGGTCGAGGCCTTGGCCGCGTCCGGCATGTTGGGCCTGACCCTCCCCAAGGAGGACGGTGGCCAGGGCGCCGACCGGCTGACGTCGGTGGTCGTCCAGGAACAGCTCGCTTACCGCTCGCTCACGCTCGCCGAGGTGGCCCAGATCGCGCTGAACGGCCCGCCCTACGCCATCAGCCGGCTCGGTTCGAAGTCGTTGCGAAAGCGGTTGCTGCCGGGCGTGCTGGCGGGCACGACGCTCGTCACCATCGCCATCACCGAGGAGGACGCAGGCTCGTCGTTGGCTGACGTCGCCACGTCGTTCGAACGGGACGGCGACACCGTCGTGGTCGAGGGCACCAAGTGCTTCGTGACCGCGGGCGGTCTGGCAGGTGCCCACCTGGTGCTGGGCCGGTTCGCCGGCGGGCCGGGCCCGGGCCTGTCGGGCCTGGGGTACGTGCTGGTCGACGGGGCTACACCCGGGGTGACCGTCGAGCGGTCGTGGCACAAGATCGGCGGCAACGCCATCCCCGAGGCGGTGGTGCGCTTCGACCGCTGCGTGGTGCCGGCCGACTGCGTGGTGGTCGAGGGCTTCAAGCCCGCCATGCAGAGCTACAACACCATGCGTCTGGGCATCGCCGCCATGTGCGTGGGTGCCGGGCAGGCCGTGCTCGACCACGTCGTCGCCCACCTGGAGTCGCGGCACCAGTTCGGCCAGCCGCTGGCCGACTTCCAAGGGCTGCGCTGGCGCGTCACCGAGCTGGCGCTGGCACTGGAGCAGGCCCGGCTGTTGACCTACCGGGCCGCCCGGTTGGCCGACCGGGACGAGCACCGGTTCCCGCCCGCCCGCGAGGCCGCCGCGGCCAAGCTGCTGGCGTCCCGCACGGCCGTGCAGCTGGCCGAGCAGGCCGTGCAGTTGCAGGGGTGGCGGGGCATGGTGCGGGACCGGGAGCACCCAGCCGAGCTGTGGTACCGCCAGCTGCGAGGCTGGACCATCGCGGGCGGCACCACCGAGAGCTTGCTGAACGCACTGTCATCGTCGTTGTTCACGGGAGGCCGGGCATGAAGTTCGAGGACTTCAAGGAGGGGCAGGAGTTCGTGTCCGGCACCCGCACGGTGTCACAGGACGAGATGATCGAGTTCGCCCGGCGCTACGACAACCAGCCCATGCACACCGACCCGGCGGCGGCGGCCGCCAGCCCGTTCGGCGGGCTCATCGCATCGGGGTTCATGACGCTGGCGGTGGCGTGGCAGCTGTGGCTCGACATGGGGTTGCAGGGCGAGGACGGGCGGGGCGGCATCGCCATGGAGCGCGTGCGCTGGTACAAGCCCCTGCGCCCGGGCGACACCGTGCGCGCCACCGTCACCATCGGCGAACATCGGGTCAGCTCCAAGGGGCACGGCATCGTCAACTGGGCGTTCATGCTGCGGGACGAAGCCGGCGAGCCGATGCTGTCGTTCGACACCACCGGCATCCTCGCCCGCCGCTAACCGCACGAGTTTTGGCCGCGCTTCGTCCGAAATACCGTACGAAGCGCGGTCAAACGCCGTCGGCCAGCTCCTCGGTCTCCACGCCCAGGTAGGCGGCGGCCACCTCGGGGAGGCGCATGACCTCGTTGGGCACGCCGTCGGCGATCTTGCGGCCGTAGTCGAGGACGATCAGGCGGTCCGCCAGGTCGGTGACCATCTGCATGTCGTGCTCGACCCACAGCACGGGCAGCTTGCGGTCGTACCGGAGCCGGAGCAGGAAGCGGGCGAAGTCCTCCTTCTCCTGCCGGGTGAGCCCCGACGAGGGCTCGTCCAGCAGCAACACCCGCGGCTCCATGCACACGGCGCGGGCCACGCCCACCATCTTCTGCACGCCGAACGCCAGCGACCCGACGTGCTGGTGCCGGTAGCGTTCGATCTCGAAGAAGTCGATGACCTCCTCGATCGCCTGCCGGGCCGCGATCTCCCGCCGCTTGTAGGGCCCGAAGTACAGCCCCATGGCCAGCACGTTGCTGCCCAGCGCGAGGTGGCGGGCAGCAAGGAGGTTCTCGACGACCGTGAGCTCCTCCAGCACCTCGGCGTGCTGGAACGACCGTCCCACGCCCATCGCCGCGATGCGGTGCACGTGCTTGCCCTGGATCTCGCGACCGTCGAGCAGGATCGTTCCCGACAACGGCCGGTAGATGCCGCAGATGGCGTTGAGCAGCGCCGTCTTGCCGGCACCGTTGGGGCCCACCAGGGCGACCAACTCGTCGTCGCCCACGGTGAAGCTCGTGTCCGACACGGCCGCCACCCCGCCGAAGCGGATGCTGACGTCCCGCACCTCCAAGATCGGCCCGCCCGCCGGCGCCGTCATCCCCACCACCGTCATCCCCACCACCGGCGCTTCCTCCGGTACTGGCGCACGTCCCGGTACGACCGTCGCTCGCCCTCGTCGTCCTCGGCGCCCAGGTAGAACTCCATGATGTCGCCGTGGTTCAGGAGGCGGTCGGCGTCGCCGTCGAACACGATGCGCCCGTCCTCGATCACGTACCCGTAGTTCGCCACCCGCAGGGCGGCGGCCGCGTTCTGCTCGACCAGCAGCACGGTCAGGCCCAGGTCCTTCTGGACCCGCTGGAGGTCGGCCAGCAAGCGGGAGACGATGATGGGCGCCAGGCCCAACGACAGCTCGTCCACCAGCAGCAGCCGGGGCTTCGTGCTCAGGGCCATGGCCATGGCCAGCAGCTGCTTCTCGCCGCCGGACAGGTACCCGGCCAGGCGGGTGCGCACCTGGTTGAGGCGCTCGAACAGCTCGTAGGCCTCGGTCACCCCCGCGCTGGTGACTGACGCAGCCCGCAGGTTCTCGTCGACCGTGAGCGTGTCGAACACCTTGTCCCGCTCGGGCACCAGGGCGATGCCCAGCTTGCTCACCTCGTGGGGCGCCAGGCCCCGGATGTCCCTGCCCTCGAAGAGGATCTCGCCCTCGGTGATGTCGGCGTTCTCGGAACGCAGGAACCCCGAGATGGTCTTGAGCGTTGTCGTCTTGCCCGCCCCGTTGGTACCCAGCAGCGTGGTGATGGCGCCCTGCTCCACCGACAACGACACGCCGGAGACGGCCGTGGCCAGCTTGTTGTAGACGACCTCCACCTGCCGCAGTTCGAGCATCAGCGCGATCCCCGCGACAGGCTCGTGTACCGGTACGGCCAGCGCACGAAGTACGCCTTCAGCCGCTTCCACACGCCGGCCAGGCCGTCCGACTCGAAGAGCAGGAACGCCATCATGGCCAGGGCGAACACACCCAGCTCGATGCCCCGCAGGTTGGCGCCCAGCGACTTCGTGAGCCCCAACCGGTCGACGGCCTCGCCCACCACGAACGGCGTCGCCGTCACGAAGGCGGCGCCGTACACCGTGCCCTGCACTGATCCGAGACCGCCCACGATGATCATGGCCAGGTACTCGACCGACAGTTGCAGGTTGAAGTCCTCGATGCTGACGTTGCGGAAGTAGTAGGCGAGCAGGGCGCCGGCGATCCCACCGAACACGCCGCTCAGCACGAAGGCCACGAGCTTCTGGCGGGCCACGTTCACGCCCAGGCTCTCGGCCACGACCTCCCGCCGGCGCAGCGCCACCCAGTCCCGGCCGAGCCGCGACCGGGCCAGGTTGGCGGCAAAGCCCAGGCCCACCAAGGCGATCACGGCCAGCAGGAAGTACCACTGCCGCACCGTCTCGACGGTGAAGAAGCCGATGTTGGGGCGGGGCACGTTGAGGTCGGCACCGGTGCCGTACCGGCGCTGGAGGTACAGCTGGTACTTCAGGCCGGCCACGGCCACGATGGCCTGCACGGCCAGGGTGGTGATGCCCAGGTACAGGCCCCGTAGGCGCAGGGCGGGAATGCCGGCCAGCAGGCCCACCAGGCCGCCGGCCACCGCGGCCAGGGGGACGGCCTGCCAGAACGGGAGCTCGAAGTGGAACCACAGGCCCGACGACACCAGCGCGCCCGTGCCCAGGAAGGCGGCGTGGCCCAGCGACAGTTGCCCGGCCATGCCCGTGAGCAGTTGCAGTCCGATGGCCCCGATCACCGCGATCAAGGTGAAGTTGACGACGTTGACGATGAAGTCGGTGGCCACCATGGGCAGGGCCAGGGCGGCGGCGACCAGGATGACGATGGCGGCGATGCGCTTGGCCGAGTAGGGGAACAGGGCCAGGTCGGACGAGTAGTCCTCGTGGAGGTACGGCGAGCGCTCCAGCAGGCGCGTGGCGCTAGACACGTTCGAGCTCCTCGACCGTGCCCGCCAGGCCCCATGGCTTGATCATCAGGACGACGAGCAGCACCACGAAGGGGATGGCCTCACCCCATTGCTGGTCCACCCAGCGCACCGTGATGACCTCGCTGGCGGCCACGATCAGCGCCGCCGGCAACAACCCACCGATGCTGTCCAGCCCGCCGACCAGGGCGACGGTGAAGCCCTTCAGCGCGCTGCCCACGAGCAGCCCGCTCACCGGCCCCTGCGTCCCGCTGGTGAAGGCGGACACGACGGCGACGGCGACGGCCAGCGCCCACGACAGGGCGCCGATCCGATCGATGTTGATGCCCCGCCGGGCGGCCAGGGCGGGACTCTCGGCCACGGCCCGGATGCGGATGCCCGCCTTCGACCACTTGTAGAAGGCGGCCACGCCCGACCACATGGCCAGGCCCACGACCAGGGGGACGAGGTCGAAGAGGCGCACGTGGGTACCGAAGATCGTGTAGTTGACCTGGTTGCCGGGCAAGGACATGAAGCCCCGCTCGCCCCGCCAGTGCACCTCGACGGCGGCTTCGAGCAGGAACAGCACGGCGAGCGTCATGAGCACGATCGACACGCGGCTCTCGCCGGCCATGGGCCGCACCAGCGCCACGTACACCACGAGACCGACCACGGCGCCGCCGGCCACGAGAGCCAGGGCCGTGAGCCAGAACGCGGGCGTGGCTCGCGGACCGCTGTCGTACTTCGGGAGATAGGTCAACGTCGCGAAGGCGCCGAGCATGATCAGTCCGGGCTGGGCCAGGTTCAGCACCCGCGAGGCCCGGTAGACGATCACGAAGCCGAGGGCCATCCCCAGGTAGATGCCGGCGAGCTTGGCGATGTCGACGAAGACGGTGAGATCCATGGTTGTCCGGGGGATTCCTCAGGTGGTCGTCGGCCCGCGCCCCGGGGGGGAACAGGGGCGCGGGCCGAGAACAGGTCAGACCGCTACTTGGCGAGTGGCGCCAGCAGATCGGTCTTGGGGTCGAACGTGATCCAGTCCTTGACGACACGAACCAGCGTCTTCTTGGAGGTGTCGTACTTGTAGGCCGTCCAGTACCGCTTGCCCACGTGATCGTCGGGGCCGTAGGCGATGTTGCCGCCAGTGAGGCCCTTGGTGTCGATGTTCGTCTTCTCCACCGCGTCACGCAGCTTGGTCCGGTCGCAGCCGGCGCCGCAGCGCTTCAGGGAGTCGGCGATGATCATCGCCATCATCCACCCGTTGAGGGTGCCCGAGTTGGGGGCGATCTCCGTGCCGTACTTCTTGGCCATGTCGATCACCTTCTTGACCTCGGGGACCTGGGTCTCGTCGATCGACGTCACGTTGCTCAGGGCGTAGATGTTCTGGCCGCCCACCTGCTTGATGACCTCGTTGATGTCGGTCTCCGGCGTAGCCGTCATCGAGAAGGCGATGGGGCCCTGGTAACCCAGGTTCCGAGCGCTGACCGCGGCACCGATGGCGTGCGAGGCGATGGAGATGTCGAAGAACACCGTGGGCTTGGAGTCCACCACCGGGCGGATGTAGTTGGTGAAGTCCGTGGTCTGCAGCGGGGCCTTGGCGATGGTGCCGGGCTTCCACTGCGGGGTGGCCTTCTGCTGCTGATCCAGCCAGCGGTTGCACACCGCGAAGGCGGCAGGCGCCTCGTGGATGTAGCAGGCCGACGTGCCACCGTTCGGGAAGTCCTTGTCGAACACCTTCGGCCACAACTTCACCCGGGCGTCGGACATGGCCTCGAACACGTTGCCCGCGGTGAACAGCAGCGGGTCGGGCTTGGGCGGGAACATGTCGGGCCGGGCACTGTGCCCCGTGAGGAACGGCACGCCGTTGGCCCGGACCACTTCGAACACCGGTGGCAGGCGACCTTCGATGGTGCCCCCCGCCAGCATGATGACGTTGCGCTCCTTGATGAGCTTGGTGGCGGCCGTGACCGCCAACTGCGGGTCGATCTTCATGTCCTCGACCAACAGCTCGACCGGGCGACCATCGATGCCCCCGTTGTCGTTCAGGTTCGAGAAGAAGAGCTTCGCCCCCTCGTACTCGGGGAAGTACGTCCCCCGGGTCACCGACGTCGCGTCGGTCAACCACCCGACACGGATCGGCTCGCCCGTCGCCTTCTTCCCGGCCGCGGCAGTGGTGTCACTGCTCGCGCCTTTGCTGCCCCCGCTGCCGCCACACGCGCCGGCGAACAGCGCGAGCACGACGAGCAGAGCGCTCCAGCTACGCCAGCTTCGCACGTTGTGCAACCCCCTCCATGTGTGTGTTGTTGCTGTCTGGTGTGATCAGCCGAGTCGTTCGAACTCGGCAGCTTCGTCGGCGTACATCTCGTCGATGAGGTCTTGGAACATCGACTCGAACTGCCGGCGGCGAACCTTGCGGGTCGGGGTGGTGTCCCCCTCCTCAGGGTCCAGCTCCTTGGGGATGATCTTGAACTTCTTCACCTGCTCGACCCGGGCCAGCTCGACGTTGCCCTTGTCGATCTCGGCCGCGATCAGCGACTGGACCTCGGACAGCTGCGTGAGGCTGGTGAAGCCGGTGAACACCAGGCCCTTGTTCTGGGCCCACTCCGACACCGTCTCGTAGTCCAGCTCGACCAGGGCCGACGGGAACTTGCGGTTGTCGGCGATGAGGACGAACTCGCTCATGAACGGGCTCGCCTTCATCAGGTTCTCGATCAGGCTGGGCGTGATGTTCTTGCCGCCCGCGGTGATCATGATGTCCTTCTTGCGGTCGACGAGGACGACCTCGCCGTTGGGCTCGATGCGGCCCACGTCCCCGCTGTGGAACCACCCGTCGGGGGTGATGACTTCGGCCGTGCCCTCGGGCTGGCCCAGGTAGCCCTTGAACACGCCGGCGCCCCGGTAGAGCAGCTCGCCGTCCTCGGCCACCTTCACCTCGAGGTCGCGCACCTTCTGGCCCACCGAGCCGGGCTTGGGGAACCGCTGCCGTTGGAAGGCGACGTAACCGACCTCGGTCATGCCCAGCCCGTTGACCAGGTTGAGGCCCCAGCACTGCCACACCCGTTGCACCTCGGGCGGCACGTGGGTCCCGGCGGTGAGGCCGTAGCGAGCCTGGGCCAGACCGAACTTGCGCAGCATGGGCCGGAACACCACCAACCGGGCCAGGGCGTAGGCGACGCCGACCGGCAGCGACCGCTTGCCCTCCCACAGGCCGGCCACCCGGCGGCGGGCGATGCCCATGGCCACCTGGTACGACCGGCGCTTGATCCAACTCGACCGCTCGATGTTGGTGACGGCCCGGGCGGCCATCTTCTGCCAGATGCGGGGGACGGCGTGGAAGTAGTAGGGCTGGACCTCGAACAGCGTCTGCTCGAGCGACTCCAGGTCCTCGCCGATGTGCACGACCTCGGCCGACAGGATGGGCGTGTAGAGGGCGAAGATGCGCTCGAAGGCGTGGGCCAACGACAGGTGGGCCAGCACCCGGCGCTCGCCCGGGCCGGTCATGTCCTTGAAGGTGTCGCAGAACTCCAAGGCGCCACCCACGAGGAAGTTGCGATGGCTGATGGTGGCCGCCTTGGACGGCCCCGTGGTGCCGGACGTGAAGACCAGCAGCGCTACGTCGTCGGCGTCCGTGGCAGCCAGCCGTTCCGCGAACCGGGCCTGCAGGTCCGGCCCCGCCGACCGGCCCCGATCGGCCACGTCGGCCAGGGGCATGATGCGCTCGTCGTCGTACCCGAAGAGCGCACGCACGTCGTCCACCACGATGTGCTCGACAGAGGGACAGGCCGAGCCCAGGCTCAGCAGCTTGTCGACGTACTCCTGGTTCTCGGCGATGAACACCCGGGCGCCGGCGGTCGACACCTGGTGGCGGATCTCCTCGGGCGAGCACGTCGTGTAGATGCCGAAGGAGACGGCGCCGATGGAGATGACGGCGGCGTCGGCCACCATCCACCAGTAGGCGGGGTCGCCCATGATGGCGACGGTGTCACCGGGCTCCACGCCCAGCGTGAGCAGGCCCCGGGCGAACACCTCGATGTCCTCGGCGTACTGGCGCCAGGTGCGGGTGCGGTACACCCCCCCTTCCTTCACCCGTACCACCGCGTCGCCCGGCGTGAGCGTGGCCCGAGCCCGGATGGCCTTCCCGATGGGCAGCGTGGCCAGGCGCTCCCGGACCTCGTCATCGATGCGGCCCGGCCCCGAAGGCTGCCAATGGTGTGTTGCTGCCGCCGGCTGGATCTCGGTCATCAGGGTCGCCATCAGTCGGTCACGTGGTCAGGACGTGCATGCAGTCAGCCGCCGAATCTCCTCGGACCCAACCACCGCCGTTCTGCGCCACCGCCACCCGCGCCCCCGGCACCTGGCGAGCGCCGGCCCGGCCCCGCAGCTGGTCGCACAGCTCCACGACCTGGGCGCAGCCGGTGGCCCCGATGGGGTGGCCCCGGGCCAGCAGCCCGCCGCTGGGGTTGACGGGCAGGCGACCGCCCAGCTCGGTGATGCCCTCGCGGATGAGCTTGGCCCCGTCGCCCTCGGGCGCCAGGCCCAGGGTCTCGTAGCGCATGATCTCGGCCGAGGCGGTGGCGTCGTGCAGCTCGATCACGTCGACGTCCTCGGGACCGATGCCCGCCATCTCGTACGCCTTGGCCGCCACGCGGGCGCCCGCCTGGGGTCCGTCGCCGGGGTCCGATCCCGACTGAAGCACGGACGCCCTGATCCACACCGGCTGCACGTCACCCAACCGGGCCAGGGCGTCGGCCGAGGTGAGGACGAGGGCGGCGGCGCCGTCGCCGATGGGCGAGCACATCATGCGGGTCAGGGGCGGCGCCACCATGGGCGACGCCAGCACGTCCGCCACCGACACGTCGCCGCCATACTGGGCGATGGGGTTCAGCGACCCGTTGTGCTGGGCCTTGCGCACCACCAGCCCGAAGTCCTCGGCCGTGGCGGCCGAGTGATCGAGGTAGGACCGCACCTTTTCGGCGTACACGTCCATGAAGGGCGAGATGGCGTCGGGGTCCACCGGCTCCTCCACGTCGAGGGCGGCGGCCACGGCCATGATCGAACGGCGCTTGTCCGGGTGCGTCATCTTCTCGGCGCCCAGGACGAGGACGATGTCGTAGAGCCCGGCGGCCACGGACATCCACCCGAGTTGCAGGGCGGTGGACGCGCTGGCGCAGGCGTTCTCGGTGTTGACCACGGGGATGCCGCCGATGCCCATCGTGCGCAGGGCGACCTGGCCCCGCACCATCTCCTGCCCGGTGATCAGGCCGGCGATGGCGTTCCCGCAGTACGCAGCCTCGATGGCCTTGGCGTCGACCCCTGCATCGACCAGAGCCTTGCCCACCGCTTCGTGGGCCAACGCCCGGAGCGGGACGTCCAGGAACTTGCCGAACTTGGTCACGCCGGTACCGACGACCGCGACGTCTCGCATGCACCCCCCTCGCGTTCCGACCACCCGGCCTGAGCGGCCGAGTCGATTTATCGATCTATTTAACCTACGGATACCTCCGGTGTCAACGACGGGACGGACGGTTGCATCGAGCGCGACTGCGTCCCTATCCTCTCCTGATCGATTCATTGATCGACTAGCGCCGAGGACCGAGAGGAGCGCCGTGCCCGTCGAAGCCGGCCATCGCTTCCCCGAGAAGACCGTGACCCTCGACCCCTGGCGGGTCGGCCTCTATGTCGAGGCCCTGGGCGTCGCCCCCGAGGAGGGGTGGGCACCCGAGCCGGGCAACCCCGTCCCACCCGGTTTCCTGATGTACGTGACCATGTACGGCGCCGACGCTGTGCACGACTCGTTCCACATCGACTTCCGCAAGGCCGTGTACGGCGGCATGGACGCCGAGTTCTTCGCCCCCATCCGGGTGGGCGACACCCTCACCGTGGCGCCCTTCGTGTCCAACCACTTCACCAAGTCGGGCTCCCGAGGCGACCTCACCTTCGTGGAGCTCACCACCGAGTACCGCCTACCCGACGGCACCCTCGCCGCCCGGGAGCGTTCGACCACCATCCAACGAGGCTGACCGACATGACCGACCCCACCCCCACCACCCCCCCGCCCCTCACCACGCCGGAGATCAGCCGCATGCGCCTGGCCTACATGGCCGTGGCCATGCGCGATCCCAACCCCGTGCACGTGGACGACGAGTTCGCCAAGGACATCGGGCTCCCGAGCGTCATCGCCCACGGCACCTTCGCCGTGTCCTACGTGGGCGCGGCGGTGAGCCGTCACGTCGGCGTCGACAACCTGCGCCGCCTCAAGGTCGACCTCACCGCCCCGGTGTTCCCGGGCAGCGTGCTCACCACCGAGGTGACCGTGCGCGGCACCGAAGGCGACCTGGTGGTGGCCGACGTGCGGGCCGTCGGGGCCGACGGCACCGAGGTGGCGCGAGGCGAGGTCGCCTGGGTGGCTGGTTCCTGATGCCCTTCGAACGGCGGCGGACCGTCTACCTGGGTGACGACGACCTGTCCGGGCTCATCTTCTTCGCCAGCTACTTCCGGTACATGTCCGAGGGCGACCAGGACTACATGGAGGCTTTGGGCCATCCCGTGGCCGAGCACGCCGGTTCGGGCACCACGTGCCCGGCCGTCCACGCCGAGTGCGACTTCGTGGCGCCCACCGGCGCGGGGGACAGCATCCTGCAGCACATCCGCATCGTCCCCGGCGGGCGCACGAGCTTCACGTGCGAGCACGAGTTCACCAACCAGGAGGGCACGGTCGTGGGGCGGGGCCGCATCGTGCGGGTGTGGGTCGACATGTCGACCATGAAGCCCCAACCCCTGCCCGAGTGGGTCCTGGAGGCGGGCCGGGCCGACGCCACCTGACCCACCCGGCATGCTCGTGACGCTGGCGCCGCCAGAGACCCAGTGTGGGTCACGAGAACGGAAGGGGGGGGTGGGGTCAGCGGCCAGTGAACGTCGGCGGGCGCTTGTCCAGGAAGGCCCGCACGCCCTCGGCGTGGTCGGCCGTCTCCTGGCATTCGAGCGTGGCCTCGATCTCCTGCCGGATGCGGTCGCGCAGGCCGGGCAGGGCGGTCAGCCGCTTGGTGGCCGCGTAGGCGGCCGACGGTCCCGCGGCCAACTCGGCGGCCAGGGTGCGCCGGGCGTCGTCCAGATGGTCGTCGGGCACCACCTCGTCCACCAGGCCGAGGCCCTGGGCCTCCTTGGCGTCGACCACGGCCGCTCGCAACAACAACTGGCGAGCCCGGGCCCGGCCCACCAGGTCGGAGAGCAGCAGGGTGACGCCCCAGTCCCCGGGCAGGCCCACGCGGGCGAAGGCCATGGCGAAGCGGGTGCTCGCCGCCGCGATGCGGATGTCGCACGCCGCGGCCAGGCCGATGCCGGCGCCGGCGACCGGCCCCTGCAGGGCAGCGATGGTGGGCTGGGGCAGCTCGGCCAGGCGGACCACATTGGCGAAGGCCCACGTGAGGCGGTCCCGCTCGTCGGCCCGGGCCCGGACCCGATCCTCGGGCGGCAGGTCGGCCCGATGGGGTCGGGACTTCATGGCCGACAGGTCGGCGCCCGCACAGAACGCACCGCCCGCGCCGGTGAGGGTGACGGCCCGGACCGCCGGGTCGTCGTGGGCGTGCTGCAACGCCGTCTCGAGCATGGCCTCCATGTCGTGGTCGAGGGCGTTGCGCACGTGGGGCCGGTTGAGCGTCAGCTCCAGCACGCCGTCGTCGAGATCGACGAGGAGCGGTCGTTGACCTTCTGGCACGGACCTGATTCTATTGACCGATCGACCGAAGAACCACCGCGTCCAACCCACCGCGCCCCGAGGGCGCCGTCGCTGTCGTCACCGGCGCCGGCCAGGGCATCGGCGCGGCCGTGGCTCGCGTGTTGCTCGACGGCGGGTGGCGCGTCGCCGCCCTGGACCTGGACGGCGCCGGCCTGGCCGATCTGAAGGGCCCGGGCGTGGTGACGCGGGTGGGCGACGCGTCGGACGGCGACACGCTGGCCGCCCTGATCGACGACGCCACCGCCCTCGGCCCGGTGGTGGCCGGCGTGGCCAACGCCGGGATCTTCCTCGACGACCGCGTGCCCAAGCTGGACGACGACCGCTGGGGCCGCGTGCTCGACGTCGACCTCACCGGGCCCTTTCGCCTGCTGCGAGCCCTGTGGCCCCAGATGGTCGACCACGGCTTCGGCCGGTTCGTGGCCATGTCGTCGGTGGCCAAGGACGGCAACTTCGGGCAGGCCAACTACGCGGCGGCCAAGGCCGGCCTGGTGGGGTTGGCCAAGACGGCGGCCATCGAGGGTGGCCGTTCCGGGATCACGGCCAACGTGCTGTGCCCGGGGGTGATCGAGACGCCGGCCAATGCCAGTTTCCGGGAGGCGGCGCCCGCGGCCTACGAGAAGTTCCTGTCCCGGGTGCCTGCTCGCCGGGCCGGATCAGCGGCAGACGTTGCCAATGTGTGCGGGTTTCTGCTGAGCGAATCGGCTGGCTACGTAAGCGGCCAAGTACTGTACGTCGACGGTGGCCTCTCGTGCGGGCACACATGAGGCGCCAGCCGGGGGAGGGAAGGGGACGTGGCCAAATCAGCGAGTGAGCCGGCGCCTGTCATCGACCGGTCGGCGGGATTCGAGCGGAAGCGCCGGGACATCCTGCGAGGCGCGGCGCTGGTGTTCTACCGCCGGGGGTTCGCGGCCGGGACCACCAAGGAGATCGCCGCCGAGGTGGGGCTGAGCCAGCCGGCGATCTACCACTACGTCGGGTCGAAGGACGATCTGCTGCGCCAGATCGCCCTCCAGGTCGACCACGACATCCTGGCTTCGCTCGATGCCGCCGATCCCGACGCGCCCCCGGCCGCCCAGCTCCGGGCCATCATCGGCGCCTTCGTGGCCGCCGTCATCGAGAACCAGGAGACGTTCGCCGTCTACTGGAAGGAGCTCGACTCCTCGTTCCCCGAAGACCTGCGGGCCGCGGTGACCAAGGACGAGAAGGCCTTCATGGCCCGCATCAGCAAGTTGGTGAAGCAGCTACAGGACGACGGCACCTTCCCCAGCGACGCCCCCACCACCATCGTCACCGAGGGCGTGGTGGGCATGGTCTGCTGGATGTACCACTGGTACCGGCCCGGTCGGACGCTCGACCCCGCGGGCGTGGCCGACGTGTTCTGCAACCTCATCGGCCTGCCGGAAGCACCGTGAGCGAAGAGCGGGTCGCGCTGGTCACCGGCGCGGGCCAGGGCGTGGGCGAGCAGATCGCCACCGAACTGGTCGACGCCGGCTACGTGGTGGCCGCGGTCGATCGGGACGGTGATCGTCTCGAGTCCATGGCCGCGGCGCTGCCGCCCGAGCGGGTGTCCACCCACGTGGCCGACGTGCGCGACCGCGACCAACTGGCCGCCGCCGTGGCCGGCATCGGCCGGATCGACGCGCTGGTGAACAACGCCGGCCGCTGGACGTGGGGCCCCTTCCTCGACGCCGCGCCTTCCCAGTGGGAGGACGAGATCGCCATCAACCTGATGGGCCCCGTCCACCTCAGCCATCTCGTGCTGCCCGGGATGATCGAGCGGGGCTGGGGCCGCATCGTGAGCATCGTGTCGGACTCCGGCCGCACCGGCGAGCCCGGCGTGGCCGTCTACGCCGCGGCCAAGGCGGGAGTGGCCGGGTTCAGCCGGTCGCTGGCCAAAGAGGTCGGCAAGCACGGCATCACCGTGAACTGCGTGTCGCTTTCCACCACGGTCACACCCGGTGCCCTGGAGACGTTCGACGAGCGGCAGTTGGAGCGCATGCCCCGCTTCTATCCCATGGGCCGCTTGGGCCGGCCCGAGGACGCCGCCAACGCCGTGCGCTTCTTCCTGGACGAGCGGTCGGAGTGGATCACCGGTCAGACGCTCAGCGTCAACGGTGGCTACGCCATGCTCTAGCCCGCTCGGCCGCCAACGGAACTGCCGCCGGCCGCGTGCGGCTCAGCGAAACTTGGGCGGCCGCTTCTCCAAGAAGGCCCGCATGCCTTCCCTCGACTCGTCGGTGTCGTGGAAGAAGGTGATCAGCTCCATGCCCTGCGTCACCGCCGCGAACGCCTGGTCGCTTCCCTGGTTGATCGCCATCTTGGCCAGGCGCAGGGCGGTCGGGCTCATGGTCAGCAGGCGCTCGCACCACTCGGCCACGGCCGCGTCCAGCTCCTCTTTGGGTACCACGCGGTTGACCCAGCCCATGTCCCTGGCTTCCTCGGCCGAGTACTGGAGGCAGAGATAGACGATCTCCCGCGCCCGCTTCTCGCCCACCGAGCGGGGCAGCAGTTGCGTGACCCACCAGTTGGGCACGCTCCCCATCTTCGGGCCCGTCTGCCCGAAGCGGGCGTGCTCGGCCGCGATGGTGAGGTCGCACAGCATGTTGAGCTCGTTGCCGGCGCCGATGCAGTAGCCGTTCACCCGTGCGATCACCGGCTTGCCGCACGTCCGCAGTTCGTGCGATAGGCGGAGCAGGGTCGTGTTCATGGCCCGGTCGACGTCGATGGTGAAGCTCTCGAAGTCGCCCACGTCCCCGCCCGTACAGAAGGCCCGCTCGCCCGCGCCGGTGAGGACGATGACGCCGACCTCCGGGTCGGCCCCGGCCTGCTGGATGCAGGTCACCAACCGCTCGGCGCCCTCCAGCGTGAAGGCGTTCATGCGGTGGGCGCGGTTGATGGTGACGCGAGCGACGCCGCCGTTGATCTCGTACAGGATCTCCTCGGTTGCGCTCACGCCTCTCCCAACGCCGCCAGGGCCGAGCGCATGGCATCGAACGTCGAGCCACACGACCGGCAGGTGTAGGGCGCCTTGCACAGCGCGCCGCCGAACTCGCCTTCCGACTTCGCGTCCTCCGACCCGCAGTACGGGCACCGGGCCGGCCCACCCAGCAGCACGGCGTACCCGATGTCCTTGAGGGCGGCCCGCCCCGCGGGGGTGACGTCCTGCTCCCGCCAGGGCAGCGGCTCCCACGCCACCTCGACGGCCAGGTGGGGGTCGACGGCGTGCACGGCGGTGGTCACGTCCCGCTCCATGCGGTCGCGGCCCGGGCATCCGAGCCGGGTGGGGCGGAGCAGGACCACCACGCGGTCGGCGTCGACGGTGACGCTCCGCAGCACGCCCAGATCCAGCAGGGTGACCGGGACCTCGGGATCCTCGACCTTGGCCAGGGCGTCCTCGATGGCCGAGGTCACCGGTAGACCTCGTAGCGGTTGGCACCTCCCGGGCCCCGCGCCCAGCGCAGTTCGGCGAGGACCTGGGTCAGCGGCTCGCGGGTGTCGCCCGGCTGGCGGGGCTGCGGGGTGTCCGGCAGGTCCGGTGCGGTGATGCCGGCCTCCTCGAGGACGCAGGTGGTCGCCTTGGCCCACTCCCGCTGCATGTCGGCCGGGTCGGTGTCGCCCACCAGAGCGTCGGGACCGTCGACGCCGGCCGGGAAACCGAAGAGGTCGACCGCCATGCCCGCGGCTTTGGCCACCCGGTCGCCGAACTCGTCGGCCAGCTCGGGGTCGGATGCGAACACCCGGACCCAGCGTGCCCAGTGGCGGGCGTGCAGGTCCTGCTCGGCCCGGATGATCTCGGCCAGCTGCTGGACGCGCGGCTTGTCGGGCAGCTGCACGTGGCTGCGCAACACCAGCAGCCCTTGGTTGAGGAAGAGGGCGTGGGCCACGGTGGCGGGCCAGTCCTGCCGGGGCAGGAAGCTGAGGGCGGACGGGAACCACTGGTCCGCGGGCCGCTCGTACACGTGGGCGTCGCGTTCGTACTCGTTCATCTCGCAGGCGCCGAGGAGCGCGGCCGCGTGGGCCAGGTGTTCCTGGGCGACGGAGCCCATGGCGAGCGACTCCTCGAGATCGACGTAGTCGGTGATCCAGCGAGCGAGCTGGTGGCCTTGGAGGAAGAGGTCGTCGCACCAGGCGACGACCAGCGGTGCATGGATCACGCCACCTCCGAGCGGCTGCGCATCCGGCGGCGGCTGCTTGGATAGCTGGGGAGTCGGTAGCGCCGAGCACTGCCCTTGGCCAGGACGAGCTCGTCCTCGGCGTCGCTGCGCACCACCGCGGCGCGGGGTACCACCCACAGCTGGGTGCAGTCCTCCCGCCGGGTGAACACTTCCTTGGCCGCGTGCCAAGCCAGCACCGGGTCGGCGCCCCGGACGCTGCCCACGTATTGCACGGGCTTGCCCGAGCCGCCTATCTGGACGAACACCTCGTAGGCGTTGGGATCGTCGTCGGCCGCGTGCACGTCAGGCCGCCAGCGCCAGAGCGGCCTTCCGGTAGCGCTCGTTGCGCTCCAGCGAGCCGCGGACCGTGTCGACCCACTCCTGGTACTTGGGACCGCCTTCGGCGATGAGCTTCTTGGACGCCGCCCAGTCGACGGCGACGTAGGACCACTCGCCGCTCTCCTCGTCACACGAGGCCAGGTCGTCGGACACGTGCACGCCCAGCTCGCGGAACACGGGGACGATCTTGGCGATCCAGCGCTGGCGCAGGTCGTCGTTGGAGTCGACCTTCAGACCGAACTTGTACCCGACGTTGTCGTGGTAGCGATCGCTGTCGGGCGGGCCGAAGTAGGCCAGCAGGCGCGGGAACCAGGTGTCGAAGGCGTCCTGCACGATGGCCCGCTGTTCGGCCTCGCCCTCCTGCATGATCTGGTGCGTGAGGTCGAGGGCGTGGTGGTAGTGGAAGCCCTCTTCCTTCTCGATCTTCTTGAGCGCCCGGGTGTAGGGCAGGTACGTGCCCTGGTCGAGCGACTGGAACTGGACGATGGCGGCCGAGTTCATGAGCAGGGCGGCCGGGCCGATCTCCTCCCAGGTCGCGAAGCCGTAGTGGAAGATGTTGAGGAGCTTGGTCTTGCCGGCAGCGAAGTCCTCGAGGATCTCCTCACGGGTGACGCCGAGGTCCTCGGCCACCCGGGCGGTGACATGCCCGTGCCCCACCTCGTCCTGGATCTTGGCCACGAGCATCTGCTTGCGGGCGTAGTCCGGCACCCGGTCCATCCACTCGTTGAACGGGAGGACGCCGACGAGCTCGGCCAACGCCTGGAACGACGCCACCTTGGCCGCCGCGGTGCGGTACTCGTCGCTCATCTCGTCCCAGCGCTCGTAGCGGACCGCCAGACGGGGATCCTGGGCCCGGTCTTCGACCTGCTCCGTCATCGCTCCTCCGAAGGTGCTCAACAGGGAATCGGTGTTCAACAGAATTTGTCGATTGATCAATCGATAGCGTACATGGGACACACCGGTCATGTCAATTGGAGGGAAGCGCTGCCCGCGCTCGCGTGGGTACCGTCTGGGCATGGGCGATGACTGGGCACGACCGGTCGTGCACTGGGAGCTCCAGGCGCTCGACCCGGAACGGCAGCGGGCCTTCTACAGCGGGCTGTTCAACTGGACCATCGGCGACGGTCCCATCATGCAGATCCCACCCGGCATCGGGGGCCCGGAGCCCGGGCCGGGCGGGCACATCCGGGCTGGCGACCGCACCGGCATCACGCTGTACGTCCAGGTGCGAGACCTGCGGGCGTCGCTCGAGCAGGCGAGTGCCATGGGCGGGGCCGTGGTGATCGAGCCCTTCGACGTGCCCGGCGGGCCCACGCTGGCCGCCATCAGTGACCCCGAAGGCAACTACCTGATGCTCGTGCAGCAGTAGGCGGCCGCCGGGGGCGGGTCAGCCGAGCGTGGTGACCCGGGTGCGTTCCAGGGACGCCGGGTCCACCAGGGCCATGAATGCACCGGCCACGGGGTCGCTGTGCAGCATGGTGGCCGCCGCGTCGGCATCGGCCTCCGACGCCCACAGCACCACGACGACCCACTTCTCGCCGTCGGTGGTGCGGGCTGTCGTGCGCCGGAGGATGCCCGGCTGCTGGTGGGCGAAGTCCGCCTGCATGCGGCGGTCGGCGTCCAGGAAGTCGGCCTCCTCGACGCCTTCGGCCAGCTGGAAGGTGTCGATCTCCATGACGGCCATGTCGGGTCGGAGCGTACAGTCCTCGATGTGGACGCATTGGGGGCGTTGGCCGCACAGCAGGCCGAGCTGGCCGCGCTGGTGGACGGCTTGGACGAGGCCGCGTGGCGGCGGCCGTCGGCGTGCCCGGGCTGGACGGTGGCCGACGTCGTGCTCCACCTGGCGCAGACCAACGAGATGGCCATCGGCAGCGCCACCGGCCGGTTCGACGAAGCCCTGGCCGACCTCACCGCCGGGCTGGGACCGGCCGCGTCGGTGGACGAGGGCGCCGAGCTCATGGTGGCCCGGGACCGCACTGTTCCGGCCGCCGCCATCTTCGATCGGTGGCGGTCGAGCGTCGCCCGGCTGCGGGACGCCCTGGCCGCCCACGATCCGGGAGACCGAGTGCAGTGGGTGGCGGGCGAGCTGTCGGTCCAGACGCTGGCCACCACCCGGCTGGCGGAGACGTGGATCCACACGGGCGATGTCGCCGGGGGGCTGGGCCGGCCGCTCCCGCCCACCGACCGGCTGCGGCTGATCGCCCGCCTGGCCTGGCGCACGCTGCCCTACGCCTTCACCCGGGAGGGACGGGAGCTGGCCGGGCCGGTGGGGTTCGAGCTCACCGGGCCGGCCGGCGACACGTGGGCGTTCGGGATGGATGTCGATCCCCAGACGGTGATCCGGGGCGACGCCCTGGAGCTGTGCCTGGTGGCCGGGCGCCGGGTCGAGGGGAGCAGCACGGCCTTGCGGGGCGAGGGCCCCGACGCCGGCGCCGTGCTGGCCCTGGTCCGGACCTATGCCTGACCCGGCCCTGCTCCCAGAACGGGTGGGCGGCTATGCGCCGAACGTCGTCTCGATCTTGCCGGCCAGGGCATCGGCCGCCTGGCCGAACGCGGCGCCGGTGCGGTCGGTGATGGCGGCCAGGGCGTCGAGAGCACGCAGCAGGTCGTCGCGCTCCGCCTGCTTCAGCCATGGCGCTCGGGCGAACTCGTGCTGCAGCTCGGTACGGGTGCGCCGCAGGACCAGGTCGGCTCCGCCGTTGCCAGGCGCCTCATTGGCGATGGCGCCGGCCTGGTCGTGCAGGGCGATGACGCGCAGGCCGGCCGCTGTCTGGCGGGCGTCGGCCTGCACGCTGCGGACGCGGTCCTCGACCGAGGAAGCCGACGACCGGCCGATGAGCACGCCGAAGACGAGCCCGATGGCAAGGCCGGCCATGGCCAGGGCGAGGGCACGGCGGCGGCGGCGACCGGCGGGTACGTAGAGGGCCACGAGTCACTCTCTTCCGATGATCACGGTGGGGGCGGCGCCGTCGACGGTGAGGGCCGCGGCGGTGTCGAGGATGGCGCGGGCGGTGGCGTCGGGCACCTGGAGGAAGCGGGCGCCGCTGATCACCCACGCGTCGGGGGCGATGGTGACGGGACCGACCCTGCGGGTGTGGCGGGCCACGACCTCGGCCACCGGCGTCTCCGCGTGGGGGCCGGGCACGGCCTCGCCCTTGGCGTCGATGACGAGGTCGGCGTAGCGGTCGAAGAGGACGACGCGGTCGCCGCCGGTCGCCACCCAGAACTGGCCCACGGGCACGACGTCCTGGTAGCCCCGCTCGCGGGCGGCGGCGCCGGCTTCGTCGGCCGTGGCCGGCTGGCGCCCGGGCATGGCACCGGAGCTGAGGCCGACGGCGCCGGTCACGGTGACCCGCACGGCGCTGCGCTCGGCGTTGTGCTCGACCCGCACGTCGAGGTCGGCGGCGCCCGCGCCGGCCCGCAGGGCTTCGGCCTCGACCTCGGCGATGAGCCGCTGGGTGTCGGCCGGCGTGGGCTCGTGGAAGGTCCGCTCCCGCTCGGCCCTGATGAGGGAGAGGGCATCGCCGATGGCGCTGATGACCTCGGCGTGGGGCGGCACCACCAGGTCCAGGTCCATGGCCGCGGCGACGGCCCGGCCCAGGGCGCCCGCACCACCGCCGACGGCCACCAACGTGGGCCGTTGCAGGTGGTGGTCGCGCGCCACGGCCGCCACCAGGTCGCCCACCGCCTGGGTCGACGCCTGCAGCATGCGCCGGGCCACCTCCTCGGCGGGCAGGCGCAGTTCGCGCCCGGCCACGGCGAAGGCGGCCAGAGCCGCGGCGGTGTCGCCCCGGGCGTAGTCGCCCTCGTGGACCACGCCCAACGCATTGGCCGCGCAGGTGTTGGTGAGGGCCACGTGGCGGCCGTCGGCGAGGCGGAGGGCGAGGTAGTCGACCGGGTCGCCCGGGCGGGGTGCCACGAGTTCGGTGACGGCGCCGGCGAAGTCGGCCTCGGTGAGGAAGCAGGCATACGGGTAGCCGGCGATGTGGGCGCTGCGGGGACCGACGCCGTACACCCGGCCTCGGCGAGCGCGCAGCATCGACCCGCCGGCCACGCCGAGCACGCGCACGTCGAGGGCCCTGATGGCGGTGGCGTGGCTGGCCACCTGCACGTACGACAGCGCCGGGCGCCCCCGCCGGATGGCGGCCACGTTGGTGGACGTGCCGCCCACCTCGACGATGACGCCATCGCCGACCCGGCCCGACCGGAGGGCCCCGGCCACCGACGCGGCCGGGCCCGAGTACAGCGTGCGGGCGGGGGCCTGGCGGAAGCCGGCCAGGTCGGTGGCGCCGCCGTCGCCCCGCATGACCATCACCGGGCTGGCCACACCCGCGGCGGCCACGCCCTCGCCCACCACTTCGGCCGTGCGCAGGGCGATGGGAAGGATGGAGGCGTTGAGGGCGGCGGTGACGGCCCGCAACTCCAGGCCGTACAGGCCGGTGAGCTCGGCCGACGTGGTGACGGGCAGGCCGGCGGCGGCGGCCGCGGCCCGGATGGTGGCCTCGTTGGTCAGGTCGTCAGGGGCGAAGGCCTCGGCCACGGCGATGGCCTGGGCCCCGGCGGCGCGAACCCGGGCGATGGCGGCGCCGGCCGCGGCCGCGTCGAGCCCGGCGGTGACGTCGAGGAACTCGGGAACGGTGGGCAGCTGCCTTCCCTCGCTCAGTTCGATGCGGGGCTCGACCGTGCGTCGCCGGGCCTTGCGCAGGTCGGGTGCCCGGCCCATGCCGATCATGCCCACGGTGGCCACGTCGCCCTCCAGCAAGGCGTTGACCGCCTGGGTCGTGGAGTGGGTGACCAGCTCGATGCGCCCGGGCCCGACCTCATTGGCGATGCGCTCCACCACCTCGACCACACCGGCGGCCACGCCATGGGCGTGGTCGTGCGTGGTGGGGACGACGGCCTGGGCCACCATCGTGCCCGCGCCCGTGTCGAAGGCGATGGCCTTGGTGAAGGTTCCCCCGACGTCGACGCCGACCCGGATGGACACGGCTCAGCGGGGGTTGGTGGCAGCCACCGGAGCGGCGGCCGGGGCCTGCCGGAGCCGGGGCCGTAGCACGAAGAGGTACAGCGCGCCCACGACGTAGACGGCCGACAGCGCGGCCTGGGCCACGAGCGTCTCCCGGGTGGGCCAGTACCCGAGCGACTGCGACAGGAAGATGGGCGCACGGGGCCAGCCCGTCCAGCGATGGAGCCCGATGACGTCGGCCTCCTGCAGGGAGCGCACGGCGTTGCCGAAGAACGCCACGGACGTCGCCATCAGCAGCACCACGGCGCTGGACAGGAAGGCCTTCACCGGCACCCGCCGGCCCAGGCGGAAGATCACCCACGACACTGCGGTCAGCACCACGATGCCCGCGCCCAGGCCGGCCGCCACCCACTGCCCCAGGCCGGGGCCGAACGACAGCAGGGCCTGGTAGAAGAGCGCGGTCTCGAACCCCTCGCGGTACACGGCGGTGAAGCCCACGAGCGCGAGCGCGGCCGTCGATCCCACCGACACCGCCGTCCACACCCGCGCCCGCAGGAACTCCAACCACCGCTTCTGCTCCAGGCGCGCCACCAGCCAGAAGGAGACGTAGAACAGCACGACCACGGCCACCAGCGCGGTGACCGCTTCGAGCATCTCCCGGCCGAGGGGCAGGGCGGCCAGCACCGTGCGCAGCACGAGGAAGGTGAGGACGGTGGCCACCGCCGCCCCGGCCATGCCGAGGAGGATGGGCCGCCGGTACTGCGTGGCCTTGGCCGCCTCGAGGTAGCCGAGGAGGACCGACACCAGCAGCACCGCCTCCAGCCCCTCCCGGAAGATGATCAGGAAGGACTGGCCGAACACCACCGCCGGCGCCCCCACCCCCTGGTCGGTGAGGCGGCGCTCGGCGTTGTCGATCAGCGACCGCAGCTCCACGATGTTGGACCGCACCTCACCCACCGGTGCACCCGAGCTGATGAGACCGCGGATCTCGGCGAACTTGGTCTCGGCGTCGGACGTCAGCCGGGGGTCGACCACCCGCAACGGCACCTCGACGAACTCGAAGTGGCTGAGGTAGCCGGCCTTGGCCTCGGCGAACGCCTTGTCGGCCTGACCGTCCTTGATCAGGGTCAAGGTGCGGTCGATGGACTCCCGGACGATGTCCAGTTGCCGGATGGCCTCGGCCCGCGACACCGCAGGGGCGGCTGCCTGGGCCGGCGTGGCGACCAGGAACAGCGCGAGGACGGCGAGCAGCCCCGTCATCCCCAACAGCGCGGCGCGGCGGGCCAGGTTCGTCACCCGGGGTACTTGGCCAGGTAGCTGCTGACCGCCTTCGAAACCGCGTCAGCGCCCTGCTGGGCCTTGGTCGCGTCGCCGTCCTCCGCCGCCTTCTCCAACACGGCGAAGTTGTCCTCGAAGGTGATGTACGAGTCCTGGTCGTTGGCCTTCACGGTGCCCTCGATGCCCTCCCACACGGGCTCGATGTCCCCGGTGAGCTTCTTGGCCCGAGCCTTGTCGGTAGTGATCGATTTGGCAATGTCGGTGGCGGTCGCCTCGATCTTCTTCAAGCCCGTGGCCACGGCCGCCGCCGACGTGCGCTTGTCCTCGGGCGAGCTCGCGTTGGCGCTCGCCGTGTCCTTCTTCGAGTTCGAGCAGGCTCCCGCCACCAGCGCCACCGCGACCGCGAGCAGCACCACCCGGACCATGTGCTTCATCGATCTCTCTCCTTCGCCAGCCTCGTGCCGACCGTTCGGCCTTCGGACGGCTGAAAGTTAGGCTGACCTAACCTACAACTGTCAAGTCCCCTACAGAAAAACACGCCGCAAGAAGGAAGCCCCAATCGGCCGGTCAGGCGGAGGTGGGCTCGGCGTTCACCGCCGTCACCAACTCGAGGAGTTGGCCCAACGCGGACAGCCGGGTGTCGAGGTCGCCCTCACCCAGGCCGGCCCGCAACGTGGTGACGCCGGCGTCGCGGTAGCGCCGCAACCGCTCGGTGACCACAGGCGGCGGACCGAGCAGGTTGGTCTTGAAGCCGATCTCCACCGGCACCCGGGCCTCGGCCGCCGGGCGATCGCCGGACCGCCACAGCCGCTGCACCGCGGCCACGTCGTCGCCGAAGCCCTGGCGGGCGAAGGCGTCGTTGTAGAAGTTGTGGGTGGCCGACCCCATGGCCCCGAAGGTGAAGGCGTAGCCGCGGGCGTGGCGGCGGGCGGCCTCGTCCACGTCGTCGGTGAACTCGACGCCGACCGCCACCGTGAGGTCGAGGTCGTCGAGGCGGCGCCCGGCCCCTTCGGCGCCTCGGCGGATGGGGTCGAAGAACACCTCGGCCGTCTCGGGCAGGAACGAGTTGCCGATCCACCCGTCGGCCACCTCGCCCGTGAGCCTGAGGTTGGCGGGGCCGAGCGACGCGATGTAGATGGGCACGTCCACCGGCGGGGCCACGGACCGGATGCTGCGGCCCTCGCCGCCGGGCAGGGGCAGCGTGTAGACCGCGCCCTCGTGTTCGAGGCGGTCGCCGCGGGCGATGGCCCGGACGATCTCGACCGTCTCCCGGGTGCGCTGGATGGGTCGGTCGAAGGCCACGCCGTGCCAGCCCTCCATCACTTGCGGGCCGCTGGTCCCCACGCCGAGGATGAAGCGGCCGCCCGACAGCGCCTGGAGGGACATGGCCGACATGGCGAGCATGGCCGGCGTGCGCGTGCCCAGCTGCACGATGCCGGTGGCCAGGCGGATGCGGTCGGTGCGGGCGGCCAGGTGAGCGAGGGGAGTGAGCGCGTCGTAGCCCCAGAACTCGGGCACCCACACCGAGTGCGCTCCCAGGCGCTCCGCCTGCCGCACGAAGTCCACCCCCTCGGCGTCGAACGGCAGGGCGCTCACCCCCACCCGCAGGCTCATCGGCCTTCGTCTTCGGCCAGCGCCTTCACCCCCTCGACGGTGGCCTGCATGTTGGCCCGGTGCTCGTCCAACCGGCGGGCGACGATGCGCTCCTCCTTGTCGGGCATGGCCTCGATGGCCGGCGTGAGACCCGACGGCGCCGGCCCCAACCGGGCCCACTGGCGCAGGCGCACGCCGTCCTGCTCGGGCTCGATGTCGAAGCACCAGCTGGCCGACGGGTAGTCGGGGTCGCCCACGGCCCACCCGAAGGAGCGGCCCGGCTCGTACACGTCGACCACGCACGTCGTCTCCCATTCGCCCCCGACCGGGTGGCGATTGCGGCCGACGAAGCGAGCGCCCGGTGCCGGGCCGATGGCCCCGTCGATCCAACGGCTGCCCAGGAACTCGGACGAGAAGCGGGCGGGCAGGTCGATGTCGCTCACGAGGGCCCACACGCGCTCGGCGGGGGCGTCGATCAGCACCTCGACCTCGACGGTGGGGCCGTCCGCGTACTTCACGGGTCAGACGCTACGCCGATCAGCCCCCGGACACAGCGGGCAGCACGGCCACCTCCTGGCCCTCGCTCACCACCGTGTCGACGCCGTCGAGATCGCGAGCGTTGTCGGCCCCCACGAACACGTTGACGTGCCGGCGCAACGTGCCCGCCTCGTCACGCACGCGCCGGCCCACGGCCGGGTGGGCAGCGGCCACGGCATCGATGACGGCGCCGATGGTGACGGGCGCGGGGAGGTCGAGCTCGACCGTGGGCGCCCCACCCGCGTGCACGCGCAGGGCCGATGCCAGGCGGACGACGACCTTCAGCGCAGCACCGCCGTCTTCACGCACACCACGGGCGGCAGGTGGCGGGCCAGCTCCTGCCACGAGGCGCCGGCATCGGGCGACGCGAACACATCGCCGGTGCGGGTGCCGACGTAGAGGCCGGCCGGATCGAGGGCGTCGGCGGCGAAGCCGTCCCGCAGCACGGTGAGCCAGGCGTTCTCCTGGGGCAGGCCGTGCTCGAGGGCATCCCACGACTGGCCGCCGTCGCTGGTGCGGTAGACGCGGAGGCGGCCGTCGGGCGTGCAGCGGAAGAAATCGGACGTGAGGGGCAGCACGTAGGCCGTGCCCGCGTGGTTGGGGTCGGCCACCACCGGGAAGCCAAAGGTGGAGGGCAGGGCGTCCGTCCCGATCTCCGCCCACTTCCCGCCGAAGTCGTCCGACCGGTACACGCCCCAATGGTGCTGGAGGAAGAGGGTGTCCGGCTCGGTGGGATGGCGGTCGACCTTGTGCACGCACTGGCCGAACTCGACGTCGGGGTCGGGCAGGAAGGGCGCCACGATGCCCCGGTTGGCCGCTTCCCAGGTCTGCCCGTCGAGGGTGCGGTAGAAGCCGGCGGCGGACACGGCCACGCCCATGCGGGGCCCGCCGGACGGGTCGGGAACGATGGTGTGCAGGCACAGTCCCCCGCCGCCGGGCTGCCATTGCGGCCGGTGCGGGTGGTCCCAGAGGGTCTCGTCCAGCCGGAACGACTCGCCGCCGTCGTCCGAGCGGAAGAGGGCGGCCGGCTCCACGCCCGCGTACACCACGTCGGGCTGGGCGTCGCCCGCGAGCTGGAGCTGCCACACGCGGGCCACGGCCGCGCCCGTGTGCTCCGGGAAGGCGAGGGTGGTGGGCTGGGGCTCGATCCATGTCGCGCCCAGGTCGTCGGAGCGGTACACGGATGGGCCCCAGTGCGAGCTGGTGGCGCCAACCAGCAGGCGGGTGCGGCCGTTGCGGCAGTCGAGGGTGGCGGCGTAGATCTCCTCGCCGCGGAACCACGGGCCCCGGAGGTCCCAGTCCTGGCGGTCGGGACCGGCGGCCAGTACGAACAGGCCCTTGGTGGTACCCACCAGCACCACCACGTCACCGGGAGATGCGTCGATTGCGAGCGAATCAACCATGGTCGGATGCTACGACGCAGGGTGGTCGAGGAAGCGGGCGACCATCGGGACGGCTGCGAGTGGGGCAGCCGCGTAGGGCCGTTCAGCCCTGGTCCCGGCCCGCTGCACCGGGGACGATCGGAGGTGCAGCCCTCCCGAGAGGAGAGACAGATGGTCACCGTCAAAGAGGCCGCCTCGGCCTTCCTGGCCAACAAGCGCATCGCCGTGACCGGCGTCTCCCGCAAGCCCCAGGGTCACGGCAGCAACGCCGTGTACAAACGCCTGCGGGACCGCGGCTACGAGGTCTTCGCCGTCAACCCCAACGCCACCGAGGTGGAGGGCGACCCGAGCTATCCCGACCTGCGGAGCATCCCCGGCGGGGTGGGCGCGGTGGTCATGGCCACCCGGCCCGACGCCACCGAGGCGACCATGCGGGAGTGCGCCGAGTTGGGCATCACCCAGGCGTGGATGCACCGCTCGTTCGGGGCCGGGAGCGTGTGCGACGCGGCCACCGTGTACGGCCGGGACCACGGGATCACCGTGATCGACGGCGGTTGCCCGCTCATGTTCGAGCCCACTGCCGACGTGGGCCACAAGCTCATGCGGTTCGTGTTCACCCGGACGGGCAAGGTGCCCCACGCGGTCTGAACCGGGCGCGTTGCTCGTGCCGCTGCCCTTTCCGCGCCCCACCGTATTCTGGTGTTCCTCTAAATTTTGACTGAAGCCAGAATCATGGTATGGTCCCCGGCGTGCCCGGCGAGACCCGCACCGGCGAGACCCGCACCGGCGAGACCCACGTGAACGGTGCCCTTCTGCGCCGGCACGGTCTGCAGGTCACGGCCCAGCGATTGGCCGTGCTCCGGGCGGTGTCCGCTCGTCCGCACAGCACCGCGGAAGACATCGACAAGCTCGTCCGGCAAGAGATCGGCACCATCTCACGACAGGCCGTGTACGACGGGCTCAGCACCCTCGCCGACAAGGGCCTGCTCCGGCGGATCCAGCCCGCCGGGTCGCCGGCCCGCTACGAGACTCGCGTCGACGACAACCACCACCACCTCATCTGCCGGTCCTGCCGGCGAATGGTCGACGTGGACTGTGCCGTGGGCTACACGCCGTGCCTCACGGCCGCCGATGACCTGGCGTACGAGATCGACGAGGCCGAGGTCATCTACTGGGGCCGATGTCCCGAGTGCCTCGCAGCCGCCTCCGCGACGTCCGCCTGAATGCGACCGCACCTGCACCACCGCCGTACAGCACCCCACCAACCGACGAGCAGCCGATCTGCACAGCACATCGAGAGAGGACGGGCGACGTGAGTGACAACAAGGAAGCGACGCAGAGCACGAGCGAGAGCGAGAACCCGGCCATCTCGCCCCCGACGCCCAAGGCGACGAGGCCGAGGTCGAACCGGGACTGGTGGCCGAACCAGCTGGACCTCTCCGTCCTGCATCAGCACTCACCGCGAGGGAACCCCCTGGGCGAGGACTTCGACTACGCGGCGGCGTTCGCGGCCCTCGATCTGGAGGCCCTCAAGCAGGACATCATCGAAGTGATGACGACCTCGCAGGACTGGTGGCCGGCCGACTACGGCCACTACGGGCCGCTGTTCATCCGGATGACCTGGCACCAGGCGGGCACCTACCGGATCGCCGACGGCCGCGGCGGTGGAGGCGACGGTGGCCAGCGCTTCGCGCCGCTCAACAGCTGGCCGGACAACGCCAACCTCGACAAGGCACGCCGGCTGCTGTGGCCGGTCAAGCAGAAGTACGGGCAGAAGATCTCGTGGGCCGACCTCCTCGTCTTCGCCGGCAACGTCGCGCTGGAGTCGATGGGGTTCGAAACGTTCGGCTTCGGCTTCGGACGGGAGGACATCTGGGAGCCCGAGGAGATCTTCTGGGGCCCCGAGGACGCGTGGCTCGGCGACGAGCGCTACAGCGGTGATCGCGAGCTCGCCGGACCGTTCGGCGCCGTCCAGATGGGCCTCATCTACGTGAACCCGGAGGGCCCGGGCGGCAACCCCGATCCGCTCGCAGCCGCCCGCGACATCCGGGAGACCTTCGCCCGGATGGCGATGAACGACGAGGAGACCGTCGCGCTCATCGCCGGCGGTCATACGTTCGGCAAGTGCCATGGTGCGGGCGATCCCAACCTGGTCGGCCCCGAGCCCGAGGGTTGCCCGGTCGAGCACCAGGGCCTCGGGTGGAAGAGCGCGTTCGGCACGGGGAAGGGCACGGACACGATCACCAGCGGGCTCGAAGGCGCGTGGACGCCCACGCCGACCACGTGGGACAACAGCTTCTTCGAGACGCTCTTCGGCTTCGAGTGGGAACTGACCGCGAGTCCGGCCGGCGCGAAGCAATGGAAGCCCAAGGGGGGTGCAGGCGCTGACCTGGTGCCCGACGCGCAGGACCCGAACATCCGCCATGCCCCGATGATGGCGACGACGGACCTGGCGCTGCGCATGGACCCGATCTACGAGCCGATCTCGCGCCGTTTCCTGGAGAACCCGGACCAGCTCGCCGAGGCGTTCGCCAAGGCCTGGTACAAGCTGCTGCACCGCGACATGGGACCCGTCGGGCGCTACCTCGGTCCATGGGTCCCCGAGCCGCAGCTCTGGCAGGATCCGGTTCCCGCCGTCGACCATGAGCTGATCGATGACAAGGACATCGCCGCGCTGAAGCAGGTGATCCTCGCCTCGGGCCTCTCGGTTCCCCAGCTCGTCTCGACCGCGTGGGCGTCGGCCGCGAGCTTCCGCGGGACCGACATGCGGGGCGGCGCCAACGGCGCGCGGGTTCGCCTGGCGCCGCAGAAGGACTGGGAGGTCAACGATCCGGCTGAGCTGTCCACCGCGCTGCAGGCCCTCGAGCGAGTCCAGCAGGACTTCAACGGCTCGCAGTCCGGCGGCAAGCGGGTATCGCTCGCTGACCTGATCGTCCTGGGCGGGTGCGCGGCCGTCGAGCAGGCAGCCAGGGACGCCGGCTTCGACGTCACCGTCCCGTTCGCTCCGGGTCGGACGGACGCCTCGCAGGAGCAGACCGACGTGGAGTCCTTCGCCCCGCTCGAGCCCACGGCCGACGGGTTCCGCAACTACTACCGGGCGGGCGAGAAGCTGCCGCCCGAGCAGCGGCTGCTGGATCGGGCCAACCTGCTGACGCTGACCGCTCCTGAGATGACGGTGCTCATCGGCGGCATGCGGGCCCTCAACGCCAACGCAGGGGGCGTGCCGCATGGCGTCTTCACCGATCGGCCCGGGACGTTGACCAACGACTTCTTCGTGAAGCTGCTCGACGCGAGCACGGAATGGCGGGCATCCGCCACCGACGAACACGTCTACGAGGGCCACGACCGCTCGACGGGTGCCGTCAAGTGGACGGCGACGAGCGTCGACCTGGTCCTCGGTTCGAACTCCCAGCTCCGAGCCATCGCCGAGGTCTACGCATCCAACGACGCGAAAGAGAAGCTCGTCCGTGACTTCGTCGCTGCATGGGACAAGGTCATGAACCTCGATCGCTTCGATCTCACCTGACCGGCACGGTGTGCGCGCGGTCTACGCCGGTCAGGTGCCGACGTAGGCCGCCAGGTGCTCGCCGGTGAGGGTGGCGCGCCCGGCGACGAGGTCCGCGGGTGTGCCCTCGAACACGATCCGGCCGCCGTCGTGGCCGGCGCCGGGACCGAGGTCGATGATCCAATCGGCATGCGCCATGACCGCCTGGTGGTGCTCGATGACGATGACCGACTTGCCGGAGTCGACGAGCCGGTCGAGCAGGCCGAGCAGCTGCTCCACGTCGGCGAGGTGGAGGCCGGCGGTCGGCTCATCGAGGACGTAGAGGCCGCCCTTCTCGGCCATGTGGGTGGCCAGCTTGAGCCGCTGCCGCTCGCCGCCGGACAGCGTCGTCAGCGGCTGGCCGAGGCTGAGGTAGCCGAGTCCCACGTCGGCGAGGCGGTCGAGGATGGCGTGGGCGGCCGGCGTGTGCGCCTCGCCGGCGCCGAAGAACTCCTCGGCCTCGGTCACCGACATGGCGAGCACCTCGCTGATGTCGCGGCCACCGAGGTGGTACTCGAGCACCGATGCCTGGAACCGCTTCCCCTCGCACTCCTCGCAGGTGGTGGCGACGCCGGCCATCATCGCCAGGTCGGTGTAGACGACGCCGGCGCCGTTACAGGTTGGGCAGGCACCGTCGGAGTTGGCGCTGAACAGTGCCGGCTTCACGCCGTTGGCCTTCGCGAACGCCTTGCGGATCGGCTCGAGCAAGCCGGTGTACGTCGCCGGGTTGCTCCGTCGCGAGCCGCGGATCGAAGTCTGGTCGACCGAGACCACGCCGTCCCGCCCCGACACCGAGCCGCGGATCAGGGAACTCTTTCCCGACCCGGCCACGCCGGTGACGACCACCAGCACGCCGAGCGGGATGTCGACGTCGACATCCCGCAGGTTGTGGGTGTTGGCGCCGCGCACCTCCAGCACTCCCGACAGTGTCCGCACCGACGGCTTCACGGAGGCCCGGTCATCGAGGTGGCGGCCGGTGATGGTACCGCTGGTCCGCAGCCCCTCGACGGTGCCCTCGAACACCACTTCGCCGCCGCCGGTACCCGCGCCGGGGCCGAGGTCGACGACGTGGTCGGCGATGGCGATCGTCTCCGGCTTGTGCTCGATGACGAGCACCGTGTTGCCTTGTCGCGCAGCTGCAACAGCAGGTCGTTCATCCGCTGGATGTCGTGGGGGTGCAGGCCGATGGTGGGCTCGTCGAAGACGTAGGTGACGTCGGTGAGCGACGATCCGAGGTGGCCGATCATCTTCGTGCGCTGCGCCTCGCCGCCCGACAGCGTGCCCGACGGTCGGTCGAGGGAGAGGTAGCCGAGGCCGATCTCGACGAACGACTCGAGCGTGTGCTGCAGTGCCGCCAGCAGTGGCGCCACGGACGGCTCGTCGAGGTCGCGGACCCACTGGGCCAGGTCGCTGATCTGCATCGCGCAGGCGTCGGCGATGTTCTTTCCCCTGATCTTCGAGGAACGGGCCTCCTTGCTGATTCGGGTGCCGTCGCACTCGGGACACGTCGCGAACGTCACTGCCCGCTCCACGAAGGCGCGGATGTGCGGCTGCAACGCGTCGACGTCCTTGGACAGGAACGACCTCTGGATCTTCGGGATCAGCCCCTCGTACGTCAGGTTGATCCCCTCGACCTTGATCTTGGCCGGCTCCTTGTAGAGCAGGTCGTGCAGTTCCTTCTTGGTGTACGTGCGGATCGGCTTGTCCGGGTCGAAGAACCCGCAGCCGCGGAAGATGCGGCCGTACCAGCCGTCCATGCTGTAGCCGGGGATGGCGATGGCGCCCTCGTTGAGCGACAAGCTGTCGTCGTACAGCGCCGCCGGGTCGAAATCGGTCACTGAGCCCATGCCCTCGCAGCGCGGGCACATGCCGCCGAGACGTGTGAAGGTCGCCTTCTCGGTCTTCGTCTTGCCCGCACCGCGTTCGACCCTGATCGAGCCGCTCGCCCGGACCGAGGGGACGTTGAAGGAGAACGCGTTGGGCGGCCCGATGTGCGGCTTGCCGAGACGGCTGAAGAGGATGCGCAGCATCGCGTTGGCGTCGGTGGCGGTGCCGATGGTGGAGCGGGCATTGGCGCCCATGCGCTCCTGGTCGACGATGATCGCGGTCGTCAGCCCTTCGAGGACGTCGACCTCGGGCCGCGCCAGCGTGGGCATGAAGCCCTGCACGAAGGCGCTGTAGGTCTCGTTGATCAGCCGCTGCGACTCAGCGGCGATGGTGCCGAATACCAGCGAGCTCTTGCCCGAGCCGGAGACGCCGGTGAACACCGTCAGCCGGCGTTTCGGCAGCTCGACGCTGACGTCTTTGAGGTTGTTCTCGCGCGCGCCGTGCACGCGGATCACATCGTGGCGGTCGGCATCGTGCCCGGCAGGCGACTGCGTGTCCGCCCTGGTGACCTTGCTCATGGTGTCTCCATCTGTGAGGCGCCGCCTGCAGCCGCTCCGCCAGGAATGCCGCCAGCTCCGCTTCGGCGGCGGCGAAGGCGCCCCAGGTCGTCATCGGCCCATCATGGACGCGGCACGGCAGACGCGCGCTCCGAGCGGACGACGGTCAGGCCTGCGCGATGCGGACGAGGTTGCCCGAGGGGTCGCGGAACGCGCAGTCGCGCGCTCCCCAGGGCTGCGATGCCGGTTCCTGGAGCACCTCGGCGCCCGACGCCCGGACCCTTTCGAAGGTGGCGTCGAGGTCGTCGGAGCGGAAGATCGCCGCCTGCAGCGACCCCTGCGTCACGAGCGACAGGAGGGCGTCGCCCTCGGCCTGGGAACGGCCGCCGTGCGGCTGGAACAGGACGATGTCGACGTCGTGCCCCGGGGCGCCGACGGTGACCCAGCGGAAGCCGTCGGACGCCACGTCGTTGCGGACATCGAGCCCGAGTGCGTCGCGGTAGAAGCCCAGCGCGGCGTCGGGGTCGTGGACGGGGATGAACATTGCCGAGACGGTGACTGCCATGCGAGGACCATACGAGGACCACCCGTCGTGTGCTTCTCCGATCCTGCTCGGTGCTGGCGCAGGCCGGGCATGAGGGCTCAGACCTTGACCGGGGTGCGCCGCGGTCGCGTGGCGACCATGCTGACGCACGACGGGACGACCTGGAGGTCGCGGTGGTCGCGTGCGCGGTACCGCGACGGCGTTTCCCCGACGATCTCGGTGAAGCGCGAGCTGAACGAGCCGAGCGACGTGCAACCGACGGCGAGGCAGGTGTCGGTGACCGACAGCCCCTGACGCAGAAGCGCCTTGGCACGCTCGATGCGTCGCGTCATGAGATAGGAGTAGGGCGTCTCGCCATACGCCGCACGGAACTTGCGCGAGAAGTGGGCGGGCGACATGAGCGCGGCACGCGCCATGGCCGGAACGTCGAGGGGCTGCGCGTAGTCGCGGTCCATCAGGTCGCGGGCCCGGCGCAGGTGGCCGAGGTCGGCGATCTCCTCCGGCGTCACACCGACGACGGTACGCGACCAATCGCCACCGTCAAGTCGTCCGTCCGTGTATTCTCTGACTCAGTCAGAGATCGTATCGGAGCTGCGATGGATGCCGGCACCGCCGAACGGGTGGCGAGAGTGCGTTCGTTCAACCGCTTCTACACGCGAGTGATCGGCATCTTGAACGACGCCTACCTCCACACCCGGTGGAACGTCAGCGAGGCGCGCGTGATCTTCGAGATCGCGACCCGCGGGGACGCCGACACCGCGGCGCTGCGGCACGACCTCGGCCTCGACTCCGGCTACTTCAGTCGCATCCTCGCCCGCCTCGAAGCCCAGGGCCTGATCTCGCGCCGACGTTCAGACGAAGACGGACGGCGACAGGTGATCAGCCTGACGAAGAACGGAGGCAAGGAATTCGCGACGTTGAATCGACGGTCGGCGAAGGACATCCAGAATCTTCTGGGACGCCACGCCGAGCCCGTGCAACGTCGACTTCTCAGCGCCATGGATGTGATCAAGGGCATTCTGGCATCGGACGGCATGGCTTCAGAGGTAACCCTGCGTTCACCGCTCGCCGGCGAGTACGGCTGGGTTGTCGAGCGCCACGGAGCGATCTACAGCTCGGAGTACGGCTGGGATCACACCTTCGAGGCGCTCGTGGCCCGCATCGTCGTC
This sequence comes from Acidimicrobiales bacterium, assembly GCA_035651095.1. Classification (GTDB taxonomy): domain Bacteria; phylum Actinomycetota; class Acidimicrobiia; order Acidimicrobiales; family JAUTXP01; genus DASRGI01. Next base: position 12,198 of record DASRGI010000190.1, on the reverse strand, counting down.
GACTACCTGGAGGATCACGACCCGGCGCGTGAGGCGGCTTGGATCGCAGAAGTCGCGGGGGCGCCGGCCGGATGCGTCTTCTGTGTCCGTCGTGATGACGAAACTGCGCAACTCCGCCTTCTGCTCGCCGAGCCCCACACCCGAGGTCTTGGCGTGGGATCGACGCTGGTGAACCAGTGCATCGAGTTCGCCCGCGACGCGGGGTACCGATCCCTCGTCCTTTGGACCAACGACGTGCTCGTGGATGCTCGTCGTATCTACGAACGTGCAGGCTTCAGGCTCGTCGAAGAAGAAGCGCACCACAGCTTTGGTGCAGACCTCGTCGGGCAGCACTGGGCGCTCGAACTCACCGTGCCTGCCCAATGAGACCCCAGCGGCTCCGCATTCGCCGACCCCACGCGCTCGCGCCCTCGTTCTCGGGTCTCCCGCACGTGGCCACCGGCCTTGTCATCAGGTTGTCGACAGCTCCGGGTAGGGGCGGCCGCCCTTCGCGAGCGCGGCGCGCACACGCTCACGCGCCCGGTGGAGACGAACACGCATTGCACCGGGCGTGGCGCCCGTGACGGCGGAGATCTCCGCAGCACTCAGGTGGTCCCACGCGAAGAGCGTGAGCACTTCCCTGTCGACGGGGTTCAGCGCTTCGATTGCTCGCCTCACGTCTCGTACGCGGTCGTTGTGGACGACCGATGCATCAGCCGGAGCGGACGCTCTCGTCGCGTCGACCAGCGCGGCCGCGAGGTCCTCGGTGAACCGTTCACGTCGACGTCCGTCGCGGTGGTGATTGGCGAGCACTCGCCGGGCCACTCCGAAGAGCCAAAGGCGCGCCTCATCGTCCGGAGGGACGACGTCGAGTCGGCGCCAGACAATGAGGTACACCTCAGCCAGTAGGTCGGCTGCATCGGCCGGCTGGGCAACGCGACGGACCAGGAAGGCGAGCACATCGCGTCGAGTGGACCGGTAGATCTCCTCGAAGCGTTGCTCCGCGTTCGAGGGCGTCGTCACTTGCCCGCCTCGACATCGCAGTTCACTCGCAGCTGCTGGCGCAGCGCTTCGTCATCCGAGCCGCGCGCGGCGGGCAGCGCATCGACCCGGCTAGCGATTTCCGCCATGCGCGCCCGCGCGCTCGTCGCCTGGGGAGCGTCGGCTGAATCGAGCCAAACGGTTCCCCAACGGCACGCGACCTCCCAGCCGATGACGTTTCGCAGTGCGCCCTCCTGCATGAGTCGGGGCCCCGTGTCACCGTCGACGGTCACGCGGCGCAGGACGCCAGAAACGACGTCGGCTGGGCTCACCTCCCCGGGCAGCTCGAAGCCGAGGTTACGGACGTCAGTGCTCACGATCTCTCGGAGCTCCGGCGAGTCGAGCCGAATCCACTCGGAGGCGTCTTCTTCTGTGTGGTGCGGGTCGCCGAACCATCCCGAGCGTGCAGACACCCAGTTCGCCGCCGCAGGTGCACCGGCTGCGAGAACCGCGGCGAGGGTGACGCCGACTGCAACCCGGCGCCTCGAGACGCGCCTTTTCCCCTGCGGCGAGGCTGGCTTCGCCATGATCCGCTCGCCGATCGCATCAAGGGCTCGGTCGAGGTCCGCGTCGCACAGCAAGAGCGCAGGGTCTGCGTCTCGGATCAAGACGCCGATCGTGTCGTCAGGCATTGGCACTCCATCCCAGCGTTTCACCGCCACGAGGCGACGGTGCCGGACTGTTCAACCCCGACATGTCCGACCAACGACTGTCGTTACAGACGACAGGCGACACTCGCCCGCGCTAACTCGAATCAGTTTCCACCCTGCGTCCTGACCATGACCGGAATGTGAACACACCTGTTGAGAGCCAGATCGGCCCGCGTCGTCGCGTTCGGCGTCCCGACGCGAGGATGGTGAGATGCCAGACATCAAGGAGACTCTCCTCCCGGGCGTGGGCGTGCGTCACGAGTTCACGACTGCGGGCGGCGAACGGTTGTCGCTTCTCACCCACCGCAGTGGCCGCCGAGAGCTCGCCGTCTACGACCGAGATGACCCTGACCGCTGCCGAACCGTCCTGCATCTCAGCGGTGAGGACACCACCGCCCTCGGCGACCTGCTCGGCGTCAATCAGGTCAGCGAGACCGTCCGCGGGGCGCAGCAGTTGCAAGGCCTGGCCATCGACTGGCTGACCCTCCCGACCACCTCACGGTTTGCCGGAGCGACGATCGCCGACGGCGAGTTCCGCACGAAGACCGGCGCGTCCATCGTCGCCATCGTCCGCGATGAGACGACCATTCCTGCGCCCGAGCCGACGACGTCATTCCGCGCGGACGATGTCATCGTCGCCGTCGGGACACCTCAAGGGCTCGAACTTCTGCGCACGCTGCTCGGCTCGTGATCGTCGCCGCCGCGAGCGCGAACGCGACCGCCGCGTTCCTCGAGGTCGGCACCGTCGCCCTCGCGCTCGCCATGCTGTCGCGGATCGCGGGCCGGTTCGGCTTCACCGCCATACCGCTGTATCTCCTCGCCGGGCTCGCGGTCGGCAAAGGCGGGCTCATACCGCTCGACGTCAGCCACGACTTCATCGCGCTCGTCGCCGAGATCGGCGTGCTTCTGCTCCTGTTGACGCTCGGTCTCGAGTACTCCGCCGACGAGCTCCGGCACGGGCTCCGGACCGGCCTGAGCTCCGGTGCCGTCGATGCGACCTTGAACTTCGTCCCCGGATTCCTCGCAGGTCTCGTTCTCGGCTGGCATCCGTCGGTCGCGGTCCTACTCGGTGGTGTCACCTGGGTGAGCTCGTCGGGGATCATCTCGAAGGTCCTCGCTGATCTCGATCGCCTCGGCAATCGCGAGACACCAGCGATCCTGAACCTCCTGGTGCTGGAGGATCTCGCCATGGCGGTGTTCCTCCCCGTGGCGTCAGCTCTCGTCATCGGCAGGAACGTCGCCGACACGATCACGACGATCGTCGTCGCGTTCGCCGCGGTAGTGACGATCCTCGGTCTCGCGTTGCGAATGAGTGGCCGCCTCAGCGCCTTCCTCGACAAGGGCAATGACGAGTCGTTGTTGCTGGCGGTGTTCGGTCTCACGCTCGTCGTCGGCGGCTTGGCGCAACGGCTCGAAGTCTCAGCTGCGATCGGCGCCTTCCTCGTCGGACTCGCTCTTTCCGGTCCCGTGCAACATCGCGCCGGAACGCTCATCGGACCGCTGCGCGACCTGTTCGCAGCCGTGTTCTTCGTGTTCTTCTCGTTTCAGATCGACCCCAGCGACCTCCGTGGTGCGCTCGTGCCGGCCGCCGCGTTGGCGGTCATAGGCACAGCGACGAAGGTGGCAACGGGATGGTTCGCCGGGCGCGCTTCGGGTATCGGCTCGGCCGGCAGGCTCCGGGCGGGGACCACGCTCGCTGCTCGGGGCGAGTTCTCCATCGTCATCGCCAGCCTCGGCGTAACGCATGAGGACGGCGTTCATCTCGGGGCAGTTGCTGCCGGGTTCGTGCTCCTGACCGCGCTCGTCAGTCCGCTCGCGACACGCGCCGTCGCGAGCCGTCGCGTGAGCGGTGTCGGTGTGAGCTCCTGATGTCGGCCGCACCCTCGGAAGCGACCGGTGTCGAACCCGCACAACGTCGCGGTGGCGTACGACGAGCCAGCGCCGCTGTCCCGGTCGGCACCGGGCTCTCGCGGATCAGCGGGTTTCGCCGCACTTGCGAACACGACACCGAACATGGTGTACGAACTGCTCCTCCGAGGTGTCCTCTCGGAACAACTGACACGGCACGACTGCGGACGCCGCACCGCCTCGATGACCAGCGCTGCTACTGCACCTTCTGAGTTGGCGGCAGAAGGTTCTTCGGCCAGAACCGCAGGTCGGCCGCCTTCGATCGTGCTCAGGCGTGCTCGTTTCCCCCGAGTTCCCCGAGCCTTCTTGACTGCATGTCAGAAGGTGAGGCGACGCGCTGACCAGCGCATTCGCGAGACGAGGTGTAGCGCGTTCGGGCGCCGAGCACCGCGACACCGATCAGGGTGCCGTCGTCCTCGTGTGCACCGAACGCGACGGTGATCGTGCCGAACGCGGGTTCGCCGACGCGGGCGAGGAACGTCGTCGCGGTGTCGGGCGGAATGGGTCTGACCTTTGCGCCCGACGCAGTCGCGACCCTGTCGTCTGCCGCTTCGGTCGTCGCTTCAGTGGTGGGCATCGCGATCCCCCGTCGTGCGCCACGGCGCCGCCGCTGCACAAGAGCATAACCATGTCATCTGACACTTCTATCAAGTGCTCAGACACGCTATGGTAGCGATGGATGGCAAAGCGATCACATGCCCGGGGAACCGCTGCTGGCGCGGACGTGGTCAGCCAGCCGATCTCGGAGATCAAGGCCGAGCTGTTCAAGGCGCTGGCGCATCCGGCCCGGATCCGGATCTTGGAGGTCCTTTCGGAGGGGCCGCGGTCGGTCGGTGACATGCAGCCGTTGGTGGGCATCGAGCTGTCGCACCTGTCCCAGCAGCTCGCGGTGTTGCGCCGGGCTCGGCTGCTGACGGCGCGGAAGGAAGGCTCGACGGTGTTCTACGCCGTGAAGGACGACATCGTCGTCGAGCTGCTGGCGGTGGCGAAGCGGTTGCTGATCAACTCGCTGTCGGAGACGACCGACCTCCTCGCTGATCTGCGCGGCGCAGTGTGAGGGGTCTGCTCGGCAAGAATCTCAGGGTCGGCCTGGCCACCGAACCGGTGGCGGCGAGCATGTCGACGGATGAGCCGGCACCCGAGTCGGTAGTCCGGGTGCCGCGCTCGTTACAGAAGCGGCACGTCGACGCGGCAACCGATGTGAGCGAGGAGCTCATGGTCGACGTCGGCCGCGTCGCCACGGAGCAGCTGATCGAGGCGCTGAACGAGACGAACGATCTTCTCGCCGGCCCGCGCGCCAGCGCATGAGATCGGCCCGCGACCTCCTCCCCCGTCGAGCTGACTACGCGGGCGCGTCGAGGACATGGCGTTCCGATGTCCTCGCGGGCCTCACCGTTGCCGTCGTGGCCCTTCCGTTGGCACTCGGCTTTGGCATCACGAGCGGCATGGGCGCACGGGCCGGGCTCGCCACCGCGGTGGTCGCCGGCATCGTCGCTGGCGTCCTCGGCGGATCCAACGTGCAGGTGTCGGGACCGACCGGGGCGATGACGGTGGTGCTGGTGCCGATCGTGCACCGCTACGGAGTCGACGCGGTCTTCACCGTCGGGTTGATGGCCGGGATGTTGGTGGCCGCGGCGTCCCTGCTCCGTGTCGGGCGGTACATGGCGTTCGTGCCATGGCCCGTGATCGAGGGCTTCACCGTTGGAATCGGCACGATCATCTTCTTGCAGCAGGTGCCAGCCGCGCTCGGCGTGGCCACGCCGGACGGTGAGAACCCGCTCGTCGTCGCTGTCCGCGCCGCGACCAGGTCGGCAGACGGTAGCTTCGGCGCCGTCGGCGTGGTGGTGCTCGTCGTGGTCATCATGGTCGGTGTTCCGCGTCTGCATCGCTCGTTGCCGGCCTCATTGTTCGCGGTGGCCGGCGCGACGCTCGTGGCCGAGGTGTTCAGCCTCGACGTTCGCCGGATCGGGTCGCTGCCTGCCGGTCTGCCCGCACCGCGGCTGCCGTCGCTGTCGTTCAGTGGGATCAGCGACCTGTTCGGTGCCGCGCTCGCGGTCGCTGCCCTCGCCGCGATCGAGAGCCTGCTGTCGGCCAAGGTCGCCGATGGGATGAGCGACGTCGGCCGTCATCAGTCCGATCGCGAGCTCTTTGGACAGGGTCTCGCCAACATCGTGTCGCCGCTCTTCGGCGGCATGCCTGCGACGGGCGCCATCGCTCGCACCGCGGTCAACGTGCGCGCGGGGGCGCGTACCCGGATCTCTGCCCTCACCCACGCCCTCGCCCTGCTCGTGGTTGCCCTCGTCGGCGGCGCGCTGGTTGAGAGGATCCCGGTCGCCGCACTCGCCGCTGTGCTCATGGTGACCGCCACGCGCATGGTCGAACGCCACAACGTCCGCGCCGTCGTGCGAGCCACGCGTTCGGACGCCGCCGTGTTCACACTCACCGCCGTCGCCACCATCGCGTTCGATCTCATCGTCGCCATCGAGATCGGCATCGCGGTCGCCGCCGTGCTCGCCCTCCGCCAGGTTGCCCTCGCCGCCGTTGCCACGCCGGCGTACATTCCGACCGAGATCGACGACACCGCTGAGCGACACCTTCTCTCCGAGCAGATCATCACCTACCGGCTCGACGGCGCACTCTTCTTCGGCGCCGCCCAGCGATTCCTCACCGAGCTCACCAACGTCACCGATGCCAAGGTCGTCATCCTCCGCATGCCCGACCTACAGGTGCTCGACGCCACCGGGGCGCAGGCACTCGGCGAGATCGTCTCGGAGCTCGAGAGCCGCCACATCACCGTCCTCATCAAAGGCGTCAGGCCGGACCACCATCGCGTGCTCACAGCTGTAGGCGCACTGGAGCACCTCGCACACGAGCGCCACCTCTTCCACGATCTCGACGACGCCGTCAACCACGCCCGCGAGCACGGGCATGCGCTGCATACCGAACCGACATGAACTGTCACCATCGGTCGACATCGCCTCGCCGCAACGTGTGAGTCGAACTCGTATCGCTCGTATCAGGCGTGTGGCGCCAGGTCAGCACCACGGACCTTGTCGGTGCCAAACGCCGCCCAGACATCGAACACCTCGGGCATGTCGGGAATGAGTCTCCAGCTTGGCGAGCACAGCCCAATGCAAGAGACGGAACGTTGCCGGTTCGACGTGGCGAAGCGACCCTCCGTGCCGAGATCCCGTTTGCCCGCTGACCGTGCCCTCGGGGTGCTCCTCGAGGTCATGACCGGGCCGCGCCAACCGCCCGAGTGAAGCGGCCAGTACCTTCGGCGGGAGGGAGGACGCGTGGACGAGGTCAGCGCCGTCACCGTGCCGTTCGCAAACGGAATCCGGCCGGCACCGCACCCTCGACCACGCCCGAACCTCGGAGGCACTGACCAGCCCCTGATCTTGTGGGCCCCGGCCTCTGGCGACCTCGTGAGCGGATGCACGAAGACGACGCAGAGCCGCCTCACTTGTCGTGAGGATGTCCGTTGCTTCGATCGCGAGCGGGAGGTCTTCGTGGGCGCGCACAGCGAACGCGATGATGGCCACCGCGCTTGACGCCGCGCTCACGCAAGATCCCGTCGACGCAGTCTTCAGCGACGACGAACTCGTCGGACTCCCCGAGCCGGTTCGACGGCACCTACAACTCGCCATCGCGCCCGGCACTCCGCTCGCGCTAGCGGCGCATCTGCGAATTCGCGGCCACATCAAGCTGGGACGCTGGTTGCCGTTCCGGGCCAGCCAACTCCTCGCCCCGCATCGCGGAACGGTCTGGACCGCGCGCATCGCCGGTCTCATATCCGGGTCCGACCAGTACGCCGCCGGAAGCGGCGGCATGGACTGGAAGCTCGCTGGGCTCGTCCGGCTGGTGCACGCCGACGGACCCGATGTGTCCCGCAGCTCCGCTGAACGAGCGGCCGGCGAAGGGATCTGGCTGCCCACAGCGCTGCTCCCCCGCTGCATCCAATCGTTGGTCTTCGACCGCTGGGGCGACCCGTCGAACAAAGGCGAATTCGGCCTGCATCCATTCAGCGGAGAGGTAACCGAACACCGCACGTTTCACGGCGTCACCATCTCCAGCGGCGGCTCGGTCGGGTGGTTCTACGGCACCGACCGATGGAACGAAGGCGAGTTCTTCCGCTACCGAATCACCGACCACCACCTGGTCGTCGCATCCCGCCGATAGCACTGAGCCAGGGCGTCGGCGGCGGTCACACGCGAGGCCATCGTGTACGCGGGTCTCGGATAGAACCAACCGCTACGCGCGGTGCTTGATCGCATTCGGCGTCAGTGCTCGAGGCCGGGGATGCCAGCGAGGCGTTTGATCGCAGCAAGTCCGTTGGGCGTGCCCTGCCAGTGGCGGTCGAGGGTTGCTGGGCCGGCGAGACGGATCACACGCCGGAGCACGAGGGCGACGATGATGACGTCGTCGGCGTAGCCGAGCACCGGAACGAAGTCCGGCACGAGATCGAACGGTACGGCCAAATAGACGAGTAGAGCGGTGAGCCATCGCCGGACACCGCGCGGCAGCGTTCGGTCGTTCCGCAAGTCGCGCAGAAGTCGAACGGTGTCTGGCACCGTTCGCCACGCTTCACGGAGGTTCATCCCGCGGGGCCGGAGTGCCACGAGAGCGAGCATGAACACCGCCCACAGGGCGAGCAGGGTGACAACGACTCCGAGCGCGAATCGCATGTCAGTGCTCGCTGAAGATGGCGTGCGCCTCACGGGCGCCGTAGAACAAGATGACGTAGGCGGCAACTGGGTCCGCCCACCACCATCCCTCTGCGGCGTTCGCGGCGAGACCGATGAGCACGGCGACGGCGAGGAGACCGTCGATGAAGGTGACACGTCCCTCGGTGACCAGAACCGGGTTCGCAAGGGCGCGGCCGGCGCGTGCCTTGCCTGCGGCCAGGGCGAACATCACCGCGGCAGTGACCGCGGTCCAGGCGATACCGAGCGAACTGTGGCGCGCGTGGTAGCCGCTGGCGAGCACGAACGTCGATTGGATGGCCATGTACACGGCCAGGCCAGCGAAGGCGCCGCCGATCAGCCGCAGGGCGCGCCGCTGTCGTTCCTCTCCGGTCCCAGCGAGCTCCCAGAGCACAACGGTGCTGGCACCGATCTCGATCAAGCTGTCGAGTCCGAAGCCGGCCAGAGCCACCGAACCGACCGCGAGCGCCGCGACCGCCAACACCGCAATCCCCACGACATTCCACGCCAAGGTGAAGCGCTCGAGCAGCACACCGCGGGCGAGCAGCTGCCGATCTCGCACCGGCACTTGGCCGGCCTCGGAGTGGGTCATCCCGACGTGTCTACCTCCACCGTGATGTGCGTGCCGGGGGTGTCTATCAACGCTCAAGCGTGGAAGTTCTCGGCAGCCGCCCGCGTCGACCATCGCTCCAACAGCTCCGCGGTCGTGAGCATCGGCGCCGCCCGGGTCACTCCCCGACGTTCCGCGTACTCGCCGGCGAGCTGCCAGCGGTACTCGTTGGCGTCCTCCGCCGAGCCGTGGAACGTCACCGATCGCTGCAACGTCCGCCCGGTCACTGGATCCGTGCCTGCCGCGACTCGGATCTTGCGCGCTCGGAGGGATTCGAACCCCCAACCTTCTGATCCGTAGGCGCCGTCAGGGTGTCTGCCTGATGCGGTGCACTGACGTTACCGCTGGTCACGGCGTTGCGGGTCGCGACGCGTGACGTCTCGTTTGGCCATCTCTGGCGCAGTAGATGGCCAATTGGATGGCCAACACGACCGGGGAGGCGGCGTCCCGGGCTCCGGTTTTGCGGCACTTGGATTACAGAGGTGCAATTCCAAGTTTCACGCGCGAGACTTGGCTTGTGCCGTCAGAGTCCAAGTTTGATGCCCTGCGGTCCTCGGCGCTCGGCCACGTCCTGCCGATCACCGGTCACGACGCACGATTCGGCGAGGACTACGAGGCCGAGGCCTTCATCCCGAACGACCTTCCGGAGCGAGTCGACTTGCCGGGGGCCGTGTGGATGACCGTCAGCGAGGCGATGACGGAGCTGGGCAGGCTCGATGCCGCTGCGAGCTTGATTCCGAATCCGCAGCTCATCGCCCGCATCGCGACCCGCACCGAAGCCGTGGGCACCTCGGCGCTGGAGGGCACCTATGCCGAGCTCAGCGAGGTGTTCGCCGCCGAAGTGCTCCCTCGCGCCGAACAGGACGCTGACGTCCCGCCGAACGTGCGGGAGGTCATGAACTACACGAGGGCCGCGGACGCCGCCTACGCATGGATTGCGGATCGGCCGATCACTCTGAGCCTGCTTTGCGCCTTGCAGGCCGAGATCGTCCGCGGCACTTCAAGCGACGGGCCCGAATCGGGCGCTCTTCGTACGACTCAGGTCTTCATCGGTGCGAAGAACCGACGCGTGAGCGAGGCGCGCTTCATTCCGCCGCCGCCGGGTGACCCGCTCCGCTCGCTGTGCGAACGGTGGGTCGACTGGCTCACCGCCGACGAGGCGGTAGCCAACATCCAACTCATCGCTCGCGTGGCCATGGCGCACTACCAGTTCGAGACCCTTCACCCGTTCACTGACGGCAACGGCCGCGTTGGGCGCCTGATCACCGTGCTTCAGATTCTTCGAGAGAAGGCACTTCGAGCGCCGGTGCTCGCGGTGTCGCCCTGGCTCGAGGAGCACGCGGACGAGTACCGCGACCACCTTCTGGCCGTGAGCACGACGGGCGACTGGGCGCCATGGATCGACTTCTTCGCTCGCGCTGTTCGCGATGAGTCCCGCGCCAGCCACGACCGGATCATGCGCCTCCTCGCGTTCCGCGAGGAGATCGCGGCCGTGGTGCGAACCGCACTTCCACGAGCACGACTCGCAATTGAGATCGCCGATGACCTGATTGCTTATCCGGTCCTGTCAGTTGCCGACGCGCAGCGCCGCTATGGACGCTCCAACCAGGCGAACCGCAATGCGATCGGCGCACTGGTCGACCTCGGCGTTCTCGAACCCTACGGGTCAGCGCGATACGACCGGCTCTACTGGAACCGGCAGGTACTTCAGGTCATCGAGCGATGACCCGTGAGCTGATCCATCCCCGTGTTCGAAGTGCGTTCCGGGAGGCGGTCTCCGACTACGGCGTCGTGCGCCAGATTGGACGAGCATTCGAGGACGAAGGATTCGACGATCGATCAGGACCGCGACTGGTACGCGCCCGGACAACGGCGCGGGACCTTCGACAGGTACACGGCCGAAGTCGACTGGTCGGATGCTGGGCAAGTTCGGCGAATCCTGAACGTCTTCGAGGAGATCCTCAGTTGGCCCGGCGAAGGCGACTATCGGCAGACGCTCGCCGGCAGCCGGTCGCGGCGAGCACGCGCAAGTACAACGCAATCTCGGCGTCCTCCGACGCGGCGAGGTCGAGCAGCTGACAAAGCACATCGACCGAGGGCGGCTTGATCTCCTTCTTCCGGCCGCGCGGCAGGGTCGCATCGCTCGCGACGTTGAACGCGACGAAGCCCCACTTCCGCGCCTGGTCCAACGCCTGACGCACGACGGTGTGGCACAGGCGCACGGTGCGGGCCGAGAGCGGCTTTCGGCCCGCACCTTCGTCACCGGCTCGCAGGCGGGCGTAGAAGCGGTCGAGGTCGATCGTCCGGACGCGGTCGAGGCTCAGGTGCCCGAGCGCCGGCACCCGTCAGGCCCGGGAGACGACGACCGCCTCCGGGCCGCGCTTGACGTCCTGCTCGCCTTCCTCGGTAATGAGCCGCTCACGGCCCGCATCGCCCGGCTCGAGGAGCGGTTAACCGGCACCGCTATCGATGCAATCCCTGGGGTCCTCGAACAGGCCGCTGTAGATCAGCGGTTGCTAAGCGCGGCGTTCCTGTCGCGACAGCACCTCGGCCGCCTGAACGACCTCATCCACGCCACCGCGATCGCACTAGCTCTTCCGCACGTACTAGAGCCACGTGAGCGGCTCGTCAGACCCTCGCTCGCTGCCGGGAATGACCCGTCGAGACCCTTCGACATCGAGACCGATCGCCGGGTCGCTGAGTTCAAGCTGGCTCGCTGGCAGGGGACGGACGCGACTCGCAAGCGTCAGGTCTTCAAGGACCTCGTGCACCTCGCCGCGGAGGGTTCGGGACGCCGAGCCGAGCTCTACGTCCTCGGCCCACGCCCACTCAGGTTCCTGCGCACCAGCAGGGCGACGGCCAAATGGGCTCTCGATCGCTCCCCAAGGGAGCGCCAGCTCTTCGCTGAGCAATTCGGACCCCTTGTCCGCTCGGTGGCCGACTTCACCGCGACCGATGGAGCACATGTTCGTCTCATCGATCTCGAGGAGGAATTGCCGGCCATCTTCCGGGACTTCCCGGATGTCGAACACCAGGACGACGACAGACGCGAGGACTGACCGACCCCGGCACCAAAGGATCACACACGCAGCGGCCGCCAGCCCGAGGCACGCGAACGATCATCTCGCCGACCGGTAGACCATGGCGACAGCCTTTCGGTCAGGGACCAACAGTCAGGGCGCTCACGGCAGGAGGGTGTCGCCTGATGGCGAGGCGTCGCCCGGCCCAGCGAAGCAGTTGCGTGCCGCCGCCATCGCCGAGACATTGCCCGTGTGTCGCGAATACAACGACGCACACCCCCTCG
>DASRGI010000189.1:0-11084 GCA_035651095.1 Acidimicrobiales bacterium | reverse complement strand
CGTGTACGCGTCGAGGCCCAGCCCACAGCGGATGTGGGAGCTGGCCGAGGAGTTCCGGGTCACCACCATGGCGGCGGCGGCGACCATGTACCGGCTGATGCTCCAAGCCGTGCCCGATCCCCGTGATCGGCATCCGAAGCTGGGGCTGCGCACGGCCATGAGCTCGGGCGAGGTGCTCGACCCGCACACGTACGACAGGTGGGAAGAAGCTCTCGACTTCAACGTGCGCAACGCCGTGGGCATGACGCCCATGCGCCACCTGTTCCTCGACTCCATGTGGGACGGCCTCAAGGTCGCTCCCGGGTTGTCGGTGGGCGCTCCCGTGCCCGGGTACGAAGCGTGCCTGATCGACGCCGAGGGCAACCCCGTCACCGACCCGTCGACGCCAGGCCGGCTGGCCGTGCGCGGCCCCACCGGCATCACCTACTGGACCAACCAGCACCCGGCCATCCGGGAGCGGGCCGCCCAGGACGTGCAGCACGGGTGGAGCGCCCTGGACGACGCCTACCTGCGGGACGAGGACGGCTGGCTGTGGTTCCACGGGCGCCTCGACGACATGATCGTCACCGGCGGTCGGCAGGTCGCACCCATCGAGGTGGAAGAAGTGCTGGCCGACCATCCGGCTGTGGCCGAGGTCGCGGTCGTGCCCGCGCCCGATCCGTTGCGGGGCCAGATCGTCACCGCCTTCGTCCGCCTGGCCGAGGGCCGCACGGGAGACACCGCGTTGGTGAGCGAGCTACAGGAGCACGCCAAGCGTTCCATGGCCGGCTACAAGTACCCGCGCCGCATCGAGTTCGTGGCCGACCTTCCCCGGGACGGCGTGGGGAAGATCCAGCGCCGCCGCCTGCGTGAGCAACTGGCCGCCGAGGTGCCCTGACCCTGCGGTTGGCGCGGCAAGACCGAGTTTCCGAGACAGAGGAGGAGTGCGGCTGTGCAAGCCGACCTGAAAGGCAAGACCCTCGTGCACGTGAGCAGGCCGGTGCACGAGCTCAAGCTCGAGGAGCTGCGCGTGGCCCTCGGGACGGAGACGGCCGACCAGACGGCCACCCTGGTGCCGTTCTTCGGGCCCACGGTCGACGGGGAGGAGGGCTTCGTCGACGCCCTGGGCCTCGACTTCTCCCGGGCGCTGCTCGGGGGCGTGGCCTACGAGTGGGCCCGGGCCTTCGAGCCCAACGAAGTGGTCGATGTCTCCGTCGTCGTCGAGGACCAGTACGAGAAGAGCGGCATGGAGTTCGCGGTGGTCACCAGCGAGTTCCGGGACGGCAAGGGCGAGCTCATCCAGCGCCAGCGGGCGACCTTCATCGAGCGGGAGGCATCGTGATGGAACTGCACGAGCAGTCCCTCGGTTCGTTGAGTCGTCGCCAGATCGCCCGGTACGCCGGTGCCGTGCGCGACTTCAACCCCGTGCACGTGGACGAACGCTTCGCCACCGCCAGCGGCATGCCGTCGGTGATCGCCCACGGGCCCCTCACGCTCGGCTTGGCCATCGACGCCATCGTCGAGCAGGTCGGGCGGGACCGGCTGGCCGGCTTCGAGGCGCGGCTGAAGGCGCCCACGCTGCCCGACGAGGAGCTGACCATGGTCCCGGTGGACGGCGGCATCGAGGTGCGGTCGGCGTCGGGAGCGGTGGTGGCCACGGCCAAGGTGGCACTGCGTTGATGGAGCTCCAGGACTTCCTGTTCGACGTCACCGACGACGGCATCGCCACCCTCACGTTCAACCGGCCCGACGACCTCAACCCGCTCACCCACGACGCCCTGGCGGAGATGAACGCGGTCATCGACGAGGTCCGCCAGAACGATGCCATCCGGGTGCTGATCCTCACCGGTTCGGGACGGGCGTTCTCGGCCGGCGCCGACGTGAAGAAGTTCCACGAGGGCAAGTTCCGGGAGGCGGGCGAAGCCCCGCTCTTCTTCCAGCTCCACAAGAAACCGGATGTCGTGCCCAACCTCGAGAACCTGCTCAAGCCCGTGATCGCCGCCGTCAACGGCGTGGCCGTGGGCGAGGGCGTGGAGATCGCCCTGGCGGCCGACTTCCGCCTCCTGTCGGACAAGGCCAAGATGGGTTTCCCCGAGGCCAAGATCGGCCTCATCCCGGCCAGCGGCGGCTGCTCCCGCATCGTCAAGCACCTGGGGCTCATGCGGGCCAAGGAGCTGTACCTCGGTGGTGAGATCATGAGCGCCCAGGAAGCGTTGGCCGCGGGGCTGGCCACCAAGGTCGTGCCCCACGACCAGCTCATGGACGAGGCCACCGACCTGGCCCGGCGGATGCTGGCCAAGGCGCCCCTCGCCCTGGCCACGGCCAAGGCCGTGCTCAACGCTTGTGTGGACACCGACATGGCTGCCGGCCACGTGCTCGAGCTCATGGCCCAGACGGTCCTCATGGCCACCGACGACCACCTGGAGGGCATCCAGGCCTTCGTCCAGAAGCGCGACCCGAAGTTCGTGGGGCGATGACGGCGAAGACGGCGAAGACGGCGAAGACGGCGACGCACGCTCGACCGGTCACCTTCGGTGCGTTCTCCGTCCTCGAGTGCCCACCGCCGCGCGTCCCGCGCGAGGTGTACGCCGAGTTGCTCGACCTGTTCGCCTACGGCGAGACCCTCGGCCTGTCCCACGCGTGGGTGGCCGAGCACCACTTCTCCGACTACGGGACGCTCGGGGGCCCGGCCGTGTTCCTCGCCGCCCTGGCCAGCCGCACCAACAGCATGCGGTTGGGCACGGCCGTGAGCGTGCTGCCGTTCCACGATCCCCTCCGGGTGGCCGAGGACTACGCCGCTCTCGACGTCATCTCCGGCGGGCGCCTCGACTTCGGTGTGGGCCGGGGTTACCAGCCGGGCGAGTTCGCCGGCTTCGGCGTGGAGATGGCCGAGGCGCGCGACCGCTTCTGGGAGGCGCTCGACATCATCACCACGGCGTGGAAGGGCGAACCCTTCGCCCACGACGGTGCCCAATTCCGCTTTCCCGAGGTGACCGTCAAGCCTCGTCCGGTACAGGACAAGGTCCCGCTGTACGTGGCGTCCGTGAGCCCCGAGACGTTCGACATCGTGCTCGACCGCGGGCTCGGCATCATGGGTTCGTTGCTCACCAACAGCGCCAAGTCGCTGTCGGGGCGCATGCGGGAGTTCCGGGAACGCATGCCCGGCGGCCACGACGCCGTGCTGCCCATCCTGCTTCCCGTGTACGTGGGCGAGTCCATGGACAGCGCCATCGCCGACGTCCACGACGAGGTGAGCTGGTACTTCGACACGGTGGGCAAGCTGCTGCCCGCTCCCGACACCAAGGTCGACGCCTCGTACCAGTACTTCCGGCGGGTGGCCGACCGCACCGGGAACGTGGAGTACGCCAAGGCCGTCCAGGCGTGGCCCGTGGGCGATGCCGAGCGCGTGGCGGAGATGCTCGTCGACCTGGCCCGGGCCAGCACGGCCGACCACTTCATCTGCTTCTTCACGATCGGCGCCATGGAGAAGGGCAAGGCCAAGGCGAGCATGGAGCAGTTCACCGAGCGGGTCGTCCCCGCCGTTCGCCGCGAGTTGGGCGTGGAGGAGGCGCGGTCATGACCATGGTGAGTGACGCCAAGCTCGGAGAGCTGGCGGCCCGCCGCGAGGAGCGGTACTGCTCGAAGCTGCGGGAGATGGGCGTCGACCACTTCGACGAGCGGGGCGAGCTGCCCGACGAGTACCGCCAGCTGTTGCGTGAGCTGGTCCGGGTGCAGGTCGACGTGGAAGGCGTCTTGCTGTTCCACGATTGGATCCGCCCCTGGCTCGACGTGGCGCCCACGCCGCGCGACCGCATGCGCATCGGCCGCCTGCACGCCGAGGAGTTGGTCCACGGGTACCAGTTCCTGAAGATGTACAAGAGCATCGACCACGAGCTCACGGCCGAGGACTTCGCCGACGAGGAGGCCCGCAAGGCGCAGTACATCTTCAACTACGCCTTCGACACATGGGTCGACATCGCCCTGCTCAACACCCTGGCCGACCGCATGGGCGCATTCGTGTTCGCCGACATGGAGGAGTGCAGCTACCTCCCGTGGCGGCGGATCACGGGGCGCATCGCCAAGGACGAGCGGGGCCACACGGCCCTCGGCTTCGGCAACCTGCGGGAGATCTGCGAGACCGAGGAGGGCAGGGCCGAGGCCCAGCAGCTGCTGTACAAGTGGTACCCGGCGTCGCTCGACATGTTCGGGCGGACCGACTCCGACCGCCAGTGGGACTACCTCGACTGGGGCCTGAAGAAGTCGACCAACGAGGAGTTGCGCCGCTCGTTCGTGGCCCAGGTCGACCCTCTCATCGAGTCGCTCGGGCTCGAAGTCCCGCCCTACGAGTACAACCGCCGGTTCCTGTAGCGATGGCGCTGGACGACGACGAGGTGCGCGAGCTGCTGACCGTCGCCCGGTCGGTGGCGATCGTTCCCGCGTCGTCCAACCCGAGGATGTCCAGCCACCGCATCGGCACCTACCTCACCGATGCCGGCTACGAGGTGCACCCGCTGGCCACCCTCGACGAGCTGGCCGACCCACCCGACATCGTCTATGGGTTCGTGGGCCCCGGCGACGCCCCGGTCCTGGCCGAACAGGCGGCCGATGCCGGCGCCCGAGCCGTCTGGCTGCACGAGGGGATCGTCAGCCCGGCGGCCGAGCGGGTGGCCGAGCGCCGGGGCGTGGCCATCGTCGTCGACCGGTCGATGGAGGTCGAGCACAAGGTCCTGCTG
This sequence comes from Acidimicrobiales bacterium, assembly GCA_035651095.1. GTDB lineage: Bacteria > Actinomycetota > Acidimicrobiia > Acidimicrobiales > JAUTXP01 > DASRGI01. Next base: position 6,372 of record DASRGI010000189.1, on the reverse strand, counting down.
CGAGGCGAGCAGCGCGTCTACTTCATGCCGATGTGACTGCGACCGTCATGGACACCGATGAAGCGGGCGTCATCGCTCGATTCGACATCTCGCCCCAGGGCCGCGTCGAGCACGTCATGGGACTGGGCGCCGGCTCCTTGTCGGAGACCCGCCACTTCGTGGCATCGATGGACATGGTGCTCGAAACCCTCACGTCGTTGTGGGCGGACACGCTGGACAGCGAGCTGGGGCCGCTGGGGCCGTGGATGGTCCGGGCCGGGCCGTACTGGGTGATCCGCACGGGCCGGCGGCTGTGGTTGCTGGACGGGCGACGGGGGGACCCGGGCGCCTTGCTGGGATTGAGGAGAGGAGCGCACGACGATGGGGTGGGATGACATCACGGAGATCTGCGACGCGTTGGCCGACGCCCATCCCGAGTTGGACCCGCGTGACCTGACGGCCGCCGAGATCACGGCCGCGGTCACGTCGCTCCCGGGCTTCGAGGGCGATCCGCACGGCGCCAACGCCGGTCACTTCGAAGCCATCCGGGCCGGCGTTTGGTGGGGCTGACGCGGCGGGTCACTGAAGGTTTCGGCGGGCTGGACACACCGAGAATGGGGGAGTCAGATGGGTGAACCGATGTTGGTCTCGGAGAAGGCGAGGCCGTCGCCCGTATGGGATCAGGCGTGCTTCCTTCCCCGTGAGGAGATCGAGCGCCGGCAGCTCCGCCGGCTGCAGCAACTCGTGGCGTACTGCTACGACCGGGTGCCGCTCTACCGGCGCGTCTACGACGATGCCGGGTTCAAGCCCGCCGACCTGCGGACCCTGGAGGACTTCCGCTGGCGGGTCCCGCGGGTCGACAAGCCCGACCTCATGGTCGATCAGGCGGAGACAGGCGTGGCCCTGGCCAACGACGTGCCCCACGCGGTCGCGACCTACTTCCACCAGACGTCGGGCACCACCGGCGAACCCTTGCGGGAGTGGTCGGCCGCGTACGACATGCTCACCGTCGGCGACAGCTGGATCACGTCCTGGTGGGCAGCCGGGCTACGGCCGGGCGACGGCGTGTACTTCTGCTTCAACTTCGGGACGTTCGCCGGGTTCTGGACGGCGTTCTACGCGGCCCAGCGCATGGGGCTCACGATCTACTCGGGATCGAGCCTGTCCACCGCCCAGCGGCTGGAGCAGCTCCAGCAGTTCCGCCCGGCCGCGCTGGTGGCCACGCCGACCTACATGCTCCGGATGGTGGACGAGGGCGAGCAGTTGGGCCTCGACCTGCGGGACCTCGGTCTGCAGTACGCCATCGGCGGCGGCGAGCCCGCCACCGCCACCGCCCGCCGGCGCATCACCGATGCCTTCGGCCTCACCGCGTTCTGCGACCAGTACGGCATCTCCGACGCCATGTGGGGCACGTGCGAGTGCCCCACCGAGTCGGGCGGCATCCACGTGTTCGAGTCCGCGTTCTACTCGTACTCCATCGATCCCGCCACCGGCGAGCCCGTCGAGGACGACGGCGAGGTGGGCGAGAACGTGATCACGGCCTTCACCCGCAGCCTCCAACCCATCGTGAACTACCGCACGCACGACCTCGTGCGCCGGCACACCGGCCACGACCACGGGTGCGGGTGGACGTGGCAGTGGCTCGAAGGGTCGGTGCTCGGACGCACGGACTTCATGGTGATCATCCGGGGCACGAACGTGTACCCGACGGCGGTCGACAACCTGCTGGGCGAAGTGCCGGAGCTGTCGCCCAACTACGAGATGCACATCACCACCGACCGCGGCCTCGACTCCATGACCATCAAGGTCGAGCCCGCCCAGGCCATGTCGGCGGACGAAGGCGCCGCCCTGGCCGCCAACGTCCGGCGGTTCCTGCACCAGCGGCTCCAGGTCGATCTCGGCGTGGAGGTGGTGGAGCCCGGCAACCTGCCCCGCTACGAGCTCAAGACCAAGCGCATCTTCGACCATCGCGAGAGGGAGGCGTCCCATGGCCGTTGACACCCATGACGAGGCCGCCCGCACAGGGGAGGAGCAGCGCCTGCGCGACCTGCTGGCCGCGGTGCGGGCCGTGCGCGCCAGCACGGAGAGCCCCATGGTGGACACCAACCTGCGGTCGGTGGAGGAGGTTCTGGTCCACTCGCTGGTGATGTTCACCGACGACCTGGAGCTGCATCCGTACATGGGGCTCCTCGCCGCCCCCTGAGCCCCCGCCGCCCCCTGATCGGGGCCAGAACGCCGTTCGGCTGCGGCCATACCGCGCCGGAAAGACCTTGACGTCGGGGCGGTTTGCCCCTTATGATTTTAATCTACCAACCTGTCGAAGAAAAAAAGCAAGCGCGCCGACAGAGCCACCTGAAGGAGGCCGGTTGTGACCTCAGTCGCGGAGGATGAGGTCGTCTATGCCGAAGGCGACCCCGACATGCCCGAGGAGTTCCGGGAGCTGCTCGTGCGGATGCTCATGCATCACCTCGAGAACTCCACCAACCCCTACTACACGAAGCTGCTGAACCGGCTGTGGGACCGGTGCATGACCCTGGCGCCCGACGAACAGCTCAAGGTGACCTTCGCCCGGCTGATGTTCCAGGAGGTCGAGCACGGGGTGATCACCGCCGACATCCTGCGGGGCCTGGGCGTCGACCAGGTCGATGGGCCCATCAAGCAGTACCTGTTCGACCTGCCCCTCGACACGTTCTGCGACCTGGCCATGCTCCACGCCCTGGGCGACCGCGTGGGCATGTACATCGGCGAGACGTGGGACAGCATCCCGTACGTCCCCATGCGCAAGGTGGCGCCCAAGCTCCACAAGGACGAGGTGTTCCACGCCACGCTGGGCATGCGCAACCTGCGCCGGGTGTGCTCCACGCCCGAGGGTCTGGCCGAGGCCAACGAGAAGATCAAGAGCTGGTGGCCGGCCGCCCTGGACATGTTCGGGCGAACGGAGTCCGACTTCTCGCCCGCGTACGTGCGCTGGGGTCTGCGCAAGGCCGACAACGAGACCCTCCGGCAGCAGTACTCGGCCGACACCCGGCCGATGCTCGAAGACCTGGGCATCGACGTGCCGGACGACACCGCCAACCGCCGCTATCTGTGACGGCCGCCGGACCGGCCCTGGCGCACCTGGTCGTCCGGGTGTCCAGGCCCGACCGGCGGGCGGCGCTGGTCGACCTCGAAGCGCCTGACTACCGGGAGCTGTTCTTCGTCGTCACCGGGGACGAGGCCGTGTCCATCCTGGCCTTCGACGCGTCGGACACCACCTTCCAGGATGCCCGCCTGCTCCACATCCCTCGGCCCCGGCGATGGGATCCCGACGCCGACGACGAGTCGATGGTGGTGCAGGTGTGGGAGGCCATGGGCCACTCGCGCTAGCGCGTGCCGCGGGTGATGAGCGATACGGCGGTGTCGGCAAACGTGCTGGCGTCATCCCGCGTCGTGTCGAACCACTTGTACACCCAGCTCGTCATGCCCAGCAGGGCCTGGCCCGCGTACCGAGCGTCCATGGGCGGGAGCACGCCCTCGGCGATGGCGGTCTCCACGGCGTCGCTGAACGCCTGGAGGTACCGCCGCTCCTTCTCCCGCAGCTGGGTCTCGTACTCGGGCCGGAGCTCGGGCCGGTGGTCGAAGAACACGCTGAACATGCGCCGGTCGCTGGAGATCATCTGCACCTGGTGGCGGACCAGCGCGCTCAGCCGGTCCCGGGCCGAACCCGACAGGGCCAGGGCGTCGAGGTGGTCCAGCGCCTGGGTGATGGCCTGGTCGAACACCAAGAACAGCAACTCGGCCTTGGAGTGCACGTAGTAGTAGACGCTCGCCTTGCGGAGCTGGAGGCTGTCGGCGATGACATCGAGGGACACCTCGTACCCAGAGGTCTGGAAGATCTCGGCGGCGGTGCCGATGATCTCGGCCCGCCGAGCCAGGAACTCCTTACTGGGGCCGGCGTGGCGGGGACGGCCGGGCCGGCGGTGCGAGTTGGGCTCCGCCCCCTCCTGACCGGAGGTCTGGTCGTCGTCGGTCATGACTCTTCGGGGAACAGCCGGGCCGTGTACCCCAGGTAGCCCAAGGCCAGGAACACGTAGATGTCCGCCATCTCCAGGGCCCGAGTCACGGCCGGGCTGGCGTCCACCCGCTCGGCGTGCAGCTGCGCCCGGAGCGACAGCAGGCGGCCCAGCTTGGGGTCCGTCTCCAGGTCGGAGGGTGTGACGCCGGGGTCGTGGGCCGGCGTCATCGATTCCCTCCTCCCAGCTCGAGCTGCGGCCGTTCGCCAGCCGCCCGGTGGTCGAAGACCCGCTTGGTCTTCAGCTCATAGCGGGGGAGCGTCCCCGGCGCCAGCACGTCGACTTCCAACCGGACGCCGAGGTGGGTGCGGAGGTGTTCGGCCAGGCGCTGTGCCACCGCCGGCCGGTCGCAGTCCGCCAGGATGGCCTCCACCTTCACGAGCATCCGGTCCATGCCCTCCTCCGATTGCACGTGGAGTTCGTAGTGGTTGGACAGGCCGGGCAGCTCCCCGATGAGGTTCTCCACCGCCGTGGGGTACACGTTCACGCCCCGGACCGTCACCATGAAGTCGGTGCGGCCGAGCACGGAGCCGGGGAGGTGCAGCCAGGTCCAACCGCAGCCGTGGTCGGGGCTGGCGTCCACCCGGACCAGGTCGTGCGTGCGGTACTTGACGAACGGCTGCGTCAAGTGCGTGTAGCTGGTGATGACGTTCTCGCCGATGCCCCCGCGCTCGGTGACGGGATCGCCCGTGGCCGGGTCCACTGCGTAGCTGTGGCACACGTCCTCGATCACGTGGACGCCGCCCGCCCACTCGCGGCACGACTGGGCGATGAACAGGGCTTCGCCCACGCCGTAGGCGTCGTAGACCTGCTCGACCCCCCATGCCTCGATCAACCGCCGGCGGGTGATGGGGATGGAGAAGCCCGCTTCCCCGCCGCCGGCGAGCATCCGCACGCCGGCCCGGCGGATGTCGATGCCCTCCTGGTTGGCCAGTTCGGCCAGATGCAGCAGGTAGGTCGGCGTCCCGCACACGATCGTGGGGCGGTGCTCCATGATCTGGCGTACCCGGTCCTTGCCCGACATGCCGCCCCCGGAGAGCACCGTGAGCCCCAGGTTGCGGGCGCCCCAGTAGAAGCTCCACAAGCCGATCCACATGCCCCAGTCGAAGCAGAAGTACATGGAGTCGGACGGGCGGACGCCGCAGTCCCACAGGCCGTAGCAGTACTGGCTCCCACCCTTGTGCATCTCGTACTGGGTGAACACCTCGTTGAGGAACCGACCCGTCGTTCCCGTGGTGTGGAAGAACTGTTGCCAGTGCTCGGGCCCGAGGACGAGGCCCCCGATGCCGTGGTCGTTCTGGTCCGACATGTAGAGGGGCTTGTCGGTGAACGGCAGCTCGTAGAAGTAGTCGTCCCAGGTACGGATGTCGGCTGGCTTGATGCCGGCGTCGTCGTACAGCTGCCGGTGCACGGGGGAGCGCTCGTAGGCGAGGGCCACCAGCCGCCGGATCTTCTTCAGGTGGATGGCGTCGAGCACCTCCCGCGGCGCGGTCTGGGTGCCTCGATTCCAGTACCGGTCCTCCGCGTGTGCCACGGCTGCCCCCTCTGCTCGGTCGGCTCAGCGGCCTCGCCACTCGGGCGGCCGCTTGTCAAGGAAGGCGGATGCCCCCTCGCGGTGGTCCTCGCTCAGCTTCAGCACGCTCTGGCCCAACCGCTCCAGGCGCCGTCCGGTCTCGGCATCGACGTCCATGCACGTGTTGAGGACGAGCTTCGCCATCCCCAGCGCCAGCGGTGCCATGCGCTGCAGTTGGGCCGCCAGCTCCAGGGCGGCGGGCAGGGCCTCACCCTCGCCCGCGATGCGCAGGGCCAGGCCCAGCTCCAGGGCCCGAGCGGCGTCGACGCTGCCCCCCAGCAGCACCAGCTCCTTGGCCCGTCCCAGCCCGACGTAGCGCACGAGGCGAGAGCAGCCGCCGGACCCCGGGATCAGGCCCACGCGCCCCTCGGGCATGACCAGCCGGGCGTTCTCCGACATGACCCGGAAGTCGCAGGACAGGGCCAGCTCGAACCCACCGCCGGCGGCCACGCCCCCGACGGCGGCGATCACCGGCACCTCCATGGCCTCGATGGTGTCGAACACGTCATGGATGCGGCGGGCCGCGGCCCGGAACCCCCGCGTGCCGATGCGGGCCAGCTCCTCCATGCCGGACACGTCCTCGCCGGCCGAGAACGCCCGCCCGGCGCCGGCCAGGACCAGCACCCGCAGGTCTCGGTCAGAGGCGGCCCCGTCGATGGCATCCCGCAGTTCGGCGCGCATGGGCTCGTGCCAGGCGTTGAGCATCTCCGGCCGGTTGAGCGTGAGGACCCGCACGCCTCCGGGCTCGTCGTCCTCGGTGAGGAATTC
>DASRGI010000188.1:0-4468 GCA_035651095.1 Acidimicrobiales bacterium | reverse complement strand
CGACGGCGACGGCCGCCGGTTGGGGTTCGGATCCATCGGCACGGGCGGCGCCCAGCCCCTGTTCAACGCCACCTTCGCCCGGCAGTGCGGCCAGCCCTGCGATGGCATGCTGCTCTGGACGGGGTTCAACCCGCCCATCGGGGAGAAGCGCAACCTGCCCGGGGTGGCCAAGTACGTGGCCGACGTGCGGGCCATCGACCCGGGCGCCGACGTGAACAACCAGTTCCTCGAAGGCGCCTACCTGGGCATGACCGTGCTGGCCGAGGCCCTGAAACGGGCCGGTCCCGACCTGACCCGTGACGGGCTGCGCCGGGTCATGGACTCGATGACGCTCTCCACCGACCTGGCGTCCACCCTGGCCTGGGCGCCCGGCCGCCACGCCGCCAACCTGGGCGCCCAGGCCTTCGCCGTGCGCACCGCGGCCGGGAGCTTCTCCGGCTTCGCCGACGCCGGCACCGGCTTCATCCGCGACCCCGAACCCGGCACCTTCCCGAGCGGCGGCTGAGCCGATGCTGCGCTCCTTCCTCCTGTCGCTGCCCAACGTGGGCGCCTACGCCATCCTGGCCGTGGGCATCGTCGTCATCTTCCGGGCGTCCAAGGTGCTCAACCTGGCCCACGGGGCCATGGCCATGGTGCCCGCGTACCTGGTGTCGAGCCTGCACCAGGCCGGGCTGCCCATCGGGGTGGCGTTCGTGCTCGGCGTGCTGAGCGGCGGGGTGCTGGGCCTGGTGGTGGAGCGGGCCTTCGTGCGGCCCCTGCGCCAGGTGTCGGTGGCGGCCCAGACGGTGGGCACGGTGGCCGCCTTCGGCCTCATGGTGGCCCTGGCCGGCAAGGTGTGGGGCACGGGCACGCGCCTGTCCCCCGCCGTGTTCCCCGAGGGCACCGTGCACATCGGGTCCGTGTCCCTGCGGGCGGGCCAGCTCGGCCTGCTGGCCGTGGCGATCATGCTGGCCGCCGGGCTGGGGGCACTGTTGCAACTGACCGACATCGGGATGGTGCTGCGGGGCGCAGCCGACAGCCCCCGGGCCGCGTCGCTCATGGGCGTCGATCCCGACCTGGCCGCGTCGGGCGCGTGGGTGCTGGGAGGCGCCACCGCAGCGGTGGCCGGCATCCTCCTGGCCGCCGTCACCACCATGAGCCCGCTCACCATGTCCCTCCAGGCCATCCCCGCCTTCGTGGCCGCCCTCATCGGCGGGCTGGCGTCGCTCGGAGGGGCGGTGGCCGGTGCCGCCGTGGTGGGCGTGGCCACCGGGATCGTGCCCGCAGTGGCTTCGTTGCAGCGCGTGCACGGCATGCAGCAGTTGGTGCTCGGGCTGGTGGCGGTGGCCGTGATGGTGGCGCGGGGCGAGCGCTACGCGGGGAGCGAGCTGTGAGCGCGAGCGTGCACCTCAGCCGGGCGGGCAAGCGCCTGGCCTTCCTCAGCCTGCTGGCCATCGTGCTGTGGCTCCCCTACCTGCCCTTCGTGCCCTACTCCGTGGTGGGGAACGTGAACGTGGCCGCCGAGTACGCGCTGGTGGCCGTCTCCCTCGTGGTGCTGGTCGGGTGGGTGGGCCAGATCTCCCTGGGCCACGCCGCCCTCGTGGGGGTGGGCGCCTACATCACCGGCCTGGCCATGGGCGGGCTCCACGTGGGGTTCCCGGTGAGCCTGCTGTGGGGGGCGGCAGGCGGCATGGTGGTGGCCGTGGTGCTGGGGGCCGTGGCCCTCCGGGTGCGGGGGCTCTACCTCGCCGTGGCCACGCTGATCTTCGGGTGGGTGGGCCAGGAGTTCCTGTTCCGGCAAGCATGGTTCACCCGGCACTCATCGGTCACCGCCGCCCCGGTGGGCAAGTGGGACACGATCTTCTACTGGAACTGGCCGGACCGGAAGGTCTTCTACTACGCGGCCTGGGCCACGGTGGCACTGGCCGTGTACCTCATGGCCAACCTGCGGGACTCCAAGACCGGGCGGGCCTTCTTCGCCGTGCGGGGCTCGGAGGCGGCCGCCGCGTCGGTGGGCATCGACGTGGTGCGCACCAAGCTGGCCGCCTTCGCCGTGTCCGGCCTGCTGGCCGGGGCCGCGGGCACGCTCATCCTCGTGGGCCAGCAGGCGGTCACGCCCGAGGCCTTCAGCGTGGACAAGTCGCTCTTCTTCCTGGCCGTGGCCGTGGTGGGTGGGCTGTCCAGCCTGGGCGGGGCCGTGGCCGCGTCGCTCCTGTTCGCCTTCATCAACGAAGCCTTCTTCCGGGTGCGGGCCCTGGAGGGCTGGCTCACCGTCGTGCCCGCCGTCCTGCTGGCCGCCGCCCTGCTCCTCTACCGCGGCGGCCTGGCCCGGCTGCCCGATGACGTGGCCCCCTGGCTGCGGTCGGCCCGGCGCCGGCTGGACCCGGTGCTGGAGCCGGTGGTGGTGGGGTTCAACCGGGTCGCCGACGGGCTGGCCGCGTGGCTGCGGGCCCACGCCAACCGCCTGCGGGGCCGGCTGCCTACGGGCGAGCGCTCCGCGGCCGTGGTGGTGAAGAGGGCCGGCCCGGTGACGACGCTGCTGTCGCGGTTGACGGGCGGCCTGGTCCGGGCGCCCCGGCCGGTCGTGCGTACCGAGCCGCCGCTCGACCTCGTGCCGCCGGGTGTGGCCGAGGAGCAGGGGCCGGGAGCGTCGATCACCGCTCTTCCCGTCGGCCGGCTGGCGGCCGACACCGGCAGCGTCACCGGCGTCCTCCCGTTCGACAAGATGCCGCGCCAACCGGTGGTCATGGCGGCGGACCGGGACGAGCGGCGGGTGGTGCTCGGCGTGGAGTCCCTCACCGCCGGGTTCGGTGGCCTGGTGGCCAACGACGCCCTGAGCCTGACCGTGTGCGACGGCGAGGTGGTCGGGCTCATCGGTCCCAACGGGTCGGGGAAGACCACGCTCCTCAATGCCGTCACCGGCTTCGTGCCCGTGACGGCCGGGCGCATCGAGCTGTTCGGCCAGGACGTCACCGATCTGCCTCCGCACCACCGGGCCCAGCTGGGCCTGGGGCGCACGTTCCAGCGGGTGCGGTTGTTCGGCCAGCTGTCGCTGTTCGACAACCTGCTGGTGGCGACCCACCAGCACAACCCCACCGGCATCCTGTCCCACCTGGCCGTCACCCCGGGCTCGCTGGCGGCCGAGGCCGAGGCCCGGCGTCAGGTGCAGCGGGTGGTGCGCCTGCTCGACCTGCGGGACGTGGCCCACACCCCGGTGCGCGACCTACCCCTGGCCGTGCAGCGCATCGTGGAGCTGGGCCGGGCGCTGGTCACCGGAGCCAAGCTGGTGCTGCTCGACGAGCCCGCGTCGGGGCTCGACGCCACGGAGACGGCCCGGCTGGTGGAGCTCATCCGCTACGTGCGCTCGCTCGGGGTTGCCGTGCTGGTGGTCGAGCACGACGTCAAGATGGTGAGCGACGTGAGCGACTACCTGTACGTGCTGGAGCGGGGGCGCCTGTTGGCCGAGGGGCCCGCCTTTCTCGTGGCCATGGACGAGGCCGTCATCGCCGCCTACCTGGGCCGCACGGCGGGCGCCGGCGCGTAGGGAGGTGAGCGCCCTGCTGGAGGTCGAGGGGATCGACGTCTGGTACGGCAACGCCCAGGCCCTGCGCGGCGTGTCGCTGTGCGTCGACACCGGCGAGTTGGTGGCCCTGCTCGGTCCCAACGGGGCAGGCAAGACCACCACGCTGCGGGCCGTGGCCGGGCTGGTGCCGGCCCGCGCGGGACGGGTGCTTTTCGACGGCCAGGTGATCACCGGCCTGGCCCCCCACGAGCTGGTGCGGCGGGGGCTGGCGTTCGTGCCCGAGGGGCGCGACCTGTTCCCGTCCCTCACCGTCGAGGAGAACCTGCGCTACGGCTACTGGACGCGGCGCCGGTTGGGGCGGTCGGGGTACCGGGTCCGGCTGGAGCAGATGTACGCGTGGTTCCCGGTCCTGGGCTCGCTCCGGGACCGGACGGCGGCCACGCTGTCGGGTGGCGAGCAGCAGATGCTGGCCATGGCCCGGGCGCTCATGCCCTCGCCCCGCCTGCTGGTCGTCGACGAGCTGTCCCTGGGACTGGCCCCGCTGGTGGTGGAGCAGCTGTTCGGCATCCTGCGGACGGTCAACGACGGCGGCACGGCCGTGCTGGTGGTCGAACAGTTCGTGGCCCTGGCGCTCGCCAACACCAGCCGGGCCTACCTGCTGGCCAAGGGGTCGGTGCAGGTGGAGCGGCCCAGCCGGGAGCTGCTGGACGATCCCCGGCTGGTGGCGTCGTACCTGGGCGATGCCGCCGCCGCGGGGCTGGGCACGGTGTTGCCGGCGGCGCCCCTGCCGCCGGTGGCGGAACCGCCGGAGCCGGAGCCGGGGCCGCCCGGGCCCGCGCCCCGGCCCCTGCGGCGGTCTTCGGCCCGGCCCCGCAGCACGCCCGCGTAGCCACCGTCAGGTCGTCGCGGCACCATCAGGCGCAGGCCGTCGTCCACGGCCTCCTCGGCGCGGAGGTGCTGGAGGGC
>DASRGI010000187.1:0-12060 GCA_035651095.1 Acidimicrobiales bacterium | reverse complement strand
CGGCCCGCCGTCAGTCAGGACGCCAGCGCGGGCGTCGCCGGTTCCAAACCAGCGAAGGGACAGCGCCTTCCAGCGGCCGATCGTCTTGCTGGCCCCCGGGACCACCACCGGTTGCACGGTTATCGGCTCAACCACATTGACGCCATCGACCTCGTACACCTTCCACGTCCACGGGCCATGGGGCTTGGTCTGGTCGATGAGATGCAATCCGGGCGTGCCATCGGCCTGGGCCTGGGCCTCCGGTGAGACGGCTAGGTAGTAGCGCACGCCCAGGACACGCAGATCGGCCACTCCGGCAGCGACGTCGAGATGATTGTTCGCCAGCTTGGCGTCATACGGCTGCCCGTTCTTGGCCAGATGGCCGTTGGCGAGGCTGACGAACGGGTCCGTGGCACTGGACTGGATGAACAGGCCTTGCATGCTGCCAATGCAGTCGTCCGTCCAGTACGGGAGCAGGGCGGCCAGACCGGTGCGAGGGTCATCCCACCGGGGGTGGACAGGGTCGGGGACCACATTCCACTCCCAGTGGGCACGGCCGCACCCGTGGTTCCTCGCCACCCGCCGGACCGTCGCCACGAAGTCGGCGTACTCGGCCCTGTCGGGGCTGCGCTCGTATCCCTGGTAAGCCAACTCGGCGAGGTGAGACACGTCGTACCGAGGGCTGACCGCCAGGCCCTTGGCCACGGGTGAATCCCAGAACACCATCACCAAGACCAGCGCCACGAATGGCGCAGTCATGCGCCCCGCCCACGGCGAACTCAGCGGCCTACCCCGCGCCCGGCCTCGGCGAACCTCGTCCACGAAGGCGGCCAACCGGGCGATGGCCAGACCCGCAAGGAGGCATACCCACAGATACCAGAAGGGCAAAAAGCGGGCGTTCCACAGCCGGCCGGTCGGCGTAGCGGCGTAGGCGATCGCCGCCAACGTGGCCATGACCACAAGGAACAATCCAAAACGGTCGCGGCGCGCTGCGAAGCGCAAGAGGGCGACGGTCGCCGCCCCCACCGCCAGGATGATCGCCGGTGCCAACGAGTCCAGGAGCAGGTTGACGGCCACTGCCGACTTCGCGTAGATGGGTCCGCCCGAATACGCCTGCCGCAGCACGAACGGCACGAGCGCGAAGCCGGCCACCGCGACAGTGGTCACCAACACGGGGAGGGCCCAGCGAACCCGCGCCCACGACGGTTGGATAACCACAAGGGCGACCACGCCGGCTATCGCCATAGCCCCGGGCACGGCGTGAAACAGGAGGGCAAGGGCGAGGAGACCTGCGGTTAGGGCGCGGTAACCGCCCGTGCGCAGCCCCTTGCCGGCCACACCCAAGGCGAGCAGGGCGATGGCGAGGGAGATGGCATAGGGGTACTCACTCGACAGGGTCGACGAGATCGAGCCGCCCAGGGCCGTGGTGGGCAAGAGCAGGAACGGCAACGTGGCCACGGCCAGGCAGGCCGACGTCATGCGGTCCTGGTCGTGCAGCCGGCCGAACGCGTATGCGCAGGCGGGCAGGGTGATGAGCCCGAGGGCGGTGGCCAGCTTGAAGGCGACGTTGTACGGCAGGAGCAAGCTCAGCAGCAGCGTGGGCACGGGAACGAGTGGGAAGTAGAACGTCCCGAAGGGCGCACCGGCGAAGAAGCTGGGGGACCAACCGGTGAGCTGGAAGTGGTCCAGTAGGTGGTCGCGGAGATACGCGGGCTCGTGCAGGTGCATGCCAAGCTCGGCGAACGTCGTTGTGGTGTTCCGCAGGATGAGCGGAAGATGGATCTCCCACAGCACGTACAGCGTGGCGAGGGCGACGGCGGCGAGCGCGGCGCGACGAAGTGCCGTCACCGGAACCCCTTGCTCCTCCCGTTGCGCCATCCGTTCCCCAGACCCGAAGGGAACAATGCACACCACCCACGGACAGGCTGTCAAGCGCCGAGCGCTAGCCTCGACGCTCATGAGCGAAGTGCAGCTCTCCCAGGATGCGCTCGACCGGCTCAAGGCCGAACTCGAGGACCTCAAGACACGCGGGCGCGTCGACATCGCCCGGGCCATCGAAGCGGCTCGCATGCTGGGCGACCTGTCCGAGAACGGCGACTACCACGCGGCCAAGGACAGCCAGGGGAAGATGGAGGCTCGCATCCGCCAGCTGGAGGCCACGCTGAAGAACGCCGTGGTCGTCAACGCCTCGGGCGACACGGTCACGGCCGGCACCGTCGTCACCATCCGCTACGAGGGCGACGACGAAATGGAGCGCTACTACATCGGCTCCATCGAGGAACGCAGGGACGACGTCGAGGTCATGTCCCCCAGCTCCCCCCTGGGCTCCGCCCTGCTGGGCAAGCGGGAGGGCGACACCGTCGAGTACGAGGTGCCGAGCGGCGCCCGGCTCAAGGTGGAAGTGGTCGAGGTCAGCGCCTGACGCCCAGGCCGGAAGGTCTGCTGTCGGACCGGCGCACGGCCGCCCTGGTCGAGCCCGACTCCACCATCGGCTGGTACGCACCCGAACGCTTCGACCGCCCGCCCGTGGCCGCGGCGCTGGCGTTGGGCCCGGAGCCTCGCCTCGAAGGGACGCAGACGCTCACCGGCGCCGTCGTACGCACGGTGCTGCCCACCGGGCTCGACGTGCGGGACGGGATCGTGGCCGGCCGCGTCGTGCGCCTCCTCACCGGGCTGCGGGACGGCGTGGATGTGACCGTCGACGTCGTGCCGAACGAACGGCGGGCCCGCATCGAGCACTTCGCCACCGGCATCGCCTTCGAGGACGGGGACATCGTGGCCCGGTCGCCCCGGGGGACCGAGTTCCGCCTGGGGCTGGGCGAGCGGGCCCTGGTCACCTTCGAGGCGGCCACGGCCAAGCCGCTCACCGTCGACGAGGCCGTGCGCCTCCTGGACGGGGCCGCCCGGGTCCCGCCCGTGCTGTACGCCGGGCCCTACGCGCCGGCGGTCGAGCGCAGCCTCACCGTGTTGCGCCTCCTGACGCACGAGCCCACGGGCGGCCTGGTCGCCTCGCCTCGCCGGCCACAGGTGCAGCTCGGCCTCCAGGTCGAGGCCATGCACCTGTTCCGGGCCTGCGGGTGGGTCGAGGAGGCGGAGCTGGCGAGCGAATGGGTGGTGCGGACCTTGGGCGAGGTCGACTTCCCGGTGCCGCCGGCGTGGAGCATCGACGGCCAGGCCGAGAGCGACGAGCAGGAGTGGCTCGTGTGGGCGGCGCCGGCGCTGGCCGATCACGAGGAGTTGTGGCCGGTGCTGCGGGGGGCGGCGGCGTGGCTCGCCGACCACTGGCCCGAAGCGCCGGACGCCACCGCCACGCTGGCCGCCCGCCGGGCCCTGGACCGCATCGGCCGCCAGGCCCAGGCCCGCAACCCGCTCGACCTCGACGCCGTGGCCTGGCGCATGCAGGCCAAGAAGATCGAGGTGCCCGGGGCCGACGCGCCCGGGGCCGACGCGCCCGGGGCCGACGCGCCCGCGGCCGAAGCACCCTCGGCCGTGGCCGAGCCCGATCCGGAGACGGAACCACGACCCAGCATCGTGGACCTGGCCCGGCACGAGCGCTGGGAGGAAGCCCACGAAGCCATGGAGCAGGTGCTCGCCGAGCCCGTCGAGAACGGGGCCCGACCCCACCTCGACCTGGCCGCCGCTGCCATCGCTCTGGCAAAGGGTCCGAGGTGAGGTACAACGGGCAGGTGACCGCCTCTCCCCCGCCCCTCCCGCCCGGTCGCACCCTCACCCTCCCCGGCCGGGGCACCACGTTCGTGCGCGACCTGCCCGGCCCCACCCCCGACGCTCCCACCGTCTTCCTCCTCCACGGCCTGGGCGCCACCGCCGACATCAATTGGTTCCCCTCTTACTTCCCGCTGGGCCGCCACTTCCGGGTCGTGGCCATGGACCACCGGGGCCATGGCCAGGGCATCCGCTCGTGGCGCCCGTTCCGCCTGGAGGACTGCGCCGACGACGTGGCCGCGGTGGCCGCCGCCCTCGACTTCGACCGGGTCGTCCTCGTCGGGTACTCCATGGGCGGCCCCATCGCGCAACTCACGTGGCGCCGCCACCGGGGACTGGTGGCCGGGCTCGTGCTGTGCGCCACGGCCCGCAGCTTCGCGTCGCGCGACCCCCGCCAGCGCCTGCTCCTGTCCAGCCTGGTGGGCCTGTCCGTGGCCGCCCGGGTCACCCCCGCGGGCGTGCGCTCCCGGGTCACCGAGAACCTCATCGCCTCTCGCGTCCAGGGTCGGCCCCGGGCCGAGTGGGCGGCCGAGGAGTTCCGCCGGGGCGACACCTCGACCATCCTCCAGGCCGCGTCCGCCGTGGGCCGCTACCGCGCCACGCCCTGGATCGGCGAGGTCGACGTGCCCACCGCCGTGATCGTCACCGAGCGGGACGCCCTCATCAGCCCGGACCGCCAGCGCCGTTTGGCCGAGAGCATCGCCGGCGCCACCACCTCCTCGGTGGACGGCGACCACGCAGCTTGCATCATGGCCGCCCATCGCTTCGTGCCCGCGCTGGTCGATGCGTGCGCCGGCGTGGTCACGCGGGCGGGGACGCAGCCAGAGCCGTCCAGTCCTCGCCGTTGAACCGAGCCCGGATGGCCAGGGCCCGCACGGTCATCCACACGAACAGGCCCACCCAGATGCCGGCGATGCCGAGGCGATGCCAGTGCAGGACGGCGGCGGCGAAGGGCAGGAAGGCGATCCCCGCGGCCACCGTGATCCATTGCAGGGCCCGGAAGTCCGACGCTCCCATCAGCACGCCGTCGAGCACGAAGGCCACCGCTCCGGACACCTGCATGGCGCCCAACAGCACCAGGGCGATGGTGGCCTGGTGCACCACCTCGCCGTCGGCCGTGAAGATGCGGGGCACCACGGGTGAGGTGGCGATGACGACCACACCGATGCCGGCCCCGACGAGCAGCCCCAACCGCACGAGCCGCATCCCGGTCTCCCGCGCCCCCGCGGCCTGACCGGCGCCGAGCGATGTGCCCACCAGGGCTTGGGCGGCGATGGCGAGGGCGTCGACCAACAGGGCCAGGAAGGTGAACAGCTGCAGGGCGATCTGGTGCCCGGCCAAGGTGGGCGTCGACACCCGGGCCGCCACCGAGGTGGCCAGGACGAGCACGGCCACCAGCGCCAGCGTGCGGAAGAACAGGTGGCGGCCGATCACCAGCAGCCGGCGCAGCTGCTGGGCGACGGGCCGGGCGAAGCCGCCCACGCCGAGCACCAGGAACCAGGCGGCGGCCACGAACTGGGCGACCACCGTGCCCCACGCGGAACCGGCCACCCCCCAGCGGAAGCCGTAGACGAACACGACCTCCAACACGATGTTGAGGACGTTGGCCACCAGCACGATCCGCAGCGGCGTGCGTGTGTCGGACAACCCCCGGAACCACCCGTGGCCCAGCAGGGTGACGAGCACGGCAGGTACGCCCACGGCGCTGATGCGCAGGTAGGTGACGGCCGCGTGCAGCACGTCGCCCCGCCCACCCAGCAGCTCGGCCAACGGCCGGGCCAACAGGGCCACGAGGACGGCGGCGGGGATGCCCAGCAACCCGCACAGCCACAGGCCCTGGGCGCCCACCTGCTCGGCGCCCTTGCGGTCGCCCCGGCCGACGAGGAAGGCGACCTGGGCGGTGGTGCCGTACGACAGCACGTTGCTCACCCACATGAGGGTGTTCAGCACGGTCGAGGCGATGGCCAGGCCCCCCAGGGGGGCCGTGCCCAGGCGGCCCACGATGGCGGTGTCGGCCAGGACGTACACCGGCTCGATGGCGAGTGACCCGAGGGCAGGGATGGCCAGGGCGAGGATGCGCTTGTCGGTCGCGTCCAGCCTTACGCCCACCCCATGGCCTCCTCCACCTGCCGGGCCGCGGTCAACACCGCAGCCTTGTACTTGCGACCGGGGGCGCGGGTGGTTCGCTCGATGGGGCCGGACACGGACACGGCCGCCACCACGGCGCCCCCGCTTTCACGCACCGGCGCGCTCACCGACGCCACGCCCCGCTCCCGCTCCTCCACGCTCTGGGCCCAGCCCTTGCGGGCGGCAGTGCCCCGCAGCACGGCCCCCGCCGACCCGAGGGCCAGGGGCAGCACGGCCCCCACGGGCACGATGGTCCGCAACCCGTGGGGCGACTCCAGACTCACCACGCACACCCGCGTGTCCCCCCGGCGCACGTACAGCTGCGTGCTCTCGGCGGTGGTGTCGCGCAGGGCTTCCAAGGCGGGGACGGCCACCTGGTCCAGCGACCGGGCGGCCAGGCGGGAGCCGAGCACGAAGCGGCCTTCGGCGTCGCGCCCCACCAGCCGGTGCTTCTCCAAGGCGTGGGCCAGCCGGTGGCAGGTGGCTCGGGGAACGCCCGAGGCGGCGACCAAGTCGTTGAGAGACAGCGGCCCCGACTCCAGGGCATCGAGCAGCGATACCGCCTTGTCGAGGACGCCGACGCCGCTTAGACTGCGTTCCACAACGTGAGATTAGCATCTCAGAATGTGAGACAGAGAATGGCTAAAACGCTCAGCCAGAAGGTGTGGGACCGCCACGTGGTGCACGCGGCCGAGGGCGAACCCGACCTGCTCTACATCGACCTCCACCTGATCCACGAGGTCACCTCGCCCCAGGCGTTCGACGGCCTGCGTCTGGCCGGGCGACCGGTGCGCCGGCCCGACCTCACCATCGCCACCATGGACCACAACGTGCCCACGGATGGCCCAATGAATGTCGCCGTCAAATCCGTCGCCGACCCCATCTCGGCCAAGCAGATGGAGGTGCTGGCGGCCAACTGCGCCGAGTTCGGCATCCCCCTCTATCCCATGGGCCATCGCAACCAGGGCATCGTCCACGTCATCGGACCGGAACTGGGCCTCACCCAGCCGGGCATGACCGTGGTGTGCGGTGACAGCCACACGTCCACCCACGGCGCCTTCGGGGCGCTGGCCTTCGGCATCGGCACCAGCGAGGTCGAGCACGTGCTCGCCACCCAGACCCTGCCCCAGCGCCGCCCCGGCACCATGGCCGTCACCGTCGAGGGCGACCTGCCCGCAGGCGTCACGGCCAAGGACGTGATCCTCGCCATCATCGGCCGCATCGGCACCGGCGGCGGCATCGGGTCGGTGATCGAGTACCGGGGCTCGGCCATCCGCTCGCTGTCGATGGAAGGGCGGATGACCATCTGCAACATGAGCATCGAGGCCGGAGCCCGGGCCGGCATGGTCGCCCCCGACGACACCACGTTCGCCTACCTCGAAGGCCGCCCCCACGCCCCCAAGGGCGCGGCGTGGGAACAGTCCCTCGACACCTGGCGCTCGCTGGCCACCGACGCCGGCGCCACCTTCGACAAGGAGGTCGCCCTCGACGCGTCGGCCCTTGTCCCCCACGTCACATGGGGCACCAACCCGGCCCACGTGGTGGCCATCGACGGCAACGTCCCCGACCCCGACTCGTTCCTCGAACCCAGCGAGCGGGAGGCGGCCGCCCGGGCCTTGGCGTACCAAGGCCTCACCGCAGGCACGCCCGTGCGCGACATCAAGGTCGACACCGTGTTCATCGGGTCGTGCACCAACTCCCGCATCGAGGACCTGCGAGCGGCCGCCGCCGTGGTCGAGGGCAAGCACGTGCGGGACGGCATGCGGGCGCTGGTCGTCCCCGGGTCGGGCCTGGTCAAGGCCCAGGCCGAGAGCGAGGGCCTCGACGCCGTGTTCACCGCCGCCGGCTTCGAGTGGCGGGACGCCGGCTGCTCCATGTGCCTGGCCATGAACCCGGACAAGCTCGCTCCCGGCGAGCGGGCCGCGTCCACGTCCAACCGCAACTTCGAAGGCCGCCAGGGCCCGGGCGGCCGTACCCACCTCGTGTCCCCCGCCGTGGCTGCCGCCACCGCCGTAGCCGGACACTTCGCCACCCCTGAGGAGCTGTGATGGAACCCGTCCGCACGATCACCGGCCGGGCCCTGCCCCTCGACCGCAGCGACGTCGACACCGACCAGATCATCCCCGCCCACTGGCTCAAGCGGGTCGAGCGCACGGGGTTCGGCGAGGGCCTGTTCGAGGCCTGGCGCAAGGACCCGTCGTTCGTCCTGAACGACGTCCGGTTCGCCGGAGCCACCGTGCTGGTGGCCGGACCCAACTTCGGCACGGGCTCGTCCCGGGAGCACGCGGTGTGGGCCCTGGAGGACTACGGCTTCAAGGCCGTGGTGTCGCCCCGCTTCGCCGACATCTTCCGGTCCAACTGCACCAAGGTCGGCCTGGTGCCGGCCCAGGTGGACGAGTCGGTCGTCACCGCTCTGCTGGCCGGCATCGCCGCCGACCCATCCGTGGAGGTCACGGTGGACGTGGCCACCAAGGTCGTGCGGGCGCCCGCCCTCGGCATCGAGGCGCCCTTCGCCATGGACGACTACACGCAGTGGCGCCTGCTCGAGGGCCTGGACGACGTGGGCCTCACCCTGCGCAACGCCGACGCCATCGACGCATACGAGGCCGCCCGGCCGGGTTGGCTCCCCACCACCGCCTGACCCAAGAGCCGTTCTCGTTGCGTCTTCTCCCGGTAGGCGAGCGTCAACGCAACGAGAACGGGAGGGTGGGGGTCAGCCGAAGCGGGTGCGCAACTCCAGATAGGCGGTGAGGCGGGCGGCGGCGTCGAGCATGTCCACCTCGTCGGCAACGGTGGCCGGGGTGCGCCCGGCCGCGTAGCGCAGCATCACCATGGCCCGCACGGCGGCGCTGGCCGACGGGCTCGTCCATCCCGCCGCGGTCAGGCGGTCGGCCACTTCGAGGATGGTGGAGTCGCAACAGATGTCGATCCCGTGGCTGGCCGCGGCCTGCCACACGGCGGCGTCCAACCGCACAAGGGCTTCGTCCACGCTGACGGGCCGGGACGGCGTGTGCCCGCCGGGGAGCAGCACGGGCAGGTGGACAGTGAGGGCGCGCAGGGCGTCGACCTCCTCACGGCGAAGCCGGGGGCGGGCGAGTGCCTGGCGGATGCCTGTGGTGTCGAGGAGCTCGGTCATGCGGTCATCGTCTGACAACCGTGTGATTCCCGCCAGTGGCAGGATTGCCAAGATACGTTAGAATCCTGCCATGCCCGCCAAACGCCGTCGCACCGGCCCCAAGGTGGCCGCCCTGATCCTCGATCGCACGGCCGTGTTCGAGCTGGCCGTGCCCTGCGAGGTGTTCGGCATCGACCGCTCGGACATCGCCTCCCCCTGGTACGAGTTCAAGGTGTGCTCGGGAGTGGACGGGCCCGTGCGGACCCAGGGCGGCTTCAGCATCAACGCCGAGCACGGGCTCGAGGGCCTGGCCGGTGCCGACCTCGTGGTCATCCCCGCCGGCCCCAGCGGGGCCTACCCGCTCGAGGCCCTCGACGCCGTGCGGGAGGCCCACCGCAAGGGGGCGAGGGTGATGTCGCTGTGCACGGGGGCGTTCCTCCTGGCCGAGGCGGGCCTGCTCAACGGGCGGCGGGCCACCACCCACTGGCTCCACGCCGCCGAGCTGGCCGCCCTGTATCCCGAGATCGAGGTCGACCCCCGGGTGCTGTACGTGGACGAGGGCGACGTGCTCACCTCGGCGGGCACGGCCGCCGGAATCGACCTCTGCCTCCATGTGGTGCGCCGGGACTATGGCGCCGAGGTGGCCAACGCCGTGGCCCGGCGCATGGTCGTGCCCCCGCACCGCGATGGCGGGCAGGCGCAGTACGTGGAGATGCCCGTTGGCCCCACCGACTGCGGCGATGCCCTCACCCGCGCCCTCGAATGGATGCTCGAACACCTGGACCAGACCACGCCGATCGAGCACCTGGCCCGGCTGGCGGCCATGAGCCCGCGCACATTCGCCCGGCGCTTCCGGGCGGTGACGGGGACGACGCCGCACCAGTGGCTGCTCAGCCAGCGCGTGCTCATGGCCCAGCGCCTGCTGGAGACCACCGACGACAGCATCGAGCGGGTGGCCGACGCCTCCGGCCTGGGCACGGCCGCCAACCTCCGCCTCCACTTCCAGCGGGTGGTGGGGACATCGCCCCTCGCCTACCGGCGGACGTTCCGCCGGCATGAGGACACGCAGGCGGAGGCGGCTACGGCGTGATGGCGGTCATCTGGGCGCGAGCCTCGCTGCGGGCTCGCACCTGCACGACCTTGTTCACGGCGTTGAGGTAGGCCCGGGCCGACGCCTCCACCACGTCGGTGGACACGCCCCGGCCCGACACCTTCACGCCCTCCACGTCGAGTTGGATGATGACGTCTCCCAAGGCGTCGACCCCGCCGGTGACGGACGAGACGTTGAAATCGGTGAGCTTGCCGTCCACGCCGGTGGCCGACTTGATGGCCTTGCACGCGGCGTCGATCATGCCGTCGCCCTCGGCCGTGGCCTCCGCCTTCTCGCCGCCCCGCACCACCACGACGGTGGCCTGCGGCACCGCGACCGTGCCGCCCGTGACCTCGAGCGCCTCCAGCACGTACTCGGGCTCCTTCGACCCGCCGATCTCCTCGGCCACGATGGCTTCGAGGTCGGCCTCGGTGAGCTGCACCTTGCGGTCGGCCAGCTCCTTGAAGCGGGCGAAGGCCGAGTTCAGGGCGTCGCCGGTGACGTTGAAGCCCATGCGCTCGAGCGTGTCCTTGAAGGCGTGGCGGCCCGAGTGCTTGCCCAGCACGATCTGCGACCCGGTCTGGCCCACCTCGCTGGCGTCGATGATCTCGTAGGTGGTGCGCTCGGCCAGCACGCCGTGCTGGTGGATGCCCGACTCGTGGGCGAAGGCATTCCTGCCCACGACGGCCTTGTTGTACTGGACCGGGTAACCGGTGAGGCGGCTGACCAGCCGGCTGGTGCGGGCCAGCTCCTCGGTGTGCACCCCGACCTCCAGGCCCGGGAACTGGTCGGGCCGGATCTTCACGGCCATGACCACCTCTTCGAGGGCGGCGTTACCCGCCCGCTCGCCCAGCCCGTTCACGCACACCTCGACCTGCCGGGCCCCGGCCTGCACGCCGGCCAGCGAGTTGGCGGTGGCCAGACCCAGGTCGTTGTGGCAGTGGGTGGACGTGATGTAGTCGCCCGGCACCTCCCGGCGGATGTACTGGATGAGGGCACCGAAGTCCCACGGGATGCCGTAGCCCACGGTGTCGGGGATGTTCAGCGTGGTGGCGCCGGCATCGACCGCGGCCTGCAGGACCTCGAGCATGAAGTCGAGGGGCGTGCGGGTGGCGTCCTGGGGGCTGAACTCCACGTCGTCGGTGTGCTCCCGGGCCCGGGCCACCCCCGAGCGGGTCTCCTCCAGCACCTGCTCGCGGGTCATCTTGAGCATGTGCTCCATGTGCGACGGGCTGGTGGAGATGAAGACGTGGATGCGGCCCCGGCCCGCGTCCTTCAGCGCCTCCCAGCAGCGGTCGACGTCGGAGCGGTGGGTGCGGGACAGGCCGGCGATGACCGGGCCCTGCACGGCCCGGGCGATGGCCTGGACGGCCTCGAAGTCGCCCTGGCTGGCGACCGGGAACCCGGCCTCGATGTAGTCGACCCCGAGGCGCGCCAACTGCTCGGCGATCTCGAGCTTCTCGGCCACGTCCAGCGAGATGCCGGGCGACTGCTCGCCGTCCCGCAGGGTGGTGTCGAAGATGATCAGGCGCTCCATGGGTTGTCCTTTGTTCGTTCTCTCGGGGAAACAAAAAACCCCCTGGCCGGAGGCGCAGGAGGCGGAGGCGAGATCCCGGGGCGGGAACTCGCCGCTACGTAAGGAGGAGGGTGGTCGACCGGTATGCGGTACGCATGACCCCGACATGGTTGCAGGCAGGCGCGGAGTCGTCAAGGTAGGTTGATCCGCCATGGTTCGCCGTTCGTTTCGGATGGGTCTTCGACTCGGGGTGTTGGCGGGCGTGGTGGCCGCCGTGGTGAAGACCGTGCAGGCCCGTCGGGGCGGGCAGGGTGTGGCGACCGAGCCGGCGTCTCCTGCGTGGACGCCCACGCCCGCACACGGGAACGGGTCGGCCGCGCCCATCCCGCCCGAGGCCGCCGCGCCGGCGCCCGCTCCCGCTCCCGCACCGGCCCCCACTCCGGTCCCCGAGCCCGAGCCCGCCCCCGAACCGGCCCCCGCTCCGGCTCCGGCGCCCGCGCCCGAACCGGC
>DASRGI010000186.1:0-25931 GCA_035651095.1 Acidimicrobiales bacterium | reverse complement strand
CCGAAGTAGCGGCCGTGGAAGTAGAGGTTCTCCCACACGGTGAGGGCCCGGTCCAGGGTGTTGGTCTGGGGGACGACGCCCAGCGCCTGCTTGGCCAGAGCGGGTTGGCCCACCACGTCGACACCGCCCAACCAGGCCCGGCCCGACGTGGGCTCGACCCGCGTGGTGAGCATCCCCACGGTCGTGGTCTTGCCCGCTCCGTTGGGCCCGAGGAGGCCGAAGATCTCGCCCGGGCGGACGGACAGGTTGAGGTGGTCGACGGCAGTGATCCCGCCCGGGAAGACCTTGGTGAGGTCCTCGGTCCGGATCACGGCGTCGTCGACGGCCGGGTCAACCGACATCGCGTGCATCTGTGTCCTCCACGTGATCGATGATGCGAGCGAGGGCCCGGTCCAGCACCGCGGCTTCCTCGGCGGTGAGCAGCGCCGCCAGCTCCGAGTCCAACTCCTCCACCACGCGCAGCAGCCGCCGGTACTGGCGGCGCCCGGCGGCGGTGAGGTGGAGACGGGTGACCCGACGATCGTCGGCGTCCCGGTGGCGCTCGATGAGGCCCTCGGCCTCCATGCGGTCGAGGTGGCGGGTGAGGGTGGGCGCCTCCACCCGCATGTTCTCGGCCAACTCCCGCTGGCTCAGCCCCTGCACCCGGGTGGTGTGGAGGAGCACCAGCCAGAACGGCACGCTCGACCCAGCCTCGCCCAGCCGGGTGTCCAACTCCGAGCGCAGAGCCTTGGCCGTGAGAAAGAGTTGGCGGGCGACAAAATCCATAGCGTGCTAATGGTTAGCAGACGAACGATTAGGTCGGCAACCGTTCTGACCCCGCTTCTCACGGGGCACCGTAGAACACCCGCTCCACCACCTGCCGGGAGCGGCGGGTGACGCGCCGGTAGTGCTCCCGCAGCGCCGCTCCGTTGGTATCCAGGCTGCGGGCCAGCTTGGCCAGCTGGTCTGCCTGGGTGGGCATGGCATCGCTGGGTCCGGCCGCCCCCCGGACCAGGAACCAGCGGTTCCGGGTGCGCTCGCAGAAGCGGTACGCCTCCCGGAGGATCTCGGCGTCACCGGCGGGCAGCACCCCGGCCGATTCCAGGGCCGCCAGCGCTTCCATCGTGCCCGCCGCCCGCACGCCGTGTTGCAATTGCAGCAGCTGGGCCGTCCATTCGACGTCCGACAGCGAGCCCCGGCCCAGCTTCAGGTGGAACTGCGGGTCCTCGCCCGCGGGGATGCGCTCCCGCTCCACGCGCGCCTTCATGCGCCGGACCTCGCGGGTGTCCTCCTCCCGCCACGGTTGGCCCCACACGTACTCCCCGACCAGGCCGAGGAAGGCGGCACCCACCTCCGGCGATCCGGCCACCGGCCGCGCCCGCACCAGCGCCTGGCGCTCCCACGTGCGCGCCCACCGCTCGTAGTAGGCGCGGTAGCTCTCCAGGCTGCGGGCCAGCGGTCCCTGCCTGCCCTCGGGGCGCAGGCCGGCGTCCAACGTGAAGATGCGCTGCGCGGGCGTGGTGCCGTTGACGAACCGGAGCAGCGCTTCGGCCACCTGCTCGGCACCGGCGACGTCGGCCGCCGTCGACCCGTCGAACACGAGCAGCACGTCGAGGTCGCTGGCGTACGACAGCTCGGCCCCACCGAAACGACCCATGGCGATGACGGCCATGGGCACGGGCGGGTCAAGGATCGACAACGCCGCTTCCAGAGCGGCCGACGCCAGGCCCGTGAGCGCGCCCGCGGTGTCCTCCACCTCGTCGATGCCCAGCACGTCGCGCACGGACGTGCGAAGGATCTCCGACCGGCGCAGGCGCAGCAGACCGCGCCGCCGCTCATCGACGTCGTCCCGCCACTGCAAGGCGGCCGCGGCCCGCTCTACCAGCTCGTCGCGGGAGTGGGCCGCCAGCGTGGCCGGGGCGGCCAGCATCGGCACCATCTCCGGATGGCGGGTGAAGCCGGTGAGGAAGAACCGGCTGGTGCCCAGCAGGTGGCTGAGGCGCCGGGCCGCTTCCGGCGAGTCGCGAAAGGCGGTGACGAGCGGGGCAGAGCGCTGTTGGTCGGTGGCCAGGGTGCGCAGGCCCAGCAGGCCCAGGTCGGGGTCGGGCGACTCGGACAGCCACTCCAGCAGGAGCGGCAGCATCTGTTGCATGAGCCGTGACGAGCGGGTGAGCCCGCGGGTCAACTCCCGCAGGGCCTGGCGGGTGCGGTCGGCGTCGGCGAAGCCGAAGGCAGCCAACCGCTCCTCGGCCGCGGCGGTCGCCAACGTGCCCGTGCCCGCGCCGGCGAACGCCTCCAGCAACGGCCGGAAGTACAGGCGCTCGTGGATGGATCGGGCCGTGGCCTGGTGGGTGCGCAGGGCGGCGTCGAAGCGAGCGAGGGCCGACGACTCGGGAGCGTCGCGGTATCCCAGGCTGCGGGCCAGCGCGGTGCGTACGCCGGCATCCACGGGCACGGCGTGCACCTGCTGATCCTCCACCAACTGCAACCGGTGCTCGACCGTCCGCAGGAACGTGTAGGCCACCTGCAGGGCGGCAGCGTCGCCGGGATCGACATAGCCGGCCCCGGCCATCTCCCGCAGGGCGGGGACGGTGGCGGGCACCCGCAAGGCCGGGTCGTGGCGGCCGTGCACCAACTGCAGCAGTTGCACGGCGAACTCGATGTCCCGGATGCCGCCCCGCCCCCGCTTCAGCTCCCGGTCGGTGAGCCCTCGCCGGGCCACCTCGCCCTCGGCCCGCGCCTTCATCGACCGCAGCTCGCGCAGATCGTCGGCGCCGAACGCCCGTGACCACACGCGAGATGCGGCGGCCCGCTCGAAGGCGGCGCCCAGCTCGGGATCGCCCGCCACCGATCGCGCCTTCAACAGGGCCTGGAACTCCCACGGCTGCGCCCACCGATCCCAGTACGCCTCGTACGACGCCAGCGTGCGGCCCAGCGGCCCGTCCCGCCCTTCCGGGCGCAGGTCGGCGTCGACCCGGAACGACTGGCGGGCGATCTCCATCACCCGCCGGGCACCGGCCTGGTCGTCGCCCACGAACAGGACGTCGATGTCGCTGGCGTAGTTCAACTCCCGGGCCCCGAGCTTGCCCATGCCGATGATGGCGATGGACGGCGCGCCCGCCTCCTCCCACGCCGCGGCCAGCACGGCGTCGCCCAGGTCCGCCAGGTTGGCGCCCACGGCCGACAGGTCGTCCAGGCCCAGCAGGTCGCGGGCGGCGATGCGCAGGAGCTCGTGGGGTTTGGACGATCGCACCGGCGTGTCCAGCGCCTGGAGCACAGCCAATGCCTGCGGATCGGTGAGCAGCAGGCGGGTGAGGAAGCGGCTGGCTCCCACCACCGCTTCGGCCGCGGCCCGAGCCCGCTCGTCGGCCGTGACCTCGTCCCAGCGGGGGCCGTGGGCCTCGGCCAGCTGCGTGAAGGCCAGGCTCGTCACGTCGTTAGGCTTTCATCCATGGCCCGTCTCCGCATCGCTGCCTGCCAGTTGAACACGGTGGTGGGCGACCTGGAGGGCAACGTCGAGCGCATCCTGGCCGCTCTCGACCAGGCCGAGGACGCGGGCGCCGACGTCGCCGTCTTCCCCGAGCTGGCCATCACGGGGTACCCGCCCGAGGATCTGCTTCTCAAGCCGCGCTTCGTGGCCGACAACCTGGAGGCACTCGACAAGCTGGCCGCCCGCACGGGCCGCTGCGCGGCGGTCATCGGGTTCGTCGACGCCGAGCGCGACCTTTTCAACGCCGCCGCCGTGTGCGCCAACGGCCAGGTGGTAGGGCGGTATCACAAGCGCCTCCTGCCGAACTACGCGGTGTTCGACGAGCAGCGCTACTTCGCTCCCGGCACCCGGCCCTTGCAGCTGTTCGTGATCGGCGGCGTGCGCTGCGGCGTCTCCATCTGCGAGGACATCTGGAGCCCGTCCGGTCCCCTGGCCGAGCAGGCGGCCGGTGGCGCCGAGCTGCTGCTCAACCTCAACGCCTCGCCGTACTACGCCGGTCGCGTGGCCGAGCGGGAGCGCATGCTCGCCACCCGCGCGGCCGACAACTCGTGCGCGCTGGTGTACGTCAACCAGGTGGGCGGCCAGGACGAGCTCGTCTTCGACGGCGCGTCCATGGTCCTCGACGAGAACGGTCGCGTGCGGATGGCCGGGCCGCAGTTCGAGGAGGGTGTGCTCGTCACCGACATCGAAGTGCGACCCACGTTCCGCAAGCGCCTGCTCGATCCGCGAGGCCGGGCCACCGCCGTCACCCTCCCCCTCATCGAGGTGACCCACGCGCCGACGCCCAACGACGACCGCCGCCCGGCCGTCATCGCCCCGGCCCTCGGTGCCCTCGACGAGATCTACGCCGCCCTGGTGCTGGGCACGCGCGACTACGTCGCCAAGAATGGTTTCACCGATGTGGTGATCGGCTTGTCGGGTGGTATCGACTCGTCGCTGGTCGCGGCCATCGCCGTCGACGCCTTGGGGCCCGAGCACGTGCATGGCGTGTCCATGCCGTCGCGCTATTCGTCGCCCGGTTCTCGTGACGACGCCGCCGTTCTCGCCACCAGCCTGGGCATCGACTTCCGCACCATCCCCATCGAGCCCGCCCACACCGCCTTCGTGGAGATGCTCGCCCCGTCGTTCACCGGGAGGCCCGAGGACATCACCGAGGAGAACCTCCAGTCGCGCATCCGGGGCGTCACCCTCATGGGGCTGTCCAACAAGTTCGGGTGGCTGGTCCTCACCACCGGGAACAAGAGCGAGATGGCCGTCGGGTACTCCACCCTCTACGGCGACACGGCCGGCGGCTTCGCCGTCATCAAGGACGTCACCAAGACGCTCGTGTACCGGCTGTGCCAGCGGCGCAACGAGCGGGCGGGCACCGACCTCATCCCCGCGGCCGTGCTCACCAAGGCGCCCTCGGCCGAACTGCGCCCGGACCAGCGGGACGACGACTCGCTGCCGCCGTACGAAGTGCTCGACCCCATCCTCGAGGCCTACGTCGAGGGCGACGCCACCGCCGGTGAGCTGGTGGACGCCGGGTTCGATCCGGAGATCGTGCGCCGGGTCGTGCGCCTGGTCGACCTGGCCGAGTACAAGCGCCGGCAGACCCCGCCGGGAGTGCGGGTGACGCCCAAGGCCTTCGGCAAGGACCGGCGGCTGCCCATCACCAACCGCTACCGCGGCTGACCTCTTGCTCCGAGCCCATCTGGCCGTCGTCGCCGCGGCCGTCCTGTTCGGGACCACGTTCGTGGTGGTGAAGGACGCCATCGCCCTGGCCCACCCCATCCCCTTCCTCGCCGTGCGCTTCCTGGTGGGCGCCGTCCTGTTCGTCCCCTTCAGCCGGGGGCAGTCGCACCGGGCCGACCCCGGCGTGGTCCGGGCCGGCGTGCTGTGCGGCGCCGCCCTCCTGGCCGGCTACCTGTTCCAGACCATCGGGCTCCAGTACACGAGCAGCTCGGTGTCCGCCTTCATCACCTACCTGTTGGTCGTGCTCGTCCCCGTGCTGTCCGCCGTGGTGCTGCGGCGGGCTCCCGACCGGGCCGTGGCGGCCGGCGTGCTGCTGTCCACCCTGGGTCTCGTGCTGCTGTCGGGCGGCGTGTCGCACATCGGCAAGGGGGAGCTGCTCACCCTCGGGTGCGCCTTCGCCTTCGCCGTGCACATCCTCCTGCTGGCCGAGGCGGCGCCCCGCTTCCCGACGGCGGCCCTCAACGCCGTGCAAGTCGGCGTGGTGGGCGCCGTGTGCCTGGTGGTCGGCTTGTTCACCGGCGGCTTCGGTTTCCCGCTGAAGGCTTGGCTGGCGGCGATCTACACGGGCGCGGCGGTGTCGGCCGGGGCCATGGGCCTCCAGGTGTGGGGCCAGCGACGGGTGGGGGCCAACCGCACGTCGCTGCTGTTGATGGTCGAACCGGTGTCCGCTGCCATCCTGGGCGCGGCCCTGGGCGACCACCTGGGGTGGGAGGGGGCGCTGGGAGCGGCGCTCATCCTCGGCGGCATCCTCCTGGCCGAGGCGCCGGTGCTGCTGGCGCCCAGGGTCGAGAACGCTTGACCGACCCGTCAAGTTTGGCCGAAGCTGGCCCCAATGGCCGATCCCCGCAGCCCCCGACCCGCCTTTGCCCCTTGGGACCGCCGCGAGCTGCCCGGCGCCTTCAGCGTCGAGGAGACCGCTCGCCGAGCGGGCCACTACCGCTGGATCGAGATGCGCCTGTTCGAGGTCCTGGGCGGGTGGGTGGCCACCGTCCCCGAGCTCGACGTGAAGATCCGCCTGGGGGCCCACACCTACAAGCACGCGTGGCATGCCGACCTCTGGACCAAGCGCCTGCCCGAACTGCGGGAGATGAACCCCGATCGCCTCACCGCCCCGGCCAACGACGACGTTGTCGCCTTCATGGACGCGGTGGCCGAGCCCGAGTCGCCCGACCAGACCATCGAGAAGCTGGTGGGTGTGTACCGGGTGCTGATCCCCCGCAAGATCGCCGCGTACACGTACCACCTCAACAACACGTCGACCATCACCGACGCGCCCACCATCCGGTCGCTCAAGTTCATCCTCCAGGACGAGTTGGACGACTGGCGGGACGGCGAGATGCTGCTGCAGTCGCTCATCGACACCGAGGACGAGGTCCGGCGGGCGGCCGACCACCAGGCCAAGCTGGAGGCCATGATCACCAAGGCCGGAGGGATCGCCGGCCCCGGCTCGCTGGGTGCGGTCGCCGAGGCGGCGGAGGTGCCGGCGTGAAGAAGCACATGCCCCCGGGCGAGCTGGCTCGCGACGAGCGCTTCGTGCGCTTCGACCGCGAGGCCCGCTTCGAGGACCGGCGCCAGGAGCGGCGCACGGGCCCGGCTCGCCGGGGCCGTATCACCCCGGAGACACCGGCCGCGCCCGACATCGCCCGCAGCATGATGCACGGCATCTTCGTGGGCGAGATCCAGGCCCTCGAAGGAGCGGGGCGCACGTGCTGGGACTTCGATGCCGGTTCCGACCGGGACGAGGTGCCGTTCGCCCTGAAGCTGGACATGGCCCGCCAGTGCTGGGACGAGTCCCGCCATTGCGAGATCAGCGTGAAGCTGGGCGAGTGGATGGGCACCGAGATCGGTGAGTACGCGGAGAACACCATCCTCTTCGAGGCGGCATGCAACCGCGACGCGGTGTTGCGGCTCGCGGGCGTGAACCGGGCCCTCGAAGGGTTGGCCATCGACGTGTTCAACACCATGCGCGAGTTCGGGCAGGCGTCGGGCGACCCCGTGCTCGACTTCTGCGAGGACTGGATGCTGGCCGACGAGGTCACCCACGTGAAGATGGGCTCGGACTGGCTGCGCCGCCTCACCGAGAACGATCCCGACCGCAGGGAGCGGGCCCTCGAGTTCCAGCGGGTGGTCGACAAGCTGTTCTCCTACGGCGGGTTCCGGGGCGAGGACGACGAGAGCCCGGTGCAGCTGGCCCGCCGCTTCCGGGAGCTGGCCGGCTTCACCACCGACGAGATCGACGACATCGCCGAGCTGTCTCGCCAGGCCGCGGCCGAGGGCTGAGCCCCATGGCCTCGCTCCGCGTCACGGTCACGCCCGACACCTTCACGCTGGTCGACTTCGACCCGGACCGCATCGCCGCGCTGGCCGCGGAGGTGGCGTCCAAGGTCGGCCTCACCGGCGACATCACCATCGAGGTTGACCAGACCACGCCCCTCGGCCGCACGCGCGTCGTGTCCGTGGACCCGGTGGTGGTCAACGTCCAGAGCGGTGCCTTCGAGGACGCCAAGCGGTTGCGCCAGCTGTCCGAGCGCTCGGCGGTCGACGTGCTCGGCCGCCTCTTCCACCGGGTGAAGGACCGCCTCGACCCCCGTTTCGCCGATGCCCCCGCCGACGGGGACCTCACCCTGGCCCAGGCCACGGCGTGGGACACCTACGCGGTGGGCCGGTGCGAGCGGCTGGGCTACCACCCGTCCAAGCCCCGGCGGTTGTACCACTTCCGCAACCGGCACGGCTTCACCGACGTGGCCGACCAGGCGTTCGAGCGCCTGTGGTCGGCACCCGCGGGCTCGCTGTCGTGGGCCGACATCCAGGCCATGTGCGACCAGACGGCCGCCATCCGGGTGTGAGGTGAAGGTCGGCGACATCGAGGTCGTGCCCGTCAACGACGGGGACATCCGCCTGCCGCCGTCGTTCTGGGCCGGCCTCGACTGGTCGACCCACGGGGACCTGCTCGACGCCAAGGGCATGATCGCCATGCCCATCGGCTGTTTCCTCGTCCGCACCGGCGACCAGGTGGTGCTGATCGATGCGGGCCTGGGCGCCCACGACACGCCGTGGGGGAGCGGCGGGGCGCTGCCGTCCGAACTGGCCGCCTTGGGCGTGCAGCCCGAGGACGTGGACCTCGTCGTGTGCACCCACCTGCACATCGACCACGTGGGCTGGCTGGTGCACCAGGGCCGGCCCTTCTTCGCCAACGCCACCGTGCGCTACGGGCACGGCGACTGGCACCAGTTCGTGGAATCGGCCGACGCCGAGCCCCGCACCGTCGAGGCCATGCTCGTGCTCTCCCACGAGGGCCGGCTCGACCCCATCGAGGGCGACCAGGTCGCGCTGGCGCCGGGCCTGACGGCATTGCACACGCCGGGCCACACGCCCGGGCACTACGGGCTGGTGGTGTCGTCCGGGCAGGACCGGGCCTACGTGTTGGGTGACGCCGTGGAGTGCCCCCTCCAGTTGGACGAGCCCGACTTCTACGCCATGTCCGACGTGGACCCGACCCTGTCCCGCCGCACGCGCGAGGCCCTGTGGCGGGAGTTGGAGGGGACGGCGACGGTGGTGGGCGCCGCCCACTTCCCGGGCCTGGCCTTCGGCCGGGTGCTGCCGGGCACGGGCAAGCGCTGGCTGCCCGTCTGAGCGCCGTCAGTTGAGGTCGTGAGCGGACAATCCGGCGAACAGGTCGATCTCGGGCGGACCGGCCAGCAGACCGTCGCACGAACGAGCCATGGTCATCATGGCGTCGGCGTCGAAATGGGCCCGCTGGGCCTCAGGTGACTCCCACTTCTCGATCACCAGGTACCGGTCGTGCCGGGTGACGGATTGGACCAGGTCGATGTTGCGGCAGCCGTCCTCCTGGCGGGCCAGCACCACGTAGCGAGCCAGGACGGCCAGGAGCTCGGCGGCCGTGCCCGGGGCGGCGTCGAACACGAGGGTGACGATTGTCAGCTTCAGGTCATCGACCACCTGACCGACGCTACTGGGGCAAAGGGAGAGGGGGGCTTGCCCAGTCCGTCGAATTATCCACACCAGACACAGGTACGGGGATCGGGACGATTCGGACGATCAAGGGACCTTGACGCCCCCGGTATGGTGAGAACGCGGCGCCGCTGTCGTTTGCTCTCCAGGGAATGGCGTTCCGGCCCCGAGCGTTGACAACTTCCCAACCCCAAGCCGTTCAGTGAAGGGTCCCACGCATTTGCCCAAGGAGCGAGTCGAGCGGGATGAGGAAGATCTCGTCCGCTTGTACCTCACGGACATCGGGCAGTACCCGCTGCTCACCAAGGATGACGAGGTCCGCCTGGCGCAGGCCATCGAGGCGGGTGCTGCGGCGCGAGCCGATCTGGAAAAGAAGGGCAAGGACCTGCCCGCGGCCCGTCGCCGGGAGCTGCGCCGCCTGATCCAGGCGGGCGAGGACGCCCAGCGCACGTTCGTGCAGTCCAACCTGCGCCTGGTGGTGTCGATTGCCAAGAAGTACCAAGCGTCGGGATTGCCCCTGCTGGACCTGATCCAAGAGGGGAACCTGGGCCTCATGCACGCCGTCGAGAAGTTCGACTGGCGCAAGGGCTTCAAGTTCTCCACCTATGCCACCTGGTGGATCCGCCAGGCCATCACCCGGGGCATCGCCAACACCGGCCGCACCATCCGCCTGCCCGTCCACGCCGGCGACACGCTGGCTCGGCTCCAGAAGGCCCGGGCCCGCCTGGAGCTCAAGCTGGGCCGGCCCGCCACCCTGTCCGAGCTGTCGGCCGAGGTGGAGATGCCCGAGGACAAGGTCACCGAGGCGCTGCGGTTCGCGGCCGAGCCCCTGTCGCTGTCGGAGCCCCTGCGGGAGGACGGCGACGCCGAGTTGGGCGACGTGGTCGAGGACCGTTCGGCCGAGTCGCCCTTCGAGGTGGCGGCCACGTCGTTGTTGCCGGACGAGATCGCCCGGCTGCTGGGCCCGCTCGACGAGCGGGAGCGGGAGATCCTGCGGTTGCGGTTCGGCCTGGACCGGGGCGAGCCCCGCACGTTGGAAGAGGTGGGCGAGCACTTCAACCTCACCCGCGAGCGCATCCGCCAGATCGAGGCCCGGGCCATGTCCAAGCTCCGGCACCCCTCGTCCGACACCGGCGCCCGCGACCTCCTCACCGTCTAACGTCCGCCCCGGAGGTGTCCGGGCACCTGGTGGGCTCCCCCGCCTTCAAAGCGGGTGGTCGCAGCGATCCTGTGACGGCGGGTTCGATTCCCGTCCACCTCCGCGAAGCGGCGAAGGCGTTTTCCGTGGCGCTCGGCGAGGACCCGAGGAAGCCCTGGGCCCCCGGCGGCCGCGGCCCGGCCCCGGCGGGCGTCGACAGCATCACCCATCGGGTCCACCTGGACCGGCTCGACCGCATCCCGCCGTCGTGCACGCCGAGGGCCCGTTCCGCCCGCCGGTCCCCTCGGCTAGCGTCCCCGCCATGAAGAAGCTGCTCCTGCTCGCCATCCTGATCGGCCTCGGCGTCGTGGCGGCCCGGAAGCTGCGCGTCGAGTAGCACCAGCGCTCCCGGCCCGCAGCCGCCACCACCACACGACTCCCGCTCCCGCCGCCGCCAGCACCACGCCTCCCAGCGCGGCCGCGGCCCCGTTGCGAGCGGTCACCGCCGGCACCCGCCGCGTCCGCAGGGGCACGGGCCGGGTGAAGGTGCGCACCTCCCACCCCCGCTCGTCGGCCAGCTTGCGCAGCACCCGGTCGGGGTTGACCACGACGGGATGGCCGACCACCTCGAGCATGGGCACGTCCGTGTACGAGTCCGAGTACGCGTACGACCCCGCCAGGTCGATCCCCTCCGTCTCCGCCAGCGCGCGGATGGCCTCGGCCTTGTACGGCCCGTAGGCGTAGAACGCCATCTCGCCCGTGTACCGGCCGTCCTCGTCGATGTGGGCCTGGCTGGCCACCGTGCGGTCCACCCCCAGGTACTCCCCCAGCGGGACCACGATCTCCTCGGGCGACGCCGAGATGAGGTACACCCGCCGACCCTCGGCCTGGTGGGCGGCGATCAGCTCCTGGGCCTCGGCGTAGATGATGGGCTCGACCACCGACTCGAGCGTCTCCCGCACGATGCGCCGCACCCGGTCCTGGTCCCACCCCCGGGTCAGGCGCAGCACCGACTCCCGGATGCGGGCCAGCTTCTGCTCACTCGCCCCCAGGTGCATGAAGACGAGCTGGCCCCACAGGGCCCGCACCACGTGGCGGCGGGAGATGAGGCCCTCGTCGTAGAAGTGGCGGCCGAAGGCGACCATCGACGCCTTGGCGATGACCGTCTTGTCGAGGTCGAAGAACGCC
This sequence comes from Acidimicrobiales bacterium, assembly GCA_035651095.1. GTDB lineage: Bacteria > Actinomycetota > Acidimicrobiia > Acidimicrobiales > JAUTXP01 > DASRGI01. Next base: position 14,430 of record DASRGI010000186.1, on the reverse strand, counting down.
GCTTCCATCGGTCGCGACGTTAGGGGCTGGGCATCAGGCCCTGGCCCGGTCCCGCTCCCGGCGCTCCTGCCGGGCCAGCATGTCGGCGAACTGCCGGGCCACCATGGCCTCGGTGTACTCCGGCGAGCTGCGCCGAGCGCGCACGGTCGACAGCACCAGCGCCCGGGGCGACAGCAGCCACGCCTCGGCCCGGCAGGACAGGAACAGGAGCGTGGCCAGCAGCAGCGGGGTGAGGAAGACGCTGGCGAGCACCACGTACGGCATCACCTCCACCGTTTCCCCCCGTTTGTCGATGTCACACCCCCGGCGTATGGTGTGAGCCACCTTCCCTCTCAGCCGCTCGTTCCGCGCGCTCGGGGAGGTCCCGTGCTGTTTTCCTGTTGGTCCGTGAAGGGCGGCAGTGGCACGTCTGTTGTCGCTGCCTCGTTGGCCTTGGTGTTGGCCAGTTCCGCGCCTGCGGGCGTGTTGTTGCTCGACGCCGGCGGGGGCGACCTGCCTGCTGTGTTGGGTCTCCCCGAGCCGCCGGCACCCGGCTTGGCCCAGTGGTGCGAGGCGGGTGACGAGGTCCCGCCCGGTGCGCTCGGGCGCTTGGAGCTCGATGCTGCTCCCGGCCTCCGGCTCGTCCCCTACGGCATCCCCGAGCGGGTGCCGCCCACCGCGGCCGACGGGCACCGCCTGGCCGTGACGCTGGCCCTGGCCGACGATCCCCGGCCCGCGGTGGTCGACTGCGGGTCCACGGAATCGCCGTTCGCCACTGCCCTGGCCGGGGCCGCCACCACGTCGCTGCTCGTGCTCCGGCCCTGTTACCTCGCCCTTCGCCGAGCCGTGGCCGCGCCCGTGCGCCCTTCCGGGGTCGTGCTCGTCGAGGAGCCCGGCCGCTCGCTCGACGGAGCCGACGTCGAGGCTGCCTTGGGGGTGCCCGTGCGCGCCACCATCCCGTGGCATCAGGGCGTGGCCCGGGCCGTCGATGCCGGCCTGCTCACCCGCGGCCTGCCTCGCGCCCTGGCCCGGCCGCTGCGAGCGGTGGCATGACCGTCGCCGCCCTGGTGGCCCGCCTGCGCCACCGCCTGGTGGCCGACCTGCGCCCCGGGCTCCCCGTCACCCGGGAGTGGCTGGCCGCCGCCGCCCGGCAGGAGGCGCCCCTGCTGGCCGATCCGGGGGTCGACGCCGCCGTCGACCAGGTGCTGGCCCATGCCCGCGGCCTCGGCCCGCTGGAACCGCTCCTCGCCGACCCCGAGGTGAACGAGGTGATGGTCAACGGGGGCGGCCGCGTGTGGGTGGAGCGGCAGGGCCGGCTGGAGCGCACGCCGCTCCTGCTCGACGTGGGCACGGTCGAGCACGTCATCGAGAAGGTCGTGGCCCCGCTCGGCCTCCGGGCCGACCGTGCCAGCCCGTTGGTCGACGCTCGCCTTCCCGACGGCTCCCGCGTGCACGCCGTGCTGCCGCCGCTCGCCATCGACGGGCCCTGCCTCACCATCCGCCGCTTCACGGTGCGCGCCCTGGAGCTGTCCGACTTCTGCCCGCCGCCCGTGGCCGCCCTGCTCCGTGTGGCCGTGCGAGAGCGGCGCAACGTGCTGGTGGCCGGCGCCACGTCCTCGGGCAAGACCAGCCTGCTCAACGCCCTGGCGGCCGAGATCCCCCCGGGCCAGCGCATCGTCACCGTCGAGGAGGCGGCCGAGCTGCGCCTGCCCCAGGAGCACGTGGTCCGCCTGGAGGCCAGGCCGGCCAACGCCGAAGGCGTGGGCGCGGTGCGCGTGCGGGAGCTGGTGCGCAACGCCCTGCGTATGCGGCCCGATCGGTTGCTGGTCGGCGAGGCCCGCGGTCCCGAGGCGTTCGACCTCCTGCAGGCCATGAACACCGGGCACGACGGGTCGCTGTCCACCTGCCACGCCAACAGCCCGCCCGACGCGCTGCGCCGCCTGGAGACCATGGTCCTCATGGCCAAGGTGGCGCTGCCCCTCGTGGCCGTGCGCCAGCAGATCGGCGCCGCGCTCGACCTCGTGGTCCAGGTGGCCCGCCGGTCGGACGGGACACGCCGCGTCGTGCAGGTCGCCGAGGTCACTGCCGACCCGCCGGCCGTGCGCGTCCTGGCCGACGCCGACACCGTGCTCGCCGCCCCCGAACGCCCACCCCGCGCGCCATGACCGCCGCCCTCCTCCTCGTGGCCACCGCCCTGGCCGGTCGGGCGGCGCTGGGCGCGAGCCGGTCCCGGCGGGTGCGGGCCCGCCTGCCCACCCCTGCGGTGCGACGGATGTTGCGAGCGCCGCAGGCGGTGCGGCGGCGCTGGCACGATGCCGGCGGCCCGCTCGACGCCGACCTGGCTTGGGCGATCTGGGTAGCGGTGGCCGTGGTGGGCCCGCCCCTGGCCTGGCTCACGGCCGGGCCCGGCGCCGGCGTGCTGGTGGCCGGGTTGGCTGCCGGTGGCCCGGGGCTGGCGTGGTGGGCCACCAGGGACCGGGGCGACCGCCTGCTCGAACGGGCGTTGGCCCCGTTCCTCGAAGCCGTGGCCCGCGGGCTGCGGTCGGGCGCGTCCCTTCGCATGGCGTTGGCCGAGGCCGGCGGCCTGTCGGGCGGGCGCCTGGCCGAGGAGGTGCGGGCGGTCATGGCCCACGGCCCACCGCTCGTCAGCGCGCTGGAGGCCTGGGCGCGATGGCGGCCGCTGCCGGGCGTGCGCCTGTGTGTGGCCGCGCTCTGCCTGGGCGCGGAGGCGGGGGGCGCCCAGGCCGCCGCTGTCGACGGCGTGGCGACCACGCTGCGCCAGCGCGCCGCGGCCCAGGACGAGGCCGCGGCGCTGGCCGCTCAGGCGCGCCTGTCGGCCTGGCTCATCGCGGCCGCCCCGCTCGGCTTCGGCCTCCTCACGTCGGTGGCCGACGCCCGCAACGCCGCGTTCTTGTTCCGCACGCCCGCGGGCCTGGCCGTCCTCTTGGCCGGCTTGGCGCTCGACGGCGCCGGTGCCGTGTGGATGGTCCGGCTCACGCGGGGCCGGGCCAGCCCGGCCGCGGCCGTCGAGCAGGAACTGCCCGAGGTGGTCGACCTCCTGCGCCTGGCCGTCGGGGCCGGCCTCACCGTCCCCCTGGCCGTGCGGGCAGTCAGCCGCCGGGCACCCGGACCCGTGGGCACGGCCCTGGCCCGCGCCGTGGAGGACACCACCCGCGGCCGCCGCCTGGCCGACGCCCTCGACGACCTGCCCACCTGCGCCGGCGAGGCCACCCGGTCGCTGGCCGGCGCCTTGGCCGGGTGCGAGCGCTACGGCCACGCCATCGGGCCCGCTCTGGAGCGGCTGGCCACCGAGTGCCGCGACCGCCAGCGCCGCCGGGCCGAGGAAGCGGCCCGGCGCGTGCCCGTGCTCCTGCTCTTTCCCTTGGTGCTCTGCATCCTCCCCGCCTTCGCGCTGCTCACGGTGGCGCCCCTGCTCGCCGGCGCCCTGCGGGCGCTGCGCCTCTGACGCGCAACCACCACCAAGGAGTCACCCATGCAGAACTGCATCCTCACGCCGCTCGCAGCCGCTCGCACCCGCACCCGAGGCGACGACACCGGCCAGGCGTCGGCCGAGTACGCCCTCGTCCTGCTGGGCGCGGCCGCCGTCGCCCTGCTCGTCACCGCGTGGGCCACCCACACCGATGCCGTGGGCAACCTGCTCGACGCCGTCCTCAAGCACCTGCTCGGCCGGGTGCAGTGACCGGCCGGCGGCGGGATCCGAATCGGGATGCCGGGCAGGCCGCGGTCGAGCTCGCCCTCAGCCTGCCCCTCGTGGTCGCCCTCCTGGTGGCCGTGGTGCAGGCCGGCCTGGTGGTCCGGGACCAGGTCCTCGTCGTCCACGCGGCCCGGGAAGCAGCCCGGGCCGCGGCCGTCGCCGGCACGGCGGGGACCACATCGACCGGCGCATCGACGGGCGCAACGGCCGCCAGGCGGGCAGCGCTGGCCGGCTCGGGCCTGGACCCGGATCGCCTCGAAGTGCGCGTCACCACCGAAGGAGCCCGGATCCGGGCCAATGTCCGGTACCGGTCACGGGTGGTGGCGCCCGTCCTCTCGGGCGTCGTTCGGGATGTCGTATTAGTCGGGAATGTGGCGATGACCAGCGAAAAGAACTAGTCACATCGAGGGATTGCACTCAAGCTTCTTTCTCGAGATTCCGACCACGAACAGCGTCATCGCCGGGGCGTTGGGTCGTCTGAGTAGGTGACGAAGTTGCTGAGCCCGGCCAACCGGCCCGGGTGGTTCGGTGAAGATCAGGAAGGACAACAACGTCAATGCTCAGGATCCGACGGCTTGCGGCGGTTGTAGGGGTAGCGGCCCTTGCCAGCGCCTTCGTGGGGGGGCCTGCCTCGGCTGACACGCCCGAGGTGTTCGCCGGCAGCGCGGCGGCACGCGCCCTTGATGTCCACGTCATCAACCACACCAACCCGCAACTCGACTTCCAGGCCACCCTGGGCGTCACCGAAGCGACCGCCGACTCCACGTTGAAGGCCGTGGCCAAGGGCACGGGCGAGCTGCTGCCCCAGGTCATCGCCTCGAAGACGGCCAGCGCCGACGCCTCCAATCCGAATGCCCCGTCCACCAATGGGTGCGACAAGACCGTCGTGCTCCCCGACGGCGCACCCCAGGTGTTGAACGTGGGCATCGCGTGCGGCAAGGCGTCGGCGTCGGCTGCCAACAACCTGCCGGTGGCCCTCAGCGAGGCGTCGGTCGCCGGCCTGAACCTCGACGGCCAGACCGCCCTCACCACGCTCGGCCTGGACGGCGTGCCCGGCCAGCTGGGCTCCACCCTGGGCGGTGCGCTCGACACCGTGTGCCAGACCCTGGCCCAGGCCTGCGATGCCACCACCACGGTCAAGACCCTGGTGACCGAGGTGCTGAAGACCCGCACCCTCGACGTGAGCATCGCCCCGGCCACCTCGTCGGTGGTCACCACGGCCGACGCCATCACCTCGACGTCGACGGCCGCCGGTGCGGTCGTCAAGCTGCTCCCCCTGCCCGACGCCACCGGCCTGGTGTCCAGCGAGCCCGTCGCCACCATCGAGGTGAGCTCGGCCAAGGCCACTGCCACCTACGACCGCATCAAGGGTGTGAGCGCCGCCTCCTTCGACCCGGCCGTCGTGCGGGTGAAGTTCAACAGCGCCCTCAGCAAGGCCCTCAACGTCCCGGCCGACGGCATCGCCGTCAAGGCGGACGCCCTGCCTCTCGGCGTGCTGGACGCCACGCCGCTCGCTTCGCAGGTCATCGTGGCCGGTGGCAGCACGTCCGATACGCCCGCCGGTGGCAAGAAGGCTGTCGCCGACGGCGTCACCCTCAAGCTGCTGACCATGGTCGGCGAGTCGACCCCGGGTGCCCACGACGGTGGCATCGTCCTCAGCCTGGCCCACGCCGAAGCCGCCGTTGGTGGTGCTGCTCCCGTGGGCGTCCCGCCCAAGGCGGAGGCGCCGATCGTCCCCGCCGTGCCCGACCTGGCCCGCGGCCAGCTGCCCCGCACGGGTGGCCCCGGCCCCTGGCTCCCGGTCATCGGCGGCGCCGTGCTCGGCCTGGCCGTCCTGGTGCGTCGCGCCGTCGCCCGGGCGCACTGAACCACCTCTTCACCGAATGGGGGCCCCGGGGTTGCCACCCCGGGGCCTTCGTTTAGCCTGAGTCGACCGGCCAGTTGAGGAGAAGCACGCTCGTGGACGCCCTGATCCAGTACCTCCGCCGTCATCGCTGGGCCCGCCGCAGCCTTTCGGGTGCGTCCGTCGCCCTGCTCGTCGCCGCCCTGGGCCTCCTCGGCTACCCCTTCTACACGAACCTCTACCAGAGCCGCGTCCAGAACCGGCTCACCCACCAGCTGGCCAGCCCCGAGCTCCAGCAGCGCTACCGCAACAAGAGCCTGCAGGTCGGCGACAGCCTCACCCGCATCAAGATCCCGAAGATCGGCGTCGATGTGGTTGTCGTGGAAGGCACGTCCGCCAGTGCGCTGCGAGCGGGCGCCGGCCACTACCCGGACACGCCGCTGCCGTGTGAGGACGGCAACGTGGGCGTCGCCGGCCACCGCACCACCTACGGCAAGCCCTTCGCCAACATCGACCGCCTCAACCCGGGGGACACGATCATCCTCGACACGCCCGTGGGCAGTTGCACCTACCAGGTCGAGCGCGCCCCGGCCGGGCGGGTCCTGGCCAACGAGGGCGGCGCCGCCTTCGTCGTCGCCCCGAACGACCGCACGGTCGTGTCGGACACGCCCGGCGCCCGGTCGCTCACCCTCACGTCCTGCCACCCCAAGGGGTCGGCAGCCAAGCGCATCGTCATCCGGGCCACTCTCGTGAAGCAGGGGGCGACGCCCGCTTGACCCGGCGCCGCCTCGGGCTCGTCCGTTCCCTGGTCGCGGCGGCGGTCGCCGGTGGCGCGCTGGTGGTTGCCGCGCCCGCGGCCCAGGCGGCCGCGCCCACCGTGCAGTTGCAGTCGCCCGCGGCCAACACCACCTACACCAGCCCGGTGGTGCGCATCGCGGGGACGGCCACCATGCCCAGCGGCGGCGCGCTGGTGAACAACATCCACATGGACGTGCTGTCCCTCAACGGCCGTGGCACCCAGGGGGCCGACGTGCCCGCCTCCGGCTCCCGCTCGCAGTCCTTCGCCTGGCCGGGCGGCGGCAGCGTGACCCTCCCGTACAACGGCACCTATCAGGCCCGGGCCACGGCCCAGGGTCAGGACGGCCCGGTCGACACCAATGGCGTGGAGACGGGCTCCGCTCTCGTCACCTTCGCGGTGGCGGTGAAGCCGGCGCCCCCCACCGGGCTGGCCGTCACCGTCGATGCCAACCGCGCCGCCAACCTCACCTGGGACGCCAACCACGAGCCCGACCTGCTCGGCTACCAGGTCCAGCGGGCCACGGGCTCGGCGCCCAAGGACGCGGACTGGTCAGCCGTGGGAAACACCACCGGCACCACCTACCAGGACAGCGCTACGGCCTCGGCCGGTGGCGTGTACGACTACCGGGTCGTGGCCGTGCGCAGTGGGGCCACCTCCGACCAGGGCGTGGCATCGGACCCGTCCACCACCCAGAGCGTGACCGTCGCTTCACCGCCCACCACGACCACCTCGCCGTCCTCGGGGGGCTCGGGCGAGAGCGGGGCCGGGGGTGGCGGCAGCACCGGCAGCTCGCAGGTGGCGAGTGGCGGTGCCTCGGCCGGGTCGACCGCCGGCGCCGGCAGCGGCCGGGGGTCCACCGGCTCGGGCGGGGGCAGCTCGCCCCGCATCGCCACCGCCGGCAGCGTCGACCTCTCGAACTTCTCCGCCCTCCTCGAGCAGCAGCGGGGCGCGGCCCTGGCCTCGGCCGGGGCCAAGCCGGCCGGCGGTGAGGGTGAGGGCCCCGACACCGGCTTCCAGCAGAACCTGCCGTTCAAGAAGAAGGGGAGCAGCGGCGGCTCCGACGAGGCCGCCGTGGGGCAGGACGGCACCGCGCTGGGCGGGAGCTCGGAGCAGGGCACCCGGGCGCCCATCGCCTTCGTGGCCGCCAGCCTCCTGGCCACGGTGGTGCTGATGCACCTGCTCTGGCTGAAGCGTGAGGTCGACCGAGTGCCCCTGACCGCCCTTGTGCCCGCCGAGGAGAAACCCGGGAACCAGTAACGACCGACCGCCCGTCCAAGCGGCCAAAGGAGGCTGCCATGCGTGAGATGGGTGCGATGCGGCGTTGGTTGGGTGTCGGTGCTGGCCTGCTGTTGGTGGCAGGGACCATCGCCGGGTTGGCCACAGGCAACGGGGGAAGCAGCCGGGACAGCACCGCGAGCAAGGCGAGCAGCGTGGGCGGCGCGCTGCCGCAGCTCTCGACGACGATCGCGCCCGCACCCGAGCCCGTCGGGCAAGGGCTTGCCACCGGCCGGACGCAAGTTGACAGCGCCGCCAGCGTCGCCTCCGGTGGCGCGGCCAGCACGTCGGCCGGTGCCCCGGTGCCCGTGCCTCCCGCCCCCGTGGTGGCCCACAACCAGAAGATCGTGAAGAACGCCACCCTCACCGTCGAGGTCAAGCGCAACGGCTTTCGCGCCGCCTTCGACCGGGCCGCGTCGGTGGCCGAGGGTCACGGCGGCTTCGTCGTGTCGTCGGACAGCACCCAGGACCGGGGGACGCTGTCGGTGGGCTCGCTCGTCATCCGGGTGCCCGTGGCCGCCTTCGACGCGGTGCGTACCGAGCTGGGCCAGTTGGGAACCGTGAAGAACGAGCAGCTGAGCGGTGAGGACGTGAGCAGCCAGCTGGTGGACCTGGATGCCCGCATCACCAGCCTTCAGACGCAGGAGGCGGCTCTGCGGGCGCTGATGAGCAAGGCCAACACCATTGGCGACACCATCACCGTGCAGACCCAGCTCACCCAGGTGCGCCAGCAGATCGAGCAGCTCGCGGGCGAGAAGGCCCGGGTCAACGACGCCGCCGACCTGGCCACCATCCGGGTGTCGCTGGGCGAGGTGGGCGCCGCGCCGGCTCCGAAGCCCAAGCCCGAGCCGGTGAACGCCCTGGCCCGGTCGGCGCGCCTGGCCGTCCACGGGGCCGCGGTGGTCACGGGCGGGACCCTGATCGTGCTCGGCTGGCTCCTCCCGCTGGCCCTGCTCGGGCTGCTCGGGTGGGGCGCCTGGCGCCTCACCCTGGGCCGCCGCCCCCGCTTCGACCCCGCCGCCTGACCCGCCTTCCCCGTTCTCGTAACGCTGGCGCCGCCTATGTGCTCCTGGGCGTTACGAGAACGGTGTGGAGGAGGGCGATGGCGCCGGCCTTGTCCAGCGGCTCGTTGAGGTTGCCGCACTTGGGCGACTGCACGCACGACGGGCAGCCCGCCTCGCACGGGCACGATGCGATGGCGTCCAGCGTCGCCGCCAGGTGGCGGCGGCCGGCGGCGAAGCCCAGCTCGGCGATGCCGGCCCCGCCCGGGTAGCCGTCGTAGATCACGATGGTGGGCAGGCCGGTGTCGACCTGGAAGGCGGTCGACACCCCGCCCACGTCCCACCGGTCGCAGATGGTGAACAGGGGCAGCATGCCGATGCCGGCGTGCTCGGCCGCATGGAGGGTGCCGGGCACGGCGGCGGGCACCAGGCGGGCGGCGGCCAGCACGGCCGGGTCGATCGTGTACCAGAACGCCCGGGTCGTGAGCGTGGTGGGCGGCAGGTCGAGGTCCTCGTCGCCCAACACCTCACCCGTGCCCAGGGCCTTGCGCCGGTAGCCCGTCACCTGCTCGGTGACCTCCACCGCGCCCAGCGACAGCGTCGCCCGCCCCACCGCAACCGACCGTTCCGTGGACAGCACCCGGATCTCCGTCTCCGACCGGGCCTGGGTGTAGTAGTCGGGATCGGCGGGCGCGGCCCACGCGGCCAGGTCGTCCAGGTCGAGCCGCTCGACCCGGTAGTGCTGGCCCTGGTGGAGGTAGATGGCGCCCTCGTGCACGGACGTGAAGGCCCGGGCCTCCTCCACCGTTCCCACCAGCCGCAAGCCCTCGGCGGACCCGTCCACGATGCGGTACTCCCGGGCCGACCCCGTGCGCAGGCTGACCGCCGAGGCGGGCGACCCCCGCCCGGCGTGCACGGCCCGCCCGTCCCGCACCACCAGCCGGTCGCCCTGGACCAGCCGGGCCACGGCCTCGTCGATGTCGGGGAAGTAGTCGGCGTCGTCGGGCACCAGCGGCAACTCGTACGCCGCGCACGCGACGTGGGGGTCGAGCACGAACGGGTTGGACGGGTTCACCACCGCGGGCTCGGGCGAGCGGGTGAACACCTCCTCGGGGTGGGTCATGAGCCAGTGGTCGAGGGCGTCCTCGCCGGCGACGAGTACGGCCAGCGATCGCTGCTGGGCCCGTCCGGCCCGGCCCGCCTGCTGCCACATGGAGGCGATGGTGCCCGGGAACCCGTTGAGCAGGCACGCGTCCAAACCGCCGACATCGATGCCCAGTTCCAAGGCGTTGGTGGCGGCCACCCCCCGCAGCCGGCCGCCGAACAGGGCGGCCTCGATCTCCCGCCGCTCCTGGGCCAGGTAGCCGCCCCGGTAGGGCCGCACCGACCCGGCCAGCTCGGCGGGCAGCCGACCCCGCGCATAGCGGGCCACCAGCTCGGCGCCCTTGCGGCTGCGGGTGAAGGCGATGGCCCGCCAGTCGTGCTCCACCAGGGCGGCCAGGAGGGCGGCCGTCTCCCCGTTGGACGACGCCCGGGCGCCGGACGCGTCGTCCACGAGCGGCGGCTCCCACAGGGCGAAGACCCGCTCGCCGCGCGGCGAACCGTCGTCGCTCACCTCCTCCACGGGCAGCCCGCACAAGGCCGCCGCCAGCTTGGCCGGGCTCCCGATGGTGGCCGATCCGAAGACGAAGGTGGGCGACGACCCGTAGTGGGCGCACAGCCGTCGCAACCGGCGCAGGACGTGGCCGACGTGGGTCCCGAAGATGCCCCGGAGGACGTGGAGCTCGTCGACCACGACATAGCGCAGGCGCATGAGGAACGTGGCCCAGCGCCCGTGGTTGGGGAGGATGCCGACGTGCAGCATGTCCGGATTGGTGAGGATGGCTGTCGCATGGCGGCGGGCCCACGACCGTGAGGCCGACGGCGTGTCGCCGTCGTACACGGCCGGCACCAGGCCGTCGATCCCGAGATCGCCCAGCGCTCGCAACTGGTCCTGGGCCAACGCCTTGGTCGGGTACAGCAAGAGGGCCGTGCCCGCGGGGTGGTCGAGGGCGGCTTCGGCGATGGGCAGCTGGTAGCAGAGCGACTTGCCCGACGCCGTGCCCGTGGCCACGGCCACCGATCGGCCCGCCCGGGCCAGGTCGATGGCCCGGGCCTGGTGCACCCACAGGCCACCGGCGGGCACGGCGGCGGCGACCGGTTCCGGGAGGGGCCGGGCCAAGGCCGCGAATCGGGCCGGTCGAGGCGCCAACTGCTCGATGTGCACCAGCTGCCCGTCGCCCGCCAACTCGTCCAGCACCGCCTCGAACGAGCCCATGTGCTGACCATACGATCGGTTGGGTAGGTTTGCAGCCAACGGCCGACCAGGAGGAACCCTGTCGATGGAGCTTGGTCTCGATGTAGAGGAGCAAGACGGCACGACGGTCCTCGCCGTGCGCGGCGAGGTGGACGTCTATACGGCTCCCCGCCTGCGCGAGAAGTTGGTGGAACTCGTCAGCCAGGGCAAGTACAAGATCGTCGTGAACCTGGAGGGCGTCGACTTCCTCGACTCCACCGGCCTGGGCGTGCTCGTCGGCGGTCTCAAGCGCCTTCGCAGCCACGACGGCGACCTCACGCTCGTCTGCACGCAGCCCCGCATCTTGAAGGTGTTCGAGATCACCGGCCTCACCAAGGTCTTCGCCATCCACGACACCGTGGAAGCTGCGGTTGCGGGCTAGCCCCGACGCATGAGCATCGAACCGGTCATCGAGCTCGAGATCCCGGCGCGGGCCGAATACGTCGGCCTCGTGCGCCTGGTCGTCTCGTCGCTCGCGTCCGGTCGGCGTGCCCTGGCCGAAGAGCGCATCGACGACCTCAAGCTGGCCGTGTCCGAGGCGTGCACCAACGCCATCGAGGCCCACCATGACGTGGACGCCGACGAGCGGGTCCTCGTCCGCTGCGCCGAGGCCGACGACCGGCTGGTGGTCAGCATCCGGGACAAGGGCCCGGGCTTCGACCCCGACAGCCTGCCCGAACACCCGCCCGTCACCGACCCCGACCGCCTCAACTTCGAGCGGGGCCTGGGCATCCCCCTCATCCGCACGTTGGTGGACGAGGTGTCGTTCGACTCGTCCAGCGCGGGCACGTCGGTTCGCTTGGTGATGTTCTGCGAGCCCGTCTCGTTCGACGACGAGATCGACCTCACCCTGGACGACCTGGCCGAACCAGACCTGGGATAGTCGTACCGATGGCGCTCAAGAAGATGCTCCAGCGGTTCACGGCAACGGTCAGCGAGTTGGACCGCGAGAACCTGCGGACGTTCTGCTTGGCCGTGCCGGGGGCCGTGCCCATCGGCGACGCCCACCCCCGCGACGAGGTCAAGGTGGTGGGGGAGATCAGCTCGGTACGGATCGTGCCCCGGGTGGACGGGTCGCCGTGGCTGGAGGCCACGCTCACCGACGGCACCGGGTCGTTGGTCGCCATGTGGACCGGGCGCAAGCGCATCGCCGGCATCCGGCCCGGGCAGCGGCTGGTGCTCATCGGTCGGGGGTCGCCCACTGGGCCGGGCGGGCGCCTGGTGATCTACAACCCCCGCTACGAACTCCTGGGCTAGCCAACCCCCCCCGGGGGGCTTTCCGTTCTCGTTGCGTCTTCTGCCGGTCGGCGAGCGCAAACGCAACGAGAAGCGTGGGGCGAGGGGTCAGTGGCCGATGAAGATGGCCTTGACCGGTTCCTCGGCCTCGGGCGTCACCAGGGCCAGCACCTCGTCGCCGGCCTGGAACACCGTGTCGCCCCGGGGCACGATCACGTGGTTGCTGCGCACCACCGCCACCACCGTGCCGTCCCGGGGCATGCCCAACTCGGCGATGGGCTTGTTCACCGCGGGAGAGTCCTCGGCCAGGGTGATCTCCACCAACCGGGCTTGGCCGCCCTCGCCGCCGAACTGCAGGAGCCGCACCAGCGAACCCACCGACACCGCTTCTTCCACGAGGGACGTGAGCAGGTGCGGGGTGGACACGGAGACGTCGACACCCCACGTCTCGTTGAACAGCCAGTAGTTCTTGGGGTGGTTCACCCGGGCCACCACGCGGGGCACGGCGAACTCCTGCTTGGCCAGCAGCGACACGACCAGGTTGTCCTCGTCGTCGCCGGTGGCGGCCACCACCACGTCGGCGTCGGCCAGGCCCGCCTGCTGCAGGTGGTGGACCTCGCAGGCGTCGCCCACGTACCACTCCACGTCGACGGTGGACCGCAGCTTGGCGACCAGGTCGGGGTCCTGCTCGATGATCAGCACGTCGTGGCCGGCCTGTTTCAGGTCCGAGGCGATGTACGTGCCCACATTGCCGCCGCCGGCGATGGCGACCTTCATCAGTGACCTCCGTGGTGGGCGCCGGCCCCTTCGGCCAGACGGGCGTCCAGGCCGTCCAGGTCGGCCTTGGCCGCCATGGCGTGGAGGATGTCGCCCTCTTGGCCGACGAGGTCGGGCGTGAACAGGCGGGCCTCGCCCGCCCGGCTGACGGCGACGATCTGGAAGCGGCCCGCTTCGGCCAGGGTGGCGAGCTTGCGCCCGGCCCAGGCGTCGGGGAGCTGGCGCTCGACCAGGGTGACTTGGCCCGACGGGTCGGTCCAGTCGACTGATGTGTTCCTGAACAAGCGGCGCAGCACCTGGTCGGTGGTCCACGTGACGGTGGCAACGGTGGGGATGCCGAGGCGCTGGTAGATCACCGCCCGCCGGGGGTCGTAGATCCGGGCGACCACGTTCTCGATCTGGTAGGTCTCCCGAGCGATCCGGGCCGTGAGGATGTTGGTGTTGTCGCCGCTGGTGACGGCGGCCACCGCCTCGGCTTCGCGCACGCCGGCCTGCTCCAGGTGGTCCCGGTCGAATCCGAAGCCGAGCACGGCCCGGCCGCTCCACCGGTCGGGTAAGCGCCGGAAGGCGTTGCGGTTCTTGTCGATGATGGCGACGGAGTGGCCCGCCTCGTCCAGGGCGACCGCCAGCTCCGATCCCACCCGGCCGCAGCCGACCACGATCACGTGCATGGGCCGTCATTGGAGCACCCGCCTGGACCGAACGCCAACCGTGTGGCCCGCGCCCGTTGCCGGGCGCATATCGTCCCCGCCAATGTTGACGTTCCTGAAGCGGGTCCTGGTGGGCCGGCCCCTGGCGACGACGGAGCAGGAACACCAGCGTCTCCCCAAGTCCATCGCCCTGGCCGTCTTCTCGTCGGACGCCATCTCCTCCACGGCCTACGCCACGGAGGAGATCCTCTTCGTCACCGCCCTGGGGGCCTCGAGCCTGGACAAGGGCCTGTCCGTCCTGGTCCCCATCGCCATCGCCGTCTGCATCCTCCTCACCATCGTGGTGACGTCCTACCGGCAGACGATCTTCGCCTACCCCAGCGGCGGCGGGTCCTACGTGGTGAGCCGCGAGAACCTGGGCGAGTACCCGTCCCTCATGGCCGGCGCCTCGTTGCTGGTCGACTACATCCTCACGGTGGCCGTGTCCATCTCCGCCGGGGTGGCCGCCATCATCTCCATCCCCGCCTTCAGCGGCCTGGCCAACCAGCGGGTGGCGCTCGGCCTCCTGCTCATCGCCATGATCACCATCGCCAACCTGCGGGGCGTGAAGGAGTCCGGCCGCATCTTCGCCGTGCCCACCTACATCTACATCATCATCCTCACCATGCTGGTGGCGTGGGGCCTCAGCCGGTCGTTCTTCGGGCACCTCTCGCCCGTGCCCTTCGACCCCCACAAGTTCGACGGCACCCGGGTGGCGGGCGGCACCCTCACCCTCTTCATCATCCTCAAGGGCTTCTCGTCCGGCGCCGTGGCCCTCACC
>DASRGI010000185.1:0-10849 GCA_035651095.1 Acidimicrobiales bacterium | reverse complement strand
AAGAAGTCGGGCCGGAACGCCTGCACGGGGTGGCCGGCTCGGTCCCACTCCAGCGTGAACTCCGTGGGCTCGTACTCCCACGCGATCCCGTAGAAGTCGAGCAACTTGGCGAACTGCCGCTCCGAGTTGTGGGCGAAGCGGACGCGCTGGTGCGGGAGGCCCGGCTCGCTCAGGACTACCCCCCGGTCCGCGCCTCGGGGGCGGGCGGTTCCACCGGCGCCGGGACGTCACCTTCGGCGACGGGCACCGGCCGGAGCTCCAGGATGGCCGCCTGTAGCTCCTCCACCACGGCGCCCAAGGGCACGATGTTGAGGACGCCCTGGCCCCCCCTGAGGAGGTCGAGGATCTGGCCGTCGCTGCTGACGAGCAGGGAGTTGGGGCCGTTCAGCACCAGGCTGGCGGTGGCGGGATCGTTGCCCGTCTCCTCCAGGGCCTTGATGGCGCTGCGGGCCTTCTGGAGGGACAGGCCCTCGTCGAGCAGGCGCTTGATGACCTTGAGCTTCAGCAGGTCGGTGTACGAGTACACCCGCTGGGTGCCACTCCCCCGGGCGTCGGCCAGCGACGGCTTCAGCAGGTTGGTGCGAGCCCAGTAATCGAGCTGGCGGTAGGTGATGCCCGCTATCGAGCACACCTGGGGACCGCGGAAGCCGGTCTCGTCTGCCATCGGGAAAGTCCTCCTGCTGTAACTACGTCGATGTAGCCCCCTAACGGTACGACGGATGTGACGCGCCGTCAACGGCAGGGGCGCCCTGACCAGCGGGAACGCCCCGTCGCAAGGGCCTGGAACCACGCGGGAGGCCAACCCTGGCCGGAGCCGGCTCTGCCGGTCCGGCCAGCGAAGACAGGGCGGCCGCCAGGCCGCACCAGTTCGCTCGTCCGAGAACCTCTGGTCCCCGGACGAAACTACGAGGTGAAGTCCTCGGGGCGGATGTTCTCGATGAACGACTTGAACTCGTTCACGATCTCCTCCGGGTTCTCCGAGTCCTCGTCGTCCTCGTCCTCGTCGGCGGGCAGGACCATCCCCTCGGCGTCGATCAGGTCGTCGTCGCAGAAGATGGACGTGCCCAGCCGGGCGGCCAGGGCGATGGCGTCGGACGGGCGGCTGGAGATGATCTCCTTGCGCCCGGCGTGGTCGAGGTGGAGCTCGGCGTAGAAGATCCCCTCCCTGAGCTCGGTGATCACCACCCGCTCCACCGTGACCCCGAGGGCCACGAGCATGTCCCGCATGAGGTCGTGGGTGAGGGGCCGGGACGTGGCCACGCCCTGGAGGGCGAAGGCGATGGCGGTGGCCTCCGGGGGCCCGATGAAGATGGGCAGGGTGCGGCCCGCGCCTCCCACCTCTTGCAGGAGGACGACCGGGTTGTTGGTGGGTAGCTCGACCCGAACGGCATGGAGCTGCATCTCCACCATGGTCTCGACCCTACCCCGGAAAGAGGTCCTCCACATGCGCATCAGGGTCCTCTCGCAGCGCATCCAGATCGCCTGCGACGATGCAGTTCAGGTTGCGGTACCGCTGCGCGAAATCGAGCCCGTAGCCGAGCACGAACTCGTCGCCCACCTCGAAGCCCACGAATCGCACAGGCGTGGGGACGATGCGCCGGGTGGCCTTGTCCAGCAGGGCGCAGACCTCCAACGAACGCGGTCCTCGGCGGCCCAGTTCGCCCAGCACGTACGTGAGGGTGAGGCCGGTGTCGACCACGTCCTCCACCAGGACCACGTCCCGCCCGTTGACGTCGAGGTCGAGGTCCTTCACCAGCCGGACGCGGCCCGTCCCCTCGGCGTAGGACGAGATGGCCAGGAAATCGACTTCGACCGGGACGGTGACGAGTCGCACCAGGTCGGCAAGAAAGAGCACGCTGCCCTTGAGGACGGCCACGAGCACGACGCCATCGGGGTAGGCCGCCGACACCTCCTCGGCCAGGCGCCGGACCCCGACGTGCAGCTCGTCCTCCGAGATCAGGACGTGCGGCGGGCTCAAGTGCCGGTGAGGTCCTTCAGCGATTGGCGCAGGAGGGTGGCCCGCAGGCCCTGGGCCAGCTTGGACAGCTCGGACAGCGTGTCCGCCGCCTGCTGGCGAGCCTGCGGGTTGCGCTGCTTCAGCAGGGGCAGCACGACCTGCTCGAACTGCCCGGCCTCCCGCTCGGCCGCGCTCTTGTACGCCCGCAGGTGGCGGGCCTCCACGCCGAAGCGAAGGAAGCCGGCGGCCAGCCGGGCCACGGCCAGGGCGTCGTCGTCGTAGTACGTCGTGCCCCCCACCGGGCGCCCGCCGAGCAGTTGGAACCCCTCCAGCTCCCGGATCTGGCTGTGGGTGAGCCCGGCGGCGGTGGCCAGCTCGTCCATGGTGAGGTTGCCGCCGGCCGACACCGGGGGCTGGCGGGGGGGAACGTAGGCGGCGGGGGCCGGGGCGGGAGCGGGAGTGGGGTCGATCGGCACCCGCTCGGCCCGCTCCGTTCGCTCGGCCCGCTCGGCCCGCTCGGCGATGGCCACGGCGCTGGGTGCCACCTCGGGCTCGGGGTCGTCCGAGCCCAGCCTGCCCTTGATGACCTTGAGGGGCAGGAAGTGCTCACGCTGCTGGCGCAGGATCCAGCGCAGGCGGTCGACGTCGGCCTCGTAGAACTTCCGGTAGCCCGACGGGGTGCGCTCGGGGTCGAGCAGGCCCTGGCTCTCGAGGAACCGGATCTTGGAGATGGTGATGTCGGAGAACTCGTCCTTGAGAAGGGACAGCACTTCCCCGATCGACAGGTAGGCCCGCTCGCCCATCCGGGCTCCGCTCAACCCTCGCCGGTGGCGGTGACGAACACCAGCTTGAACTTCCCGATCTGGACCTCGTCCCCAGTGGCGAGTACCGCCTCCTCGATGCGCTCGCGGTTGAGGTAGGTGCCGTTGAGCGAGCCGGTGTCCCGCACGACGTAGCCGGCCCCCTGGCGCACGAACTCGGCGTGGCGGCGGGACACGGTGATGTCGTCGAGGAAGATGTCGCTGTCGGGGTGGCGGCCCACCCGGGTGACCTCGCCATCGAGGGCGAAGCGCGAGCCCACGTTGGGGCCCCGCTTCACGAGCAGGAGGCCCGTGCCCTCGGGGAGGTCGTCGAGGGCGACGGTGAACTCGCCCTCGGGGGCGTCGAGGCCGGTGTCACCCGGGAGGAGGGTGATGGTGGTGTCCTCCCCCGCCGCGTGCTCCAGGGGCGCGCCGCACGACGAGCAGAAGTTGGCTCCTGCCGGGTTGCGATGACCGCACTGGTTGCAGAACACGCCCGCCACTGTCGTGCGCTAGTCCGAGATGAGCTTGCGGTAGGCGTCGGCGTCGAGCAGGGACTCGACCGCCGACGCGTGCGAGGGTTCGATCACGCAGATCCATCCTTCCCCATAGGGGTCCTCGTTCAGACGCTGCGGCGCGTCGGACAGCTCGCCGTTGACCTCCACGACCGTGCCGGCCACCGGGGCGTAGATGTCGGACACCGACTTGGTGGACTCCACCTCGCTGAACGACGCCCCGGCCTCGACGGTGACGCCGGGCTCGGGCAACTGCACGAAGACGACGTCGCCCAGGGCATCCTGCGCATAGTCGGTGATCCCCACGCGCACCCGACCGTCCTCGGCCTTCACCCACTCGTGGTCGGACGTGTAGCGGAGGTCGTCGGGCACGTTCATGGCGTCGAACTTATCGGATGGGCCGCGCTGAAGGTGGGGGTCTTGGCCAGCGCGGGCAGGTCGAGGCGGGCGACCCGCTGGACGTCGGTGACCACGCCCTTGAGGGAACGAAGGCTGTCCAGGGCGCCGCCGGGGATCTTGAGGCCGCCTTCCAGGGTGGCCGGCTGGCCGATGGCCTGGACCTTGTACGGCGGGGTGAGCGGGGTGGTGTCCAGCTGGAGCTTGCCGTCCTTGACGCTGAAGGCGGAGTTGGCGCCCACCCGCATGCCGTTGACGGCGAGGGCCTCGGCGCCCGCGTCCCGTAGCTCCTGGACCACGTCGATCATGGTGTCGTAACCCACCGAACCGGCCGGGTCGTCGATGGACACGGACACGCCCGGCCCGTTCACCGGCAAGGTTCCGGCCAGGACCTCGAGCGCCTGGAGCTGCTCGGCGTCGGCCTGGGCGGCGGCCTGGTCGTTGCGGGAGCTGGCCTCCAGGTCGACGAGCTGGAGCTTGAGGGTGCTGATCTCGTCCCGCAGGGCATCGGCCTGGGTGTTGAGGCTGGACAGGATGCGGGCCAGGTCGCCCTCGTTCTCGGCCGACAGCCGCTGCGAGAAGCGCTGCGTCCCCCGCAGTTGGCTCACCAGGAGGAACCCCACCAGGCCGGTGACGACGATCACGAACAGCGGGCCGCCCAGCAGCTGGCTGCGGGCCCGGCGGCCCGGGGCGGTGACGGCCGGCGCGGGCGTCGGGCCGGGGACGGGGCTGGGGCCCGGAGTGGGGCCCGGCGTGGCGGCGGCCGGGGTCGCGGTCACGTGGTCACTCGCCGGTCACTCACGGTCACCCACCGAACACCCGGCGGCGCACGGCCGCGAGGTTCTGGAAGATGCGCACACCGAAGACCACGACCACGCCCGTGGCCAGGGCGTCCCCGGTCGCCAGCTGGTCGCCGATCCACACGAGGAAGATGGCCACGGCGGCGTTGAGGACGAAGGCGATCACGAACACCCGGTCGTTGAACGTGCGCTCGAGGTGGGCGCGCACGCCCCCCAGGGCCGAGTCGATGGCCGCCACCACGGCCATGGCGACGTAACGGGACAGGTCCTGGGGCACGGTGGGCCGCAGGAGGATGGCGAGGAGGGCGCCGAAGATCAGGCCGAAGAGTGCGAGCATGCCGTTACGGGCTCCCGCCCGTGCCCACCGGTTGGGCCGTCGAGATCGCCACCCGGCCGGTGTACGACGGCACCGTCACCGTCTGGGCCTTCACCTTGAAGCCCAGGCCGAACAGCTTCTCCCAGCGGCCGAAGCGCTTGACGATGTCGGACTTCTGGAAGGCGTTCTTGTCCGCCCCGATGGCGTTGACCGTGTACGGCGGGGTGAGGGGCCGGAAGTTCACCACGATGGTGCCGCCCGCGGCCCGGATGGGCGTGGTGGCCACCAGCCGGCTGCCGTTGACCGACACGGCCTCGGCCCCGGCGTCGAACAGGGCGTTGACCACGAGCTGGATGTCGGTGTCGTGGATGCGGTAGGCGCCCGGGTTCTGCACGCTGGACGTGGCCTTGTCCGAGTCGGACAGCTTGACGACGAGGCCCCGGCCCTTCAGGGCGGTGGTACCCGCCAGTTCGGACAGTTGCTGGACCCGGCGGGCCTCCTCCTTGTCCTGCTGGCCCTGCTCGGTGGCCTCGTGCTGGGCCGCCACCGTGTCGGAGCGGAGCTGGCGCACGGCCTGGTCGAGATCGGCCACCTGGGAACGGCGCTGCTGGATGAGGCTGATGAGCTGGGCCTTCCGGGGCTCCGCCGCTTTCAGGCCCACGCGCGTGGTCTGGGCACTGGTCACCACCAGGAACCCGAGCACGACGAACACGCCGGCGAGGGCGAGGGAGGCACGGCGATGCACGGAGGAATTGTGCCAGCACGCGAGCCTTGCCCTGACGGCACCATTCTCTGGCAACGGCGCCGCGGTCCCCGCGGTGTCGTTGCAACAGAACCCGGAGGGGCCCGGTGGTCGGACGTTTCGTGTGCAAGGAGTGTCGGGTGCGGCGCGTCGAGCGGGCAGCGGGGTGGGGCGGCAGTGGGGTGCGGCGGCGCCCGCCGCGTCAGCGCAGGAGCTGGCGGATGCGGCGGGCGTACTCCTGCGCCAGGGCTCGGGCCTCGGTGTCGGTCCCGGCCTCGGCCCAGATGTGGGTGAGGGGCTCCTCGGGGTCGGGCAGGATGAGCGCCCACTCCTCGTCGTGCAGGATCTTCACGCCGTCGACCAACACCAGGTCACGGTCCTTGTTGCGCTCCACCAGCGACCGCATCACCAGGCCCTTCTGCTCCCATGGCGTGAGCACCCCCTCGTGGGCGATGTGGACCCGGGGCACGGTGGCCACCACCTTCGAGAGGCGGAGGCCCGTGGCCGCCAGCATGTGGAGCACGTTCACGAACGTGGCGGTGGCGTCGTAGGCGGGGACGAAGGACGGGAAGATGTACCCGCCCTCCTGGCTCGCCGCGAACGTAATGCCCTCGCTGCACGCCACCTCCATGAGGTGGGGCGTGGACAGCTTGGTCCACAGCAGCTCGGCGCCGGCCCGGCCCAGCACGTCCTCGATGTGGCGGCTGACCGCCACGGGCACGGCCACCCTGGCGTGCTCGTTGGTGGCGCACACCAGGCTGACCAGCACGAACAGGGCGTCGTTGTCGCTGAGGACGTTGCCGGCGTCGTCGACCAGGGTGATGTGCTCGCCACCGGGGTCGATCACCGCGCCCAGATGGGCACCCGACGCCCGCACCAGCTCCCCCACCCGGGCCGCATGCTCCCACCGGTCGAACCCGGCCATGCCCGAGGTGGAGGCGTAGGGGTTCACGGCGAGGACGTCGGCCCCGAGCTTGGCCAGCACCGTGGGCATCACGAAACTGGCGGCGCCGTAGGCGTAGTCGAGCACGACCTTGAAGCTCTGGGCCCGGATCTGCTCGGCGTCGACCGTGGCCATGAGGGCGTTGGTGTAGTGCTCCAGGGCGCGCGCCGGGAACCCGATGTCGCCGATCTCCGAGGCCAGCACCCGCCGGAAGTCCTCCCGGTAGTAGAGGCGCTCGACCTTGCGCTGGGTGGCCTCGTTGATGTCGATGCCCTCGCTGTCGATGAAGCGGATGGCGACCGACTGGGGGTCCTCGGGATCGAGCCGGACGGTGATCCCCGCCTGGCTCCGGAACGTGCGCACCTCGAAGCGGGTGACGGGCACGGTGGCCAGCTCGAGGTCGTCGACGTTCACGCCGGCAGCATTGAGCCCCACCATCACCGCCCGCTTCAGGACGCGGGCGGCCCGGCTGGAGTCGCGCGAACACGTGACGGTGGCGCCCTTCTTCAGGGTGGTGGCGAAGGCCATGGCCACCTTGACCGCGAGCTCGGGGCTGATGTCGACGTTGGCCAGCCCGGCCACGCCCTCGCGGCCGAACAAGGCCCGGGCGCCCCGCGACTCCCACACGATGGAGGAGTTGATGATGGCGTTGGCCTCGACCGTCTTGAACGGGTACACCTTCACGCCCGGGTTAATGACGGCGTGCTCGCCCACGAAGCACTCGTCGCCCAGGACCACGCCTTCCTCCAGGCGGGCCCCCCGCCGCAGGTCGCTCGAACGGCCCACGACCGCGCCCCGCAACCGGGCCGAGGGCCCGATGTAAGCGTTGTCGTGCACGACCGTGCGTTCCAGGTAGGCGTCCGCCCCCACGCGGACATTGGACCCGAGCACGGTGTACTCGGACAGGTGGGCGCCGGCGTCGACCCGGCAGTAGTCCCCGATGACGGCCGGGCCCTGCACCACGGCCTTGGGATCGACCTCGGCCCCCTCCCCCAGCCACACGCCCTCGCCCAGGCGGAAACCGGGGATGTCGATCTCGACCTTGCCGTCGAGCACGTCCCGGTGGGCGCTGACGTAGGCGTCGAGGGTGCCGACGTCCTCCCAGTACCCGTCGGCGACGTACCCGAACAGGGGCTTGCCCGCTTCCAGCAGGGCGGGAAACACCTCGCCCGAGAAGTCGACAGGCCGGTCGGCAGGGATGGAGTCGAAGATCTCCGGCTCGAGGACGTAGATGCCGGTGTTGATGGTGTCGCTGAACACCTGGCCCCACGTGGGCTTCTCGAGGAAGCGCTCGACAGAACCGTCCTCGCGGGTGATGACGATCCCGAAGTCGAGCGGGTTCTCCATGGCCTTGAGGCCGATGGTGGCGAGGGCGCCCTTCTCCTCGTGGAAGCGCACGATGGCCGACAGGTCGATGTCGGTGAGGACGTCGCCGGAGATCACGAGGAATCGCTCGTCCAACTCGTCCATGGCGTTGCGGACGGAGCCGGCCGTGCCCAGGGGCGACTCCTCGGTGGCGTAGACCATGCGGACACCGAACTCGGCCCCGTCGCCGAAGTACGTGCGGATGACGTTGGGCATGAACGCCACCGTGACCACGATGTCCTCGAATCCGTGGTCCCGCAGGAGCCGGATGATGTGCTCCATCATCGGCCGGTTGGCCAAGGTCATCATCGGCTTGGGGAGGTTGGAGGTCAGGGGGCGCAGGCGGGTCCCCTCCCCTCCCGCCATGATGACGGCCTTCACGGTGTTGACCCTACCCGCCCCTCGCTGAGGGCGGTGCGGGCGAGGGGAACGTACGTGAGGGCGGCGTACCAACTGAGGGCGAGCCCGGGGACGGCGGCCACCCAGGCCAGGACCCGGGCGAGGTGGTGCCACGACAGGTCCGGCGCGTGGCTGGCGAGGAACAGCGGGAAGGCGACCATCAGGCCGAACGTTCCCGCTTTGCCCGCCCATTGCACGTCGATCCGGCGGGCGCCGGCCGCGGCCAGCCCGAGCACGGCCAGGCTGACAAGGACCTCGCGGACGATGGCGGCGATGGCGATCCACGGGGGGACGGCCCCGTCGACCAGGATGGCGATGACACCCACGCCCAGCAGGATGCGATCGGCGGTGGGGTCCAGCACCTTGCCCAGGGTGGAGACCTGGTGGAAGTGGCGGGCCACGTAGCCATCCACCCAGTCCGTGGCCCCAAGGGCGCCCAGGAGGTAGGCGGCCGCCACCCGGTGGGGTGGGTCCGCGACGAAGAGGAGCCAGAGGAAGACGGGCACGCAGAGAAGCCGCACCGACGACACGACGTTGGGCACGGTGAGGATGGCGTCTTCTCGTTCCCCGGTGGGCTCGATCTTCGGCACGGTGGGGAGTGTACGAGGGGGGTGTGACAGTGCGTCAGTAGCCGGCGTCGGCGAGGATCTCGCTCGGCGGGCACCCGAGGGCTGATGCGATGCACACCAGGGTGATCAGCGTGGGGTTCCGCAGGCCCGCTTCGATCGTGCTCAGGTAGGCACGGTCGAAGCGGCAGTGGCTGGCCACCGCCGCTTGCGAGAGCCCCCGCTGGTGCCGCCGCGAGTGGATGGCGCCACCCACGGCGCGCAGCATTGGACGGTGCAACTCGAGTCGTTCGCTCAATGCCGTAGCTCCATGACCATGGTAGGAGTGTTGCCGACTATGGGACGCAATGTGGGAATGCGTAGCTCGCAGTAACAGGGGGCCGTCGGGGCACGGCGGCGCCATGACAGAGTGAGCGCATGGACGAACGGGTTGCGCTGGTGACGGGAGCCGGGTCCGGGCTGGGCGCGGCCATCGCCGCTCGCCTGGCGGCGGACGGCACGCACGTGGTCGTGAACGACGTGGACGCAGCGGCGGCCGGGAAGGTGGCGGCGTCGGTGGGCGGCACGGCCCACCCCTTCGACGTGGCCGATGCCGCCGCGGCCAACGCGGCCATCGACGGGATCGTGGCCGAATTCGGCCGCCTCGACGTGCTGGTGAACAACGCCGGCATCATCCTGTCCCGGCCCGAGGTCAGGGAGCGCAGCATGGCCGCCATGCTCGCCCGTATGGCCGGGGCCGACGCCCCACCCACGGCGGCCACGTCGACCCTCACCGACGCCGAGTGGGACCGGGTCCTGCGCGTCCACCTGTACGGAACGTTCTTCTGCACCAGGGCGGCCTTGCGGCACATGGAGGAACGGCGGTCGGGAGCCATCGTGAACATGGCGTCCATCGCCGGGATCGCCGGGCTGCCCACCGCGCCCGAGTACTCGGCGGCCAAGGGCGGGATCATCGCCTTCACCAAGTCGGTGGCGTCGGAGGTGGCCTGGCTCGGCATCCGGGTCAACGCGGTGGCGCCCGCGTTCATCGACACGCCCCTCCTGACCGACTTCGACGACACCGTGCGGGGCTTCATCGTCGGCCGCACGCCGATCGGTCGCATGGGCAGGGCCGAGGAGGTCGCCGCCGTCGTGCGCTTCCTGGCCAGCGACGAGGCCTCGTACTGCGTGGGTGAGGTCCACACGGTGACGGGCGGCCTGGTCGGCTAGTCCCCCGTCGCCGCGGCCCGCACCGGCGTCTCGCTCTCCCCCACCGTCGGCTCCGCCTTCAGCCGCCCCCGCCGGTGGTCCCACATGTCCCGGGCGATGACCTGGATGGCGCCGGCCGCAGGGATGGCGAGCAGCGCTCCCACGATCCCGGCCAGTTGGGCGCCCACCAGCACGGACAGGAGGACCCACAGCGGGTTGAGCCGGACCGTCTTGCTCATGATGACGGGGTTGAGGACGTGGTTCTCCACCTGCTGGTACACGAGGAACACGGCCAGGGCGACGATCCCGGAGCGCACCGAGTGCAGGAAGGCGAAGGCCACCGTGGGCACGCCGGCCAGCAGCCCTCCCACCAGGGGCAGCAGATCGACCATGGCCACCCACACCCCGAACACGGGGGCGAAGGGGACGTGCAGCAGGAGGAGGGTCACGTAGACGACCGACCCGGCGATGGTCGACGTCGCCAGGTTCCCGGCCACGTAGCCGGTGACGGCCCGGCCCACGTCCTGGGCGACGCCGCGGACCCGTTCCTGCTGGGACTCGTCGAGCACGGCCAGGGCCCCGTCCACCATCCTGGGCGTCTCCAGCAGCATGAGGAAGGCGAGCACCAGGATGGTGACCAGGCCGGCCACCCCCGCGATCACCCGGCTGACCACCGCCAGAGCGGGCCCGCCCGCGTGGGTGAGGGCCTGGCGCAGCTTCGGCGCGTTGGTCTGGACCGTGCGTTGCAGGTGGTAGCGGGCCACGATGCGGCCCACCGACCCCTTGCCCTGCTCGGTCTTGGTGACCAGGTCGGGCAGGTCGGCCAGGAGGTGGCGGCCGCCGTTGTACAGGGGGCGGATGA
>DASRGI010000184.1:0-11529 GCA_035651095.1 Acidimicrobiales bacterium | reverse complement strand
CCGCCACCTGGCCGGCGTAGCCGCGGTAGTCGGTGTCGTGGTCGCGGATCACGTATTGCACGGGGAAGCGGGAGTCGGCGTGGTTGTGGGACGAGGCCACGTCGACGTGCTCCAGGTGGTGGAGCAGCGAGGCGCCTTCGTACCACGGCATGTTGGTCGACTCGTTGACCACGTTGTCGCCCAGCAGTGCGGACAGCGGGATGGGCGTCACGTCGGTCACGTCGATGAGCTCGGCGAAGGCCTGGAACTCGGCGACGATGTCCTTGAACACGACCTCGTCCCAGCCCACCAGGTCCATCTTGTTGACGGCCACCACCAGGTGGGGGATGCCCAGCAGGGAGGCGATGAAGGCGTGCCGGCGGGACTGCTCCAGCAGGCCCTTGCGGGCGTCGACCAGCACCACGGCCAGATCCGCGGTGGACGCGCCCGTGACCATGTTGCGCGTGTACTGCAGGTGGCCGGGCGTGTCGGCGATGATGAACTTGCGCCGGGGGGTGGCGAAGTACCGGTAGGCCACGTCGATGGTGATGCCCTGCTCCCGCTCGGCGCGCAGGCCGTCGGTCAACAGGGCCAGGTTCACGTCCTCGTGGCCGCGGAATGCGGACCACTGCTCGACGGCGGCGAGCTGGTCTTCGAAGATGGCCTTGGAGTCGTGGAGCAGTCGACCGATGAGGGTGGACTTGCCGTCGTCGACCGAACCGGCGGTGGCGAAGCGAAGGAGTTCCATGGTGGTTGCAGGCCCGAGGCGGGTTAGAAGTAACCCTCCCGCTTGCGGTCCTCCATGGCTGCTTCGGAGAACTTGTCGTCCGCCCGGGTGGCGCCCCGTTCGGTGATGCGGGTGGCGGCCACCTCGGCGAGGATCTCCTCGATGGTGGTGGCGGACGAACGGACGGCGCCGGTGCAGCTCATGTCGCCGACCGTCCGGTAGCGCACCAGCTCCACGAACGCCTGCTCGTCGGGACCGGGCGGCGTGACGTCGCTGACCGACAGCAGCATGCCGTCGCGCTCGAACACCTCGCGCTTGTGGGCGAAGTAGATCGACGGGACTTCGAGGTCCTCGCGGGCGATGTACTGCCACACGTCGAGCTCGGTCCAGTTGGAGATCGGGAAGGCCCGGATGTGCTCGCCCTTGCGGATGCGGCCGTTGTAGATGGACCACAGCTCGGGGCGCTGGTTCTTGGGGTCCCACTGGCCGAAGTCGTCCCGGAAGGAGAAGACGCGCTCCTTGGCCCGGGCCTTCTCCTCGTCCCGCCGGGCGCCCCCGAAGGCGGCGTCGAAGCCCTGCTCCTCGATGGCCCGCAGGAGCGTGGTGGTCTGCAACCGGTTGCGGCTCGCCCGGAGACCCGTCTCCTCCGCCACCCGGCCGGCGTCGATGTCGTCCTGCACGTGGGACACGATCAGGCGCTCGCCCAGCTCGGCCACGCGCCGGTCACGGAACTCGATGGCCTCGGGGAAGTTGTGGCCGGTGTCGACGTGCATGATCGGGAACGGGAACCGCCCCGGGCGGAAGGCCTTCTCGGCCAAGCGCAGCAGCACGATGGAGTCCTTGCCTCCGCTGAACAGCAGCACGGGTCGCTCGAACTCGGCCGCCACCTCTCGCATGATGAAGATGGCTTCGGCCTCGAGCGTGTCGAGGTGCGACAGCTCGTAGGCGTGATCCGGCAGCACGGACGTGACGGTCGTCATGTGTGGAGCCCGCATTCGGTCTTGTCGGTACCGGCCCAGCGGCCCGAACGGGGATGGGCACCGGGTGCGACGGGCACCGTGCACGGTGCGCACCCGATGGACAGATAACCCTTGGCCACCAAGGGATTGACGGGCACGTCGTGGTCGGCGGCGTAGCCGTACACGTCGTCGTCCGTCCAGGCGGCCAGGGGGTTGAGCTTGACCAGCCCGCGCTTGTCCCGGCCCACCAGGGGAACGGTGACCCGGGTGTCGGCGTCGACCCGCTTGAGGGCCGTGAGCCACGCCGCCCTGCCCACCAGGGCGTCGTCGAGGCCCTCGACCTTGGCCCGCTCGCAGCAGTGCGCGGGGTCGAGCGCCTTCCAGTCCTGCTCGTCCTTCTTCACGACCCGCACGGTGATGCCGTAGCGCTCCTCGACGGCCCGCAGCGTGTCCCACGTCTCCGGGAAGTGGAGGCCGGTGTCGATGAAGAACACGTCGATGGACGGGTCGACGGCGTGGGCCAGGTGGATGAGCACGGCGTCCTGCATGGACGACGCCACCGTGAGCGACGAGCCGAACGTCTCGATCGCCCACTGCACGACCTTGGACGCCGGCGCGTGCTCGAACTCCTGGTTCAGGGATTCGAGATCGGTGTCGGTGAGGACGCTCACGTACCCGCGCACTCCCCGATGCCGACCTCGCCGGTGAACGGCCCCGTCTCGTCGAAGTCGACGAAGTAGTCCGGCCGCGCTTCGGGCGTGGGGAACTCGTCCAGGTCCTTCAACAACTCGGCCACGCCCTTGGCCCCGCCGCTGCGGTCCAGCCAGGAGCGGAAGTCCTCGCCGCCGTTGCGCTCGGCCGCGAACTTGCCGACCACCCGCACCGCGGCCTGGGCCGCGGCCTTCGCCGGGAGGCGCAGGGCCTTCTCGCCGAAGTGGATCTCGGTCTGCCCGACATAGCCGCCCAGGAGCATCTGCGCGCCCGGTGCCGACACGCCGTGGGCCCGGCGCTCCACGCCGAGGAAGCCGATATCGCTGATGTGGTGCTGGCCGCACGAGTTGGTGCAGCCGGAGATGTTGATGCGGATGCCGCCCACGTCGGCCAGGCCCGCTTCTTCGAGCGCAGCGCCGATGTCGGAACCGAGGCCCCGGCTCTGGGTGACGGCCAGGTTGCAGGTGTCGGCGCCCGGGCAGGTGACCACGTCGCGGGCCAGCTCGGCGCCCGGCTCGGACATGCCGATGGCTTCGAGGCGGGCGAACAGCTGGGACAGCTGCTCCTCGGCGAGGCCCCGGAACACGAGGTTCTGGCGGTTGGTGACCCGCACCTCCACGCCGAAGTCCCGCTGGATGGATGCGAGGGCCCGGAACTGCTCGGAGGTGACGTCGCCCAGACGGGCGTAGGCGTAGGCCGACACCGTGCCCTTGGCCACGCCCCGCACCACGTTGGCCGTCTCCCAACGGGTGTAGGGGTCGCGCTCGGACAGTCGCAGGGTGACGGGCGTGCCCACGGGTGTGGGGTCGACGGCGGTGGACACGCCGGCGGGGGCGTCGCCCACTTCCTGCACGTAGGCGGGCACGCCGCCCGGCCAGGACGACGAACCGACGAGGAAGCGGCGCTCCTTGAAGATGCGCTCGCGCAGCTCGTCCACGCCCATGGTGTCGAGCAACCACTTCATGCGGGCCCGCAGCTTGTTGTCGCGGTTGCCGTAGTGGTCGAACACGCGCAGGGTGGCCTCGATGGTGACGAGCAGGTCCTCGCGGGAGGTGAACTCCTCCAACGCCTGGGCGGCGTGGGGGTTGGCGCCCAGGCCGCCGGCGAAGAACACGCGAAAGCCCGGCTCCAGCGTGCCGTCGGGGCGGGGGCGAGCGACGCCGATCACGCCGACGTCGTTGAACATGGCCTGGCCGCAATCGGTGGTGCAGCCCGAGAAGTTGACCTTGAACTTCCGGGGCAGGCGCTGGGCGATGGGGTTGCGGATGAAGTGGCGGTACGTCGCCTCGGCCCACGGGCTGATGTCGAGCACCTCGAACGGGCAGGCGCCGGCCAGGTGGCAACCGGTGACGTTGCGGACGGTGTCGCCGCATGCCTCCCGGCTGGTGAGGCCCACGCTGGCGATGTCCCGCATGACCTCGGGCACCTTCTCCAGCTGGACGAAATGGAACTGCACGTTCTGGCGGGTGGTGATGTGGCCCCAGCCGCGGGAGTACTCGTCGGCGATGTGGGCCATCATCTCCAGCTGCTCGGGCTCCAGCGAGCCGTACGGGATCTTCACCCGGAGCATCTGGTTGTGGCCGCCCTGCCGCTGGCCGTAGATGCCGTTGTTGAGCCGGAAGATGCGGAAGCGATCCTCCTCCAGCTCGCCTTTCAGGTACAGGTCGAGCATGCGCTCGAACTTCTCGATGTCTTGGGCGGCCGCGGGATCGATCTCTCGGGTGACTGCCATGTGCGTGCCTCCTCGCCTCGGCCTACGCCAGGACCAGCTTGAGCCCGCTCGCCACCAGCACGGCGAACAGGGATGGACGGACGATCTTCTCGGGAGCCCGCGACGACAGCCGGGCGCCCACGTACACACCGGGCAGGCTCCCCGCGATGAGCGATGCGGTCAGCCCCAGGCGCACGTCGCCGAACAGCAGGTGCCCGACGGCGGCGGCACCGACCAGGGGAACGGCCTGGATGAGGTCGGTGCCCACCAGCTCGGGGGAGCGCAGGCCTGGGTACACGAACAGCAGCATCACGATGATGAGCGAGCCCGAGCCCACCGAGGTGAGCCCGACGATGAGGCCGCCGATCACGCCGATGGCGATGGTGGCGCCCTTGCGCAAGGTGGCGGGGGGCGGGTCCCAGCCCTCGGCCCGGCGGTTGTCGATCACGCGCCGCAACACGATGGACCCGGCCGAGGCCAGGAGGGCGAGCCCGAGGGCCCGGGTGAGCAGGGCGTTGACCTGCTGGGCGCCCACGGCCTTGAGGATGAGGACCCCGGCGAAGGCCGCGGGCACCGACCCGACGCACAGCCACAGGGCGATGTCCTTGCGCACCGTGCCCCGGCGGGCGTGGACAGCGCCGCCCACGGGCTTCATCACCAGCGACACGACCAGGTCGCTCGACACCGCGGCCAGGGCGTTCACGTGGAAGAGCAGCACCATGATCGGCGTCATGAGCGCGCCGCCACCCATGCCGGTCAGACCGACAGTGAAGCCGACGGCCAGGCCGGCGAGGGCGACGAGCGGATCGACGTGCAAGAAGCCTCCGAGGAAGGGACGAGCGCGAGCGGGGCGACGAGCGGGGCGGCGTCAGGCGGCGTCGGGACAGCCGGTGTCGTGCACCCAGTGGGGCGTCGTTCCCATGGCGACCGACGGCGCGCCGAGCGAACGGCGGACATCGGTGGACCCGGGCGAGCACATGGAGGTCAGGCTAGCAAAAGCCGAGTATTCCGATCAAGATTTCGCGCAATCGCCCTGCTCCGGGGGCGTTTGGCCGCGTTTTGTCCGATATACCGGACGAAGCGCGACAAGAGCTGCTTGGACTAGGGCGTGCGGAGGAGCTCGGCGACCAGGAAGGCCAGGTCGAGCGACTGGCGGGCGTTGAGCCGGGGGTCGCACGTGGTCGTGTACCGCACGTGCAGGTGGTCTTCCAGGATCTCCTCGGCCCCGCCCAGGCACTCGGTGACGTCGTCGCCCGTGAGCTCGACGTGCATGCCGCCCGGCCACACGCCCTCGGCCCGGCACACCGAGAAGAACCCGGTGATCTCGGCCAGCACGTCGTCGAAGTGGCGGGTCTTGCGCCCGCCCGGGCTGGTGAACGTGTTGCCGTGCATGGGGTCGCACGCCCACACCACCGACCGCCCGCTGGCCGTCACCGCCCGCAGCAGCGGGGGCAGGGCGTCTGCCACCTTGCCCGCACCCATGCGGGAGATGAGGGTGAGCCGGCCCGGCACCCGCTCGGGGTCCAGCCGCTCGCACAGCTCCAGCACCTCGTCGGGCGTGACCGACGGTCCCAGCTTCACGCCGATGGGGTTCTCCACGCCGGCCAGGAAGGCCACGTGGGCCCCGTCCGGCTGGCGGGTGCGCTCGCCGATCCAGACCATGTGGGCGGAGCAGTCGTACCAGTCGCCCGTGAGCGAGTCCCGCCGGGTGAGGGCCTCCTCGTACCCGAGGAGCAGGGCCTCGTGCGAGGTGTAGAAGTCGACCTGGTGGAGCCGCTGCTCGGCCTGGAGGTCGATGCCGCACGCCTTCATGAACCGCATGGCCCGCTCGATCTCGGCCGCCAGCGCGTCGTACCGCTGGCCCTCGTTGGACGAGGCCACGAACTGCTGGTTCCACACGTGCACCTGCGACAGGTCGGCGAAGCCGCCCTTGGTGAAGGCCCGCAGCAGGTTCAGCGTTGACGCCGACTGGTGGTACGCCGCCACGAGGCGGGCCGGGTCGGGGACGCGGGCCTCGTAGGTGGGGGCGTCGTCGTTGACGATGTGGCCCCGGAAGGACGGCAGCTCCACGCCCCCCACCAGCTCGGTGGGGGAGGAGCGGGGCTTGGCGAACTGGCCGGCGATGCGCCCGACCTTGACCACGGGCACGCCCGACCCGTAGGTGAGGGCGACGGCCATCTGGAGGATGACCTTGAGCTTGTCCCGGATGGCATCGGCCGAGAAGTCGGCGAAGGACTCGGCGCAGTCGCCCGCCTGGAGGAGGAACGCCTTGCCGGCGGCCACCTCGGCCAGCCCGGTCCGCAGGTTGCGGGCTTCGCCCGCGAACACCAGTGGGGGCAGGGAGGCCAACTGCTTCAGGGCGCGCTCCAGGGCGGCCTCGTCGGGCCAGTCGGGCTGCTGCGCTGCCGGCAGATCGCGCCAGGAAGAGGGCGTCCAGCTCCCCGTGTCCACGGACCAAAGGTTAGACGGCGCTACTGCCCACACTTCCCCGAAATGGGGTTGTCAGGGAGACCTGCGCCGAGATGTGGAGATTTCGCGTGCATCGGTGGGCGCGGCGGCGGCGCCGACCAAGGGCATGATCCGGTACGAGATCTGTTCCGAGAGGGCCAGCACCGTGGTGATGCGCCCGATGCCGTGCACCTCGAGGATGCGGTTGATCACCTGCTGGAGGTGTTCGTTGGACCGGGCCACCACCCGGCAGTGCAGGTCGCCCGGTCCCGACGTGGCGTGGGCCTCCAGCACCTCGGGGATGTCGCGCAGGTGGGCGACGACGTCCTGGAGGCGGCCCTGGGCGATCTCCAGGGTGGCGAAGGCGAGCACGTCGTAGCCCAGGCCCCGGGTGGCGATGTCGGGCCCGAAGCCGGTGATGACGCCCCGCCGCTGCAGCTTCTCCAGCCGGGCCTGCACCGTTCCCCGGGCCACGCCGAGCTGGCGGGCCAGGTCCAACACGCCCGTCCGGGGCGACCGAGCCAGCGCCTGGATGAGGCGGGCGTCGAGGGTGTCGAGGGCGGCGCTGGGCAAGGCGCTGGGCAACATGACCAGAGCGTACCGGGGAGCGCGCCGACGACTGGGCAATCTGCTCAGTGGATCGAGAAAGCCTTGACCACTTCGCCGAGCAACAGGACCATAAAAGGTACAGCCTGCTCAGGGAGGACCCATGGCGCTGGCCACCACGCCCACGACCGCAACACGCACGCCCACCCCCGCCTCACTCTTTCGCGGCTGGGACCACCTCGAATGGTGGGTGGGCAACGCCCGGGCGTTCGCCTCCTTCCTGTGCTCGGGCTTCGGCTTCCGCGTGGTGGCCTACGCCGGGCCCGAGACGGGGGTCGCCGACCGGGCGTCGTGGATGGTCGAGCAGGGTGAACTCCGCTTCGTCGTCACCGGCGCCCTCCATCCCGGGTCGCCCGTGGCCGCGTCCGTGCGCGACCACGGCGACGGCGTGCACGACATCGCCATCACCGTGGCCGATGCCGGCCAGGCCTACGAGGCGGCCTTGGCTCGGGGCGCGGCCGGGCTGCGGGCGCCGTGGGTCGAGGAAGACGCCGACGGCCGCATCGTGCGGGCCACCATCGCCACGTACGGCGACACGCAGCACACGTTCGTGGAGCGGCACGACTACCACGGCCTGTTCGCCCCCGGCTTCACGTCCGAGAACCTGCCGGGCGACGGCGCCGCCGCCCCGCCCGTGGCCCTCACCCGCATCGACCACGTGGTCGGCAACGTGGAGAAGGGCAACCTCGAGGGCTGGGTCGACTTCTATCGATACCAGCTCGGTTTCGACCAGCTGGTCCACTTCGGCGACGACCAGATCTCCACCGAGTACTCGGCCCTGATGTCGACGGTCGTGTGGGACGGCTCCAAGATCGTGCTTCCCATCAACGAGCCGGCCGACGGGCTGAAGAAGAGCCAGATCCAGGAGTACCTCGACTTCTACGGCGCACCCGGCGTCCAGCACATCGCCATGCGCACGGAGGACATCGTGTCGACGGTCAGCGCCCTGCGCGACCGGGGCGTGCGCTTCCTCCGCGTGCCGGCGTCGTACTACGAGGACGCACGGGCCCGGCTGGCCGACCTCGACCTGCCGTGGGACGACCTCCAGCGCCTCGGCGTCCTGGTCGACCGCGACCAGGACGGGTACCTGCTCCAGCTGTTCACCGAGATGGTGACCGACCGGCCCACCGTGTTCTTCGAAGTCATCCAGCGCGAGGGAGCCAAGGGCTTCGGCGCCGGGAACTTCAAGGCCCTCTTCGAGGCCATCGAGCGGGAGCAGGCCCGCCGCGGCAACCTCTGACCCCCGCTGGCTCGGTGCCGTCTAGCTCGAGCGGCAAGCGGCGTCCATGGCGGCCATGGCTCCGAGCAGCGTGTTCGTGTCGTTGCCGGCTCGGGCCAAGCCCTGGGCCGCGCTCCGCACTGCCGGCGTGGCATTCCGGGCTGACGCAACCAGGGCGGCGGTGTCGGCCGGCACGCCGGCCGCGGCGCGCGACCGCCAGTCACGGTAGGCGCTGCACGCCGCCTGCGCCCGGGCGGTCCGCGCCCCGTTGCCGCTGTCGCACCACGGCATCGAGACCACGACGGCCAACACGGCCAGGGCGGGCAGGACGACGACCAGGAACCGCAACGGTCCATCGATCAGGCGGGCATCGGCCTTGCGGCGAGATGCCACCGACGCCTCCGCCTGCCGGTCGCCGGCCTTCCACCACGAGCGGTTCCAAACCCCGCACCGGCACCGCCACGATTCCAACGAGTCGAGCGGGCAGGCGACGGCGCGGCACGACCGGCACTCGGCCCACGCCCATCCGGCGCCGCACCGGCTGCACGTGTGGCGTACGGCTTCGGTGGCGACGGCTTGCAGGAGCGCGCAGCGCGGGCAGCGCTGGTCCTCGGTGCGCGCCGCCTTCACGCTGATGGCCACGTCGCTACAACCCGACGGACGTCGACGGGACCTCTCGCCAATGCAGCACCCGCCAGTTCTGGCTGAGGATCGAGCGGAGGCCGAGGTCGTACCCCAGGGTGAAGTTGGGGGCGCCGTTGATCCGCATCGAGTTGACCGTGATGGACCCGAACCACTGCGCGCCGCCGTTCACGGTCAGGTCGGTGGCCGGTGCGTACAGCACGGCGCTGGTGTTGGTGGCGCTGGCTCCATTGCCCAACGAGAGGGCACCGGCCCCGTCCTTGTAGATCTGCAGGAGACTGCTCGCTGCTCCCGCGTTGACGGTGGCGCTGTCCATGGACAGCTTGTGGTCCGCCGTGATGTACAGGACGAGCGGCCCGTTGAAGATGGTGGTGGTTCCCGTGAAGATCACGTCCTGGTCGCACACCACGGGGACGCCGGCCATCCCGTTGACGGCGCCGGTGAACGTCCCGAGCGCGGGGCACGGTTGGGTGGCGCCGGTGGGGAAGGTGATGGGGTCGAGTTCGTACGGTTGCTGCTTGGGCGTGGGCTTCGGGCACCCCATGCACGAGCCCGAGGGGGCGAAGTAGTCCTGCCCGTCTCCCGCGCCTTTGCCCGAGTTCACCACGATGGCGCGGTTGGACCCGACCCTCGCCTCACCGGTGCCGAGGCCGCCGGCCGCGGTGGACGAGTAGATGTTGAACGACCCGTTGCCGTTGAACGTCAGGCCCTGGTTGGCGAAGAGGGCGTACGGGAACCGCTCCTCGCGCCGGACGGTGGCCTCGATGGCATGGCTCGACCCGCCGATGGTGCCCTTGACCTCGATCGAGTACGAGTCGGCGTCCAGCCGGGTGGCGAGGTAGGCGAAGCTGCCCTGGCCCACTGACCCCGTGCCCGTGAGCGAGGGGGGCGTCGACTGGTCGATGCGGAAGAGCGCGTCCGACAGGCCGCCGTCGGCGCTGGCCAGGGCGGCCACGAAGTCCTGGCCCCGCCGCACCTGGTCGAGCGACACCATGGTCCGGGCGAGGACGACGACCGACAGGTTGGCCAGGATCATCAGCACCGACATGGCCACTGCCAGCGAGCCGTTGTCATCGCGCTTCTGCATCCGATCCCTCAGCATCCGATTCCTCCGGGTAGGCGGTTGCGGACCTCGGCGTCCGAGTCGAGCTGGAACGGCTTCGGGCCGGGGTTGGTGTCGGCCTCGAGCGTGATGTGCACGCGCACCGTGCAGTTGGCGAAGTCCGCGGTGGTGGCGGTCGACGCCGTGAGCTCCGTCCCGTCCGAGTTGTAGTAGCGGAAGAGGGGCAGCCCGTCCTGGGCGTTTCGCACGCGGGGCAGCGTGAACACCGTCGAGGTCACGGTCCCGTTCGGCCCCGAGAGCACCAGGCGGCTCACCGCCTGGGCCGCCGGGTCGAGGATCCAGCGCACGTATCCGAGCGAGGTGCCCGAGCCGTCGCGCAACTGGAGCTGGATCTGGTTGGCGTAGCCGTCCACGCTGGAGAGGGGGAGGAGGGGATCGGCGGCCCGCACGTCGCGGGCGATGGCGAGCATGGCGAAGCGCACGTCCTCCTGGCTGTTCACCACCGCCTGCAGGTGCCGCTCGGCGCGGGTCTGCGAGTCGAGCAGCGACAGCAGGCTGACGAGGACGAGCGAGAGCACCGCGCAGGTGACGGTCAACTCGACGACGGTGAAGCCGCGCATGTCCGCCGTGTCGCGGCTCATGGGCATGTCTTGGCGTTGTGGGTGCAGACGGTGAGGGTGAGCGTGCCGAGGGCCGCCCCGCCGCCGTCGAGCACGCTGATGGGGTGGGTGCCGGTGTCCCAGGGCGTGCCCACGCCCACCACGGTCCCGGTCCACATGCCGCCGGCGCCCTGCACCAACCAGACGGTCGCGGTGGTCGACGACGTGGGCCCGAAGGTGAGGTGGAGGCCGGTGCACGGTCCCGACACGTTCACGCTGACGACGGCATTGGACGCCAGCGTCAATCCCCCGTTGTTGGCTCGCTTGATGGCTGCCGGGGTGATGGTGTCGGTCCCCAGTTGGCATACGGCCACGGTCGCCGCCGGTGTGGTCGCCGACGCCACGGGCGACGGCGGCGACACCACGCCGCCGGCCGTCTGGCCGGCCACGCGGAAGGTGTACGTCGTGGACGGCGAGAGCCCCGACGCCGTGTACGTCGTGGCCGTGGCCGGCTGGGTGTCGGTCAGGAGGTGGGCGGTGAGGAAGCCGTCGGTCGAGTACTGCACGGTCCACGTGGCCACGGCGGGCGTGACGGCCGCGGACGGCGTCCACGCCAGGTTCACGGTCGCCGGGTCGGTGGCCGTGGCGACCAGGGCCACGGGGGCAGGCGGTGCGGCACCGGTCGGCGTGGTGGTCGTGGTGGTGGCCCCGCCCGGCCCGGTGTACGGCCCCAGGCCCCCCGGGTAGACGTAGGCGTCCTGCCGGACCTGGTGGGGACCGCCCTCGTCCGTCCAGCCCACGATCACCGTGACCCGCTTGTAGGCCAGCGGGAACTGGGTGGCGGCGGTGGCGGCGTCGGCCCAGG
>DASRGI010000183.1:0-21532 GCA_035651095.1 Acidimicrobiales bacterium | reverse complement strand
CCTGCTCGCCTACGGCATCGACTACGACGGCGGCGAGCGCTACACCCTGCGCTTCCGCGACCTGGCCACCGGGCAGGACCTGCCCGACACGGTCGAGGGCACCTACTACGGGTTGGCGTGGGCGGCCGACAATCGCACCGTGTTCTACGTGCGTCCCGACGATGCCATGCGCCCCTACCAGCTGTGGCGCCACGTGCTGGGCACGCCGGTGGACGAGGACGTGCTCGTGTACCAGGAGGACGACGAGCGCTTCTTCCTCCACGTGGCGTTGTCCAAGAGCGAGCAGTGGGTGTTCCTCCAACTGAACAGCAAGGTCACCTCCGAAGCGTGGGTCCTGGCCGCCCACTCCCCGCTGGAGAACTTCCGGGTGGTGGAGCCGCGCCAGCAGGGCGTCGAGTACTCGATCGAGCACCACAGCGACTGGTTCCTCATCGTGACCAACGCCGACGGCGCCGAGAACTTCAAGCTCGTCCGGGCCCCGGTCACGGCCCCGGGCCGGGCCCAGTGGGAGGACGTCGTGCCCCTCCGGCCCGACGTCAAGCTCGACGGCATCGAGGTGTTCGCTCGCTGGCTGGTGCTGTGGGAGCGGGCCGAGGGGCTGCGGCGCATCGCCGTGCGATCGTTCGACTCGGGCGACACCCACATCGTCGAGCAGCCCGAGTCCGTCTACACGGTGTCGGGCGACGCCAACCTCGAATTCGAAACAGATGCATTTCGATTCAGCTACCAGTCCCTCGTCACCCCCCGCTCCGTCTACGACTACGACATGCAGACCCGGGACCGGGAGCTGCTGAAGCAGCAGCCCGTGCTGGGTGGGTACGACCCTTCGAAATACGAGACCTTCCGGGTGTGGGCCACGGCGCCTGACGGCGTGCACGTCCCCATGTCCGTCGTGCACCGCAAGGGCCTGGCCCTCGACGGGTCGAACCCCACGCTGCTGTACGGCTATGGCTCGTACGAGATCAGCATCGAGCCCACGTTCTCGTCGCTGCGGCTGTCGCTCCTGGACCGGGGCTTCGTGTTCGCCATCGGCCACGTCCGGGGCGGCGGGGAGATGGGCCGGCGCTGGTACGAGGACGGCAAGCTGCTGAAGAAGCGCAACACCTTCACCGACTTCGTCGCCTGCGCCGAGCGCCTCGTCGAAGGGCGCTGGACGTCACCCGACCAGTTGGTGATCAGGGGCGGGTCGGCGGGCGGCCTGCTCATGGGCGCCGTCACCAACATGCGGCCCGACCTCCTGCGGGCCGTGGTGGCCGAGGTGCCGTTCGTCGACTGTCTCACCACGATCATGGACGAGACGCTCCCCCTCACCGTTCTGGAGTGGGAGGAGTGGGGCAACCCGGTGGAGAGCAAGGACGTGTACGAGTACATGAAGTCGTACTCGCCGTACGACAACGTGCACTCGGGCCCCTACCCGCGCATCCTGGCCACGGGCGGGCTGAACGATCCGCGGGTGAGCTACTGGGAGCCGGCCAAGTGGGTGCAGCGCCTCCGGGACCGGTCCGGCGCGGGCTCGTCGGTGCTGCTCAAGACGGAGATGGGCGCCGGGCACATGGGCCCGTCCGGGCGGTACGACGCGTGGCGGGACGAGGCGTTCGTGTACGCCTTCATGCTCGACGCCGTCGGCCTCACCGACTGACCCCTCTCGCCGTCACCCGTCCTGCTTCTCGGGTCAGGAGTCCTCGGCCTCGAGGAGCTCCTGCATGGAGCGCAGGTCGATGGTGGGTGCCTCGGCCTTGCGGACCACGTCGAGAATGTCCTCGCCGATGAGCTCGTCCCGCTCCAGCAGAGCGTCGCGCAGGGCCTCGATCACGTGGCGGTTCTCGTCCAGCAGCTTGGTGACCTCGGCCTTGGCGCTGGTGAGGATGCCCTCGGCCGCCTCCCGCCCCGTGTCACTGGACAGCACCTTGGCCACGAGGTTGGGCCCGCCGGGGCCGTTGGCCGCGTCGTAGGACACCAGCGTGCCGCCCAGGCCCAGCGAGCCGACCATCATCGCTGCCGCCAGAGTGGCCTGCTGGAGGTCGCCGGCCGGGCCCGTGCCCGACTCGCCGAAGAACAGCTCCTCGGCCACCATGCCGCCCAGCGCGATCTTGATGCGCGCTTCGATCTCCGACTTGGTGTTGGTGAACCGCTCCTCGAGTTCGGAGTGGGCGAGCAGGCCGAGCGAGTCGCCCCGCTTGATGATGGACAGCACCTCGAGCTTGCGGCCCTTGCCCACCAGGTAGGCGACGGTGGCGTGCCCCGCCTCGTGGGTGGCGATGGCCCGGCGCTCGGCCTCGGTGTACTCGACCGGCTGCTTGAGGCCCAGCTCCTCGGTCATCCGGGCCTGCTGGATGTCGGACCACGACAGGCGGTCGGCGTCCCGGCGCAGGGCCCACACCAACGCCTCGTCGAGCAGGTGCTCGATCATCACCGGCGAGTACGCGAACGTCATGGCCGCCAGGGTGTCGCGCATCTCGGGGTCGTCGAGAGCGGCCTCGTGCGACTTCTTGTCGAGGTAGTAGTCGATGATCTCCCGGCGGCCGGCCCGGGTGGGCAGGTCGAAATAGATCGCGCGGTCGAAGCGGCCGGGCCGGAGCAGGGCGGGGTCGAGGTCGTCCTTCCGGTTGGTGGCGCCGATCACCAGGATGTTGGCCGCCTCCCGGCTGGGCTTGCGCAGCTGGTGGTCGGTGGGCAACCACGTGTTGAGCTGGTCGATGAACCAACCCTTCAGGCGCCCGCTGGTGGTGGGCGAGTCGAACGACTGGAGCTGGATGAGCAGCTCGTTGACCACACCGGAGATGCCCTCGCGCTGGGTGGAGCCGCCCATGCCCGAGCGGGCCGCGCCGATGGCGTCGATCTCCTCGATGAAGCCGATGGCGCCGCCCTCGGCCCGGGCGTACTTGCGTAGGGCCTTGAAGTAGTTGCGGATCTTGCGGTTGGTCTGGCCGTAGTACATCGATTGGAAGGCCGACGACGAGACGAAGAGGAAGGGCACCCCCGCCTCCCGAGCCATGGCCTTGGCCAGGTAGGTCTTGCCCGTGCCGGGGGGACCCTCGAAGAGGATGGCCCGGCGGGCGGTGCCGCCCATCTGTTCCTTGAACGTCTTGTGGGCCAGGAAGAGGTTCAGGGTCTTCACGACCTCTTCGACCACCACGTCGGCGCCCTTCACGTCGTCGAAGGAGACGTCCAGCTCGCTGGGCCGGAACAGCACGTGGGGCGAGCGACCCGCGCCCATGAGGGGCAGCACCAGGGCGGCGGTGAGGATGACCATCAAGACGATGGCGGGAAGCAGGGGCTGGATGTCAGCCGGGATGTGGGGCGGGCCGAACTTGACGGGGTTCCCCGAGAAGGCCCGGTACCCGAGGTACGCGGCCAGCGGCGCCAGCACGATGGCCAGCCTGCCCAGCCGGACCTGGCGGGCCCGTTCCCGGGCCACGGCCACGTCGGCGTTGTGTTGCCGGAGGACCTTGGTCTCGCTCAACGACCGCAACTGCATTTCACGCTCCGTGTTTGGGGGGCCGCCACGAAAAGTAGTAACAGCCTTTTCGGGGGTTCGCCGCAGAGGTTGAGACTCCCTGCCCGAAACTTTGGAGCGTTGTGGCCCGTAGAGGGCGATTCAGGCCGAATCCCCGGCCCAGGCGGGCCGGAGGGGGGCGGGCACGTCGGCCTTCCGGGGGTTCTCCTGGTCTCGCCCGGACAGCACCGGGGGCAGGGGAACGCCCCAGTCCACGCCGATGTCGCCGTCGTCCCACGCCACGCCCAACTCATCGGCCGGGTCGTAGTACTGGTCGACCAGGTACGTGACCGTCAGGTCGGTGAGGGCGGCGAAGCCGTGGGCCACGCCCTTGGGGATGTACACGCCCTGCTCGTTGGTATCGCCCACGTCGACCACGAGGGTGACGTCCTGGGTCGGCGAGCCCAGCCGCAGGTCGTGGAGGACCACCCGGGCCGTGCCCCGCACGACGTACCAGTAGTCGGCCTGGCGCAGGTGGTAGTGGAGGCCCACGACGGCGCCGGCCTGCTTGTCCGACCGGTTGCCCTGCACCATCTCCCGCCCGTGCGGGAACCAGGAACGCCGGTACGTCTCCGTGAACCGGCCCCGCTCGTCGCCGTGCACATCGGGCGTGACCAGGACGACGCCGGTGATGGCGGTGGGCTCGATGATGGGCACGGTCGAACCCTAGCGACGGGTCAGGGCGGCTGCGGCCAGGGCGATGAGGACCACGTTCCGGCCGACCGTTGCCCACGTCACCGGCTTGATCGACGCGGTGCCGAAGCAGTTGCACGGCACCTGGTCGCCCTTGGCCGCGTGGGCGACCACGGCGCCGGTGAACATGCCCAGGAGGCCCAGCGAGACGAGCGGGATCCAGGGCACCCCCAGCTGGGCGACGAGCAGTGCCCCGAGCACGACCTCGGCCCAAGGGAGGGCAGCGGCCGGGCCCGGAGGCACGCCGAAGCGGGCGGCGCTCTCCCGCCACCGGGCATCGCGCAACTTGGCGACACCTGAGACGAGGAACACCGCCCCGAGGATGACGCGGGCGACGAGGCCGAGCCAGCTCAAGCCTGGAAGCGCCCGAAGCCGCCCCGATAGAAGAGGAGCGGTGTGCCCTCGTCGGCCACGCCCAGATCGACCACCCGGGCGATGGCGATGATGTGGTCGCCGGCGTCGTGCTCGGCCTCCAGCCGGCAGTCGGCCCAGGCCAGCACGTCGTCGAGGATGGGGGCGCCGGTG
Source organism: Acidimicrobiales bacterium (assembly GCA_035651095.1). Lineage (GTDB taxonomy): Bacteria > Actinomycetota > Acidimicrobiia > Acidimicrobiales > JAUTXP01 > DASRGI01. The sequence goes on along the minus strand of DASRGI010000183.1, from coordinate 16,818 downwards.
GCCGACGCCTTCCACCCCACGCCGGTGAACTTCTCACCGCCCGAGCTGGCGAAGCGCCGGCACATCGCCTCCTGCTCGTCGGAGAGGATGTTGACAGTGAAGGCGCCCACGTCCCTGATGCGGGGCCAGGTGGCCGAACCCCGGCCCACGGCCACGGACACGAGGGGCGGGTCGAGCGACAGCGAGGTGAACGATTGCAGGGTGAGGCCGAGGGGTTCGGCCCCGTCGATGGCGGTCACGATGGTGACACCCGTGCAGAAGTGGCCCATGACTTGGCGGAAGCGGGCGGCGTCGAAACCGGACGCGGCGGTTTGGCTGAGGTCGTCAGATTGGCTCACAAGCGTTCTGCCTATGTGGAGCCGAGGGTGAGCGTCAAGCCTTCGTACGCTCCGACCACCTCGTTGAGCCCGAAGGCGGCCGCCTTGGCCTGGGCGTCGGCCACCATGGCGTCCATGTCGTCGTCGCTGTGCGAGGGGTCGTGGTGGAACAGCACGAGGCGGTGGGCGCCCGCTTCCCTCGCCACCAGCAGGGCGTAGTCGACCGTGCAGTGGCCCCAGTCCGGCTTCTTGGTGAACTCCTCGGGCGTGTACTGGGCGTCGTGGATGACGAGGTCGGCGCCGTCGCACAGCTCGAGCACCGAATCGGCGACCCGGTCCAGGGACAGCGGGGCCTGGTGGTCGCTGACGTAAGCGACGGTCGCCCCGCCCCACTCGATGCGGTACCCGACGGTGGTCCCCACGTGGGGCACCTGGCGGACCTTGACCTTGGCGTTGCCGATCGAGAGGTCGTCGTCGAGCACGTCGTGGAACTCGATCGTGCCCCGCAGCTGGGTGAACTGCACGGGGAAGTACGGGGGGCGCATCAGGCCGTCGAACACTTCGTGCAGCGGCCCCTCGTCCTGGCGGGGACCATAGATGTCGAGGTGGGTGCTGGGCTGGTGGATGTGCGGGAAGAAGGGGAGGCCCTGCACGTGGTCCCAGTGGAGGTGGGTGATCAGGGCAGCGGCGTGGAAGGGGCGACTGTCACCGGCCGGGTAGGCCTCGGCCAGCAGGCGCAGCCCGGTGCCCAGGTCGAGCAGCAAGGGCGGCTCGCTGTCGACCTCGACCGCGATGGAGGCGGTGTTGCCGCCGTACCGTCGATTGGCTTCGCATGGGCAAGGGCAGGATCCCCGGCACCCATAGAACGTGACCTTCAGCGTGCTCCCCCCTGCTCAAGGAGCGAGGTTACCCACGCGGTTCACCGATGGTTCATCGTGTGACGAAAGTCACGGCCGGGCCTCGGCGACGGGTCAGCGGGCGCCGGTGCCGACCAGGCCGCGCGACTGCAGCATGACCTTGAGGTCGTGGGGGTTGGACGCCGTCATCATGGCGCCCCGCAGGTCGATCTTGCCCTCCTCGTACAGCCGTACGAGGGCTTGGTCGAACGTCTGCATCCCGTAGTACTCGCCGTCGGCCACGATCTCGTGGATGTCGCCCGTGCGCTGGGGGTCGACAATGCACTGCTGCACCCGGCCGTTCACCACCATGACCTCGAGGGCGGCTACCCGCGCGCTCCCGTCCGCCGTGGGGACGAGGCGCTGGCAGATGGTGCCCTTGAGGGCGCCCGCCAAGGCCACGCGGATCTGGTTCTGCTGGTGGGGCGGGAAGAAGTCGACGATGCGGTTCACCGTCTCGGTGGCGTCGATGGTGTGGAGGGTCGAGAACACGAGGTGACCGGTCTCGGCCGCGCTCAGGGCAGCAGCCACCGTCTCCTGGTCGCGCATCTCGCCCACGAGGATGACGTCGGGGTCCTGGCGCATGGCCGCCCGCATGGCGGTGGCGAAGTCCCGGGTGTCGAAGCCGATCTCCCGCTGGCTGATCTCGGCCAGGTTGTCCCGGTGGAGGACCTCGATGGGGTCCTCGATGGTGACGATGTGGACCTCGCGGCTGCGGTTGATGTGGTCGATCATGGCCGCCAGCGTCGTGGTCTTGCCCGAGCCGGTAGGACCCGTGACCAGGACCAGGCCGCGCTGCTCGTTGGCGAGGCGGGCGACGACTTCGGGGAGGCCCAGCTCGTCGAAGCTGGCCGCCGAGGTGCGCACCCGGCGGAAGATCATGGCCACCGAGCCTCGCTGCCGGAAGACGTTGACCCGGAAGCGGCCGAAGCCGGGGATGGCGTAGGCGAAGTCGGCCTCGTTGCGGTCGGCGAACATCTCGGCCACGTCCGGCCGCATGATGGCGCCGGCCATCTCAGCCGCCATCTCGTTGGTGATGGTCGCCTCGTCCTCCAACTTGCGCAGGCCGCCGTGGATGCGGACCCGGGGCGGCGACCCCGCCTTGATGTGGACATCCGATGCCTCGAGCTCCTCCATCCCGCGCAAGAGTCGGTCGAGCCACTCGTGAGCCATGATGCATGCATCGGCGCGTGAGACGCCGCGTTTGAGGGGGATACCTCCACTGGGGCAGATCAACGTCAATGGGATCAGCGTGGCGTACCTCGAGGAGGGGCCGCCTGACGGGCCGTTGGCGCTCCTGCTCCACGGCTTCCCAGACTCGGCCCACACCTGGCGCTACCTGCTGCCCGCCCTGGGTGCCGCCGGCTGGCACGCCGTCGCACCGTGGATGCGGGGGTACGCCCCCACCGAGATACCGGCCGACGGCCGCCTGCACACGGGCGCCCTGGTGGCCGACGCCAACGCCGTGCACGACGCCCTGGGAGGCGACGGACGGGCTGTCCTGATCGGGCACGACTGGGGGGCGGCGGCCACCTACGGGGCTGCGGTCCTCGCCCCCGAGCGCTGGGCTCGGGTGGTCACCCTGGCCGTGCCGCCGCCTTCGGTGCTGGCCGGGGGGTTCTTCCGGTACGAGCAGCTGCGGCGGAGTTGGTACATGTTCTTCTTCCAGCACCCCCTGGCCGGCGCCGCGGTGGACATCGAGTTCGTGCGGGGGCTGTGGCGGGACTGGTCGCCCGGGTACGACGAGACCGAGGACGTGGCCCTGCTGACGGAGTCGCTGGGCTCGCCGGAGAACATGGCGGCCGCCCTGGGCTTCTACAAGGCCATGTGGGGGACGGTGCCGTCCGAGGGGTACGAAGCCGAGCTGGCCGCTGCCGGCATGATGCCCACCCAGCCCCTGCTGTACCTGCACGGCCGGACCGACGGCTGCCTGGGCGTGGAGTTCGCCGCAGCTCTGGAGGGCGCCGTGGTGATCGAAGGGGCCGGCCACTTCCTGCAGGTCGAGCGGCCCGACGAGGTCAACGAGCGGATCCTCGCCTTTGTGGGCCCGGGGTCGCCCTGACCGACCCGATTCGCGGGCGGGCCTAGCGACGGGCTAGCGAGGGAGGTGCAGGGTGCCGTCGGCGGCCTGCTCGGCCAGGCCGTCCTCCACCAGGGTGGCGGCCACCCGGCTGGCCCGCCTCGGGTCGCCCGGCCAGCCCATGACCTCGGCCAGCGTGGCGGGGTCGCCCGCCACCGGGCCGGCGCGCAGGGCGTCGACCAGCCGGCCCCGGCCCTGGCGGTCGGATCCGTGGAAGCGGGACTGGCGGCCGGCAGGGGCGGCGGGGTCGGCATCGGGTGGGCAGCCGGCCAGCGACCACCGGCACTGGACGGCCAGCGGGCAGCGGCCGCAGTCGGGCGCGCCGCGGGTGCACACCAGCGCGCCCAGGTCCATGAGGGCCTCGTTCCACTCCCATGACTGCGACGACGGCACCAGCGCGTCGGCCTCGGGCTGGGTGGCCGTCCGGCCCAAGGCCCGGGCCAGCGGGCGGGCGGTGTTCACGTCGAGGGGGCACACGGGCTGCTCGAAGGCGAAGGCGAGCACGGCCCGGGCCGTGTAGGGGCCGAGGCCAGGGAGAGCGAGGAGGGCGTCCAGCGACGAGGGCAGGCGGCCGCCGTGGACGGCCGCCACCTCGACCGCGGTGCGGTGCAGGTTGACGGCCCGGCGGTTGTAGCCCAGCCCCGCCCACGCCCGCACCACGTCGGCCAAGGGCGCCGCCGCGCAGGCGGCCACCGAGGGGAACGACGCCATGAACGCCTTGTACTTGGGAACGACCCGGCTCACCTGCGTCTGCTGGAGCATGAACTCGCTCACCAGCACGGCCCATGGATCGCGGGTACGCCGCCAGGGCAGGTCGTGGCGCCCGGCCCCCGGGTACCAGCTCAGGAGCGCGTCGAGCACCACATGAGCGTGTTGTACGGCAGCGGGAAGGGCTCGGTGAAACCGTCGGTCAGGGCCACGACCTCGGCCACGAGAGGCGCCCGCTCGGCCTCGTCCATGGCCGCGATGTAGCTCACCGACCGCACCCGCTCGGCCAGGGTGGCCCGGTCCACGAGGTGCTCCCACGAGAAGGCGCGGTGCTCGACAGGACCGAAGTGGCCCGACGCACTGATGACGGCGGGCCAGTCGGTGCGGTCGTACATGGAGATCTGGTGGGCCCGCCAGTGGATGATCTCCGACATGCGGTCGACCCACGGCACGCTCTCGTCCCGCCGGTTCCACAGCATGGCCAGCGTGCCGCCGGGCCGCAGCACCCGGGCGATCTCGGCCAGGGCCTCGTCGTGGCGGAACCAGTGGAAGGCCTGGGCCACGGTGACGGCGTCGACCGACTGGTCGGGCAGGGGGATGGCCTCGGCCGTGCCGTCCAGCACCTCGGCTCCGGTGATCTTGGCCCGCATGGACTCGACCGGTTCCACCGCCACCAAGCGGGCACCGGACGGCACCAGCAACGACGTGAAGATCCCCGTGCCCGCGGCCAGGTCGAGCACGGTCGTGCCCGGGCCGATGCCGCACCGCTCGACCACGTACGCCACCGCGTCGGCAGGGTACGACGGGCGGCCCTTGGCGTAGGCGTCGGCACCCGCACCGAAGCCGACGCGTGCGGGCTCGGGGATCGACGCCGTCATGACCAGATGTCGTCGCCGTAAGGCCGCTGGCGCTCCGGGGCGCCTTCCCGCTTCCACACCATGACCTTGCGGCGGAAGTAGCAGACCTCCTCGCCCCGCTGGTTGAGGCCCTTGGTCTCGACGGTGACCACGCCCCGGTCGGGCTTGGAGGACGACTCCTTCTTCTCCAGGACGCGGGTTTCCGCGTAGATGGTGTCGCCGTGGAACGTGGGCTTGCGATGGGTGAGCGACTCGACCTCCAGGTTGGCGATGGCGGCGCCGCTGACGTCGGGCACGCTCATGCCCAGCACCAGCGAGTACACCAGGTTGCCGACCACCACGTTCTTCCCGAACTGCGTCTCTTGCTCCGCGTACCACTGGTTCGCGTGGAGCGGATGGTGGTTCATGGTGATCATGCAGAAGAGGTGGTCGTCGTACTCGGTGATGGTCTTGCCCGGCCAGTGCTTGTAGATGTCTCCCGGTTCGAAATCCTCGTAGTAGCGGCCGAACGGGCGGTCGTACGTGGTCATGGCAGGCACGGTACTCACGCGGACTGGTGGCGGGCCAAGAGACCGCGGGCGATCACCATGCGCTGGATCTCGTTAGTGCCCTCGCCGATGATCATCAGCGGCGCGTCCCGGTAGTAGCGCTCGATGGAGAGCTCCGTCGTGTACCCGTAGCCGCCGTGGATGCGCATGGCCTCCGTGGCGTTCTCGAACGCCATCTCCGACGCGAACAGCTTGGCCATGCCCGCCTCCACGTCGGCCCGCTCCCCCGCGTCGAGCTTGGCCGCCGCGCTGCGGGTGAGCAGTCGGGCGGCCTCCAGTTTGGTGGCCATGTCGGCCAGCTTGAACTGGATGGCCTGGTGCTTGGCGATGGGCACGCCGAACGTGTGGCGCTCCTGGGCGTAGGCCATCGACGCCTCGAAGGCGGCCCGTCCGACCCCGCACGCCCGGGCGGCGATGTTCACCCGGCCCAGCTCCAGCGCGCCGAGGATGTAGGACAGGCCACGGCCCGGCGACCCGAGTACCGCGCTCGAAGGGACCCGGTGGCCGTCGTACACCATCTCCACCGTCTCCACGCCCTTGTACCCGAGCTTGCCGATCTGCTTGGACACGGTGATGCCCTGGTAGCGCGGGCCGGGCTCCTTCTCCACCATGAAGCAGGTGATGCCCTCGGGGGTGCGGGCGGCCAGCGCCACCACGCCCGACCGCTCGCCGTTGGTGACCCACATCTTCGTGCCGTCGATGATGTACTCGTCGCCGTCTGGCGTGGCCTTGCAGCGCAGGGCGTTGGTGTCGCTGCCGGCGTCGGGCTCTGACAGCGACAGGGCGCCGCGCACCTCGCCTGCGGCCATGCGGGGCAGCAGGCGGGCCTTCTGCTCGTCGGTGCCGTGCAGCTTCAGCAGGGTGGCGCAGATCATGTGGGTGTTCAGGACGCCGGTGAGCGACATCCACCCCGCAGCCAGCTCCTCCACGATGCGGGCGTAGGTGGTGATGTCGAGGCCCAGGCCGCCGTACGCCTCGGGGACGGTCGACCCGAACAGGCCCAGGTGCTGCATGCCCGCCACCAGCCCGTCGGGGTAGGCGTCGGCGTGCTCGAGGTCGGAGGCGACGGGCAGGACCTCCTTGCGCACGAAGGTGCGCACGGCGGCCACCAGCTCGTCGGCCAGAGCGGGATCGGTCATGCGTGCGATGCTACGGACCCATGATCGAGCTCGGCCTGCGCAACGACGTGTACCGGCGACCGCTCGCCACCGCCCTCGACCGGCTGGGCCTGCGCGAGGGCTGGCGCTGCGTCGACGTGGGCGCCGGCGGGGGCGACGTCACCGTGGCCCTGGCCGAGATCGTGGGCCGGGACGGGCGGGTCTACGCGGTGGACAGTGATCCCCGCAGCCGGGACGACGTGGCCAAGGCCGCGGCCGAGCAGGGCCAGGCCCAGGTCATCGCCATCACCCAGGGGGGCGAGGACCTGCTGCTGCCCGAGCCCGTCGACCTGGCGTTCTGCCGGTTCCTGCTCATGCACGTGGTCGACCCCGTGCGGGTGGTGCGGCGCATGGGTCAGGCCGTGCGACCGGGCGGGTGGGTCGTGGTCCAGGAGCCCATCACCACCGCCGGCCGGGTGGGGGGTGAGCCGCTGTCCATGGAGGGGGCCCGGGACCAGGACCTCGGCGCCTCGCTGCCCGGGTTGGTGCGAGACGCGGGGCTGGAGATCGTGGACGCGTGGGCCGAGTCGGCCGCCGGCGCCGGGCCCGGGCCGGTGCGCGACTACCTGGCGTCACTCACCGAGGTCGATCCCGGCGACGACCCCATCGTGCTGCCGCCGTTGGTCACCGTCGTGGCCCGCCGCCCCGCCTGACCCCCCGGCCGCACCGCCAGACCCCCCGGCCGCCCCGCCAGACCCCCCGGCCGCCCCGCCAGACCCCGCTGCGGGCCGCCCCTGAGGAGCTCTCGTGCGCGGGGGCAATTGGCAATCGATCGCTGATGCGTACCAGGCCGGTGACGGGGCCGTCGCCACGCCGGCGATGCTCCCGCCGGTTCGAGTGGTCAGCGCGGCGGGATGGCCTGCGACGTGGACGCTCAACCCGCAGCGCCACGAGGACGGCGACGCAAGCAAGACCGGCAACGAGGAGAAAGAGCACCGTTCCCCACTCGGCGACAGCGACCATGACATCTCTCCCAAACCCGCCCGCTCGCCGGCCGCCGTACCGGCACGAACGCGTGGTCCCGTGCCGTCGACGACGCAGACGTCTCCGTGCCGGGGCCGCCGATGTGAGCCGACCTATTACCCCTCGGTAACCTCCCGGCCATGGTCGCACCCGATCTTTCCGCTGCTGCCGCCGCCGTCGAGACCGCCAAGTCCGTGGTCGACGCGGGCGTTCGCCACCTGGCCGCCACCGGCGACGTGGACACCGACCAGGTGGTCGCCTACGACCTCGCCCACGCGGCCGCGGCCGTCGAGAACGCCCGGGCCATCCTCGACTACGGCGCCAAGGGCGACGTGGAAGCGCACATCGCCTGCGCCTTCGTGGCCGACGCCGTGTACGACGTGGCCGCCCGCATCCTCGGGCGGGAGGCGGCATGGGGAGCCGAGCCCGGCGCCCTCGACACCGCCCTCCCGTTCGTGCGCACCTACCGGGCGCCCGAGTACCTGGCCGAGCTGTGCGGCGAGCAGGGCCCCCGCCACCTCGACAGCGACTTCGAGATGGTGCAGGACACCTTCCGCCGCTTCGCCGAGGAGGAGATCCGCCCCGTCGCCGAGGAGATCCACCGCAAGAACGAGGACATCCCCGAGCGCGTGATCCAGGGCCTGGCCGAGATCGGCACGTTCGGCCTCTCGGTGCCCGAGGAGTACGGCGGGTTCGCGGCCGGCGGCGAGGGCGAGTACCTCGCCATGGTCGTCGCCACCGAGGAGTTGGCCCGCGGGTCCCTCGGCGTGGGCGGCAGCCTCATCACCCGTCCCGAGATCCTCACCCGGGCGCTGGTCAAGGGCGGCACCGAGGAGCAGAAGCACGAGTGGCTACCCAAGCTGGCCAGCGGCGAGATCATGAACGCGGTGGCCGTCACCGAGCCCGACTTCGGGTCCGACGTGGCCGGCCTCACGGTGACCGCCACCCCGGACGGCGACGGCTGGCGCATCAACGGCGTGAAGACGTGGTGCACGTTCGGTGCCCGCGCCGACGTCCTCATGCTGCTGGCCCGTACCGACACCGATCGGTCCAAGGCCCACCGCGGGCTGTCCCTCTTCATCGTCCCCAAGGAACGGGGCCAGGGCCACGGCTTCGATCTCACTCAGCCGGAAGGCGGGAAGATGGAGGGCCGGGCCATCGACACCATCGGCTACCGGGGCATGCACTCCTACGAGATCGCCTTCGACAACTGGTACGTGCCCGCCGCCAACCTCATCGGCGGCGAGAGCGGTCTGGGCCGGGGGTTCTACCTCCAGATGGAGGGCTTCGAGAACGGGCGCCTGCAGACGGCCGCCCGGGCGGTGGGCGTGATGCAGGCCGCCTACGAGGCGGCCTACGACTACGCCGCCAATCGCAGGGTGTTCGGCAAGCCCATCCTCGACTACCAGCTCACCCGGGCCAAGCTGGCGCGCATGGCCGTCGTCATCCAGGCCAGCCGCCAGTTCGCTTACCAGGTGGCCCGGCTCATGGCCAAGGGCGAGGGGGCCATGGAGGCGTCCATGGTCAAGGCCTACGTGTGCCGGGCGGCCGAGTGGGTGAGCCGGGAGGCCATGCAGATCCACGGAGGCATGGGGTACGCCGAGGAGTTCCCCGTCAGCCGGTACTTCGTCGATGCCCGGGTGCTGTCGATCTTCGAAGGAGCGGACGAGACGCTCGCCCTGAAGGTGATCGCCCGCCGCTTGGTGTCGGGCGCCGCCTAGACGCGATACGCCCCGGCGGCCGAAGCCACCGGGGCGTGTCGTGCAACCGTGAGCGCCGGAGCGCTACGACTTCTTGGCTCGCTTGGCCTCCGAGGCCTGGAACGCCTTGGCGGCCTTGGTCATGATTGCCCGCTGCTGGGCGCTGTTGGGGCCAAAGCTGGTCGGCTCGTTGGGAGAGAAGCCAGCGCCGCCGAAGCCGGCCGGGTCGGTGGGAGGCGCGGTGGGCGTGATGGCCACCACGTCATCGACGTGCTGCGCCGCCAGGTTCCCGTAGAACGGGGCGTTAAAGGCGAAGATGCCGCCGTCCATGGCTGCCAGCCAGTAGCCGTCACCGTCGGCGCGGGCGGCCATGTCGACGATGGGCGCGTTCAGCGTCTTGCCACCCATCGAGCCCTTGAAGTGGTCGGCCGCGGAACCGAAGGCGAAGATGCCACCGTCCTCGGCGATGAGGAAGTACCCGTCGTCGTCGTACATCGGCACGATGCCGATGATGGGCGAGTTCAGGCGCTTGCCACCCATCGAGCCCTTGAAGTGATCGGCCGCGTCGCCGAAGGCGAACACCCCACCGTCGGCCGCGACGAGGAAGTACCCGTCCTCAGTGCCGCTGGGCAACGTGGCGATGCCGACGATGGGAGCGTTCAGGTGCTTGCCGCCCATCGAGCCCCGGAAGTGGGCATTGGCATGGGGGCCGAAGGAGAACACCCCGCCGTCGGCGGCGGCGAACAGGTAGCCGTCGTCGTCGAACAGCGGCGCCATGGCGATGGCGGGGGCGTTCAGCTTGAGCGACCCGGTGGAGCCGTAGAACTTGGCGTCCTTGCCGTACGAGAACACGCCACCGTCCGTGCCGAGCAACCAGTAGCCCTCACCGAAGGGAACCTGCTGGGCATCGATGATGGGACCGTTCAGGTTCAGCTTGGTGGCGTCGCCGTAGTTCGCGGCGTCGCCGAAGTTCTTCACCTCACCGAAGGCGCCCGCCAGGTAGTACCCAGCGGTGCCGGTGGCCGACAGGGGCTCGCTCCACAACATGTTGTTCGCCGTGTCACGGGCGACGAACGAGGTGCTGCGGTCGCCCACCTGCGTGGGGCTGACGATGATGAAGAAGCTGCAGCTTTCTCCGTCGGCCAGCGTGCGGGGCGTGTGACTGCTGTCGAACAGGCAGTCCTGGGACGGGTCGCCCTGGAAGCTGCTGTTCAGGCCGGTGATGCCGAAGTAGTCCTGCGGCCCCGTGCCTCCCTCGGTCTTGACGCTGTGGATCGTCTGGCTGGTGCCCGTGTTGTTGGTGATGGTGATCCTGTCGATGCCGACCTGGCCGATGCGCAACTGCCCGAACGCCAGCGGCGTGGGGGAGATCGTCCAGCCCGCGGCCTGGGCGGGCCGCTGCATGACGCCCAGCATGGTGAACACGAGGGCCATCGCCCCAACTAGTGCGATCGCCCGTCGTGGGCGGCCGACTCGGATGGTTTGGGTCATACGCAGCTCCATTCCAGTATCGAGAGCAGCCCCGCCAGGGGATCCGCCCTTATTTGGACCTTATAGGCGTGGCGTACTGCCACTTGTGATGCGATGTGGCCATCTGTGTGGCTTTGCCCACCGGCGTCGGCGTCACCGATGGTGGGGGGATCGAGGCAACCGGCGGGGCGGTGGCGGCGATGGCGACCACGTCGTCCACGTCCGCATCACCCAATCCCCCGCGGAACGGGGCATCGCCGAAGCCGAAGACCCCGCCATCCGCGCCGACCAACCAGTAGCCCTGGCCTGTTGGCGAGGGGGCGAAGTCCACGATGGGCGCCACCAGCTTGGTACCACCCATCGAGTTGAAGAAGCCGGCGTCACCGAAGTTGAAGACGCCGCCATCGGACGCGGTCAACCAGTAGCCGTGCCCGGTGGGTGTCGCAGCCATGCCGACGATCGGCGCGTTCAGAGCGAGGCCTCCCAAAGACCCGTGGAAGGACGCATCACCGAACGCGAAGACACCGCCGTCGGAGGCCACCAACCAGTACCCATTCCCCGATGGCGTCGAAGCCATGCCGACAATTGGCGCGTTCAGTGGCTGTCCGCCCATCGACCCCCAGAACGGGGCCCCACCGAAACTGAACACACCCCCGTCCGTCGCCACCAGCCAGTAGGCATTCTGGGGAACGGCACCGTGGCCGGGCGTGGGCGCCATGCCGATGAGCGGGGCGTTCAAGGGCTGCCCGCCGGTGGAACCCTGGAACGTGGCATTGCCGAAGGAGAAGATGCCGCCGTCGCCCCCGAGCAGCCAGTAGCCGTCGCCGTCGACGGTGGTGTTGGCCGTGTCGACGATCGGCGCGTTCAGGGGCTGGCGGTCCATGTCGCCGAACTCGCGCGCGTCGCCGAAGCCGCGCGCACTGCCGTCGGCTTCGACCAACTCGTAGCCCACCGTGCCCACCGCTTGCACGGCGATGCGCACGGGGTTGTCGGCCGAGTCGTTGGCCACGTCGACCTCGGCGCCGCGCCCGTCGCGCTGGGCGGGGGCGAAGTGCACGGCGATGGTGCAGGTGTCACCCGGCGCGAGAACGCGAGTGATCTGGCTGCCGGACGGACCCGGTTGCACGCAGTCGGTCTGCACCGGGAACTCGCCGGGGTTGGCGCCGGCCAACGAGACCGACGTGATGGACACGGGGCCGCCCGTGGCCGTGAGCTGCACGGTTCGGGCCGGGCCCGTGGTGCCGACCCGTTGATTGGGAAGCGCGAGGCTGGCGGACGAGGGCGTGAGCGTGCCTGGGCCCAGAGCCGACGCACTCGGCATCTGCACGTACCCGGCACCGACGCCGCAGAGGGCGGCAAGACAGGCGCGGGCCGATCGCGAACGTTGTCGGATGGCGCGGCATGGTAACCGTCCGGTTCAGGGGATTGGGAGCAGCTTTGCGGTGAAATGGCGCAACCAGGGCGGCTCTTCCACAATCAGGTAGCCGCGCAGGCTGGCGGCCCGGGAGGCCACCGCGGCGATGACCTCGCCCACGTAGTCGACGTGGCTCTGCGTGTACACCCGGCGGGGCAGGGCCAGGCGCACCAGTTCGTGCGGGGCATCGCCGAACATCAGCGACCCGATCTCCACGCCCCGCACGCCGCCTTCCAGGTACAGCTCGCAGGCCAGGGCTTGGGCCGGGAACTGCGATGGCGGGATGTGCGGGAGCAGGGCGCCGGCGTCGAGGTACACGGCATGGGCGCCGGCCGGGCGCACGGTGTCGACCCCGGCGGCCCATGCCTTCTCGGCCAGGTACTCGGCCGAGCGAGCCCGGTAGTGCAGGTAGTTGGGCTCGGTCACTTCGGTGAGGCCCTGGGCCAGCGCGTCGAGATCGCGGCCGGCCAGGCCGCCGTAGGTGGGGAACCCCTCGGTGAGGATCAACAGGTTGCGGCAGCGCTGGGCCAGGTCGTCGTCGTTCATGGCCAGCAGGCCGCCGATGTTGCCCAGGCCATCCTTCTTCAAGCTGATGGTGCACCCGTCGGCCAGGCGGAACACCTCTTCGGCCACCTCGCGCGGGGTGCGGTGCTGCTGGCCCAGCTCGCGCTGCACGATGAACCAGGCGTTCTCGGCGAAGCGGGCCGCGTCCAGGAAGAGCGGCACGCCGAAGCGGTTGCACACGTCACGGACGTCGCGAAGGTTGGCGAGGGACACGGGCTGGCCGCCGCCTGCGTTGTTGGTGATCGTGACCATGACCAGCGGGACGCGGCCGGCCCCTTCACCAGCCAGCAGGTGCTCGAGGGCGTCGACGTCGACGTTGCCCTTGAACGGCGCTTCCAGGTGGAGGTCGGCCGCTTCCGCGCAGACGAGATCGCGCGCTTCGGCGCCCTGGTACTCGACGTTGGCGCGGGTCGTGTCGAAGTGGTTGTTGTTCGGAACGATTTGGCCGGCCTTGGTCGTCTCGGCGAAGAGGATGCGCTCGGCGGCGCGGCCCTGATGGGTGGGAATGACGTGGCGATAGCCGGTGAGGTCGCGTACCACGGACTCGAAGCGTTCGAACGATGGCGAGCCCGCGTACGACTCGTCCCCGCGCATCAGCGCGGCCCACTGCTCGGCCGACATGGCGCCCGTGCCCGAGTCGGTGAGGAGGTCGATCATCACGTCGTTGGCGTGGAGGTTGAACAAGTTGTGGTGAGCGGCTGCCAGCGCCTGCTCCCGCTCCTCGCGCGTGGTGAAGCGAATGGGCTCCACCGACTTGATGCGGAACGGTTCGATGATCGTCCGGTAGGGCACGGCCCGACGCTACGCCAACGGGTGTGGGATCCTCGCGGGCGTGCCTGGGGATGCCGATCAACAGCTCCGCGTCACCGTCCTGATGAAGGAGTACGACACGCTGCGAGCCGAGATCCTGGCTCGCATCCGCAGCCGCTTCGAACTGCTCGCGGTGTCCTTCGCCGCCCTCGCCGTGCTGGTCAAGGTGCAGTCCGCGTCGGCGTGGCTGATCATCGGTCTGGTCGGCGGGGTGGCCGTCCTCCACACCTACTTCGGGTGGTCCATCGCCAGGATCAGCGACCGCGTGGCCGCCATCGAGGACGAGGTGAACGGCCGCCTGGCCGACGAGCTGCTGCGGTGGGAATCACGGCTCGGAAGCCGGTTCGCGATCGAGCTGCGGAGACGCCGGGAGCAGCGGGCTCGCGGGCGCCGCCGCGGCTTCTCGATCTAGCTGCGCTTCAGGCCGGCCCGCTCGCCGCGGGACACGACCTTGACCGCCACCTTGCGGGACGCCTCGTCGATCATCTCGTCGCCGAACATGACCGCCCCCTTGCGCTCGCCCTCAGTGGCTTCCTTGTAGGCGTCGAGGATGGCCCAGGCCCGGTCGAACTGCTCCTGGTTGGGGCCGAACACCTCGTTGAGGATGGTCACCTGGTCGGGATGCAGCGCCCACTTGCCGTCGAAGCCGAGGATCTGGGTGCGGGTGCAGAAGTCGCGGAAACCCTCGGGGTCCCGCACCTTCACGTAGGGCCCGTCGATCACCTGGAGGCCGTTGGCCCGCCCGGCCATGAGGATCTTCATGAACACGTAGTGGAAGTAGTCCCCCGGGTACTCGGGGATCTGCAGACCGCCGGCCAGCGACGGCATCTCCATCGACGCCGAGAAGTCGACGGGCCCGAGGATGATCGTCTCCAGGCGGGGCGACGCCGCGCAGATCTCCTCCACGTTGATGAGGCCCCGAGCCGTCTCGATCTGGGCCTCGATGCCGGTGTGGCCCACGGGCAGGCCGGCGTTCTGCTCGACCTGGGTGAGCAACAGGTCCATGGCCACCACCTCGGCGGCGCTCTGGACCTTGGGCAGCATGATCTCGTCGAGCCGCTCGCCGGCGTTGCCCACGACCTCGATGACGTCGCCGTACGTCCACTTGGTGTCCCACGCGTTCACCCGCACGCACAGGACCTTCTCGCCCCAGTCCTGGTTCTTGATGGCGTCGACGGCCTTGGCCCGGGCCGACTCCTTCTCCAGCGGCGCCACCGCGTCCTCGAGGTCGAGGAACACCATGTCGGCGGGGATGCCAGGGCCCTTGCCCAGCATCTTTTCGCTGGACGCGGGCACCGAGAGGCACGAGCGGCGGGGCAGGTTCCGAGTGCGTTCCGACATGGTGGTGATCGTACGGTGCTGCTTGTCGCGAGCGCCAAAACCGCCGCTGGCCGACGGGCCGCCTACGGGCCGCCGACGGGCCGCCGACGGGCCGCCTACGGGCGGCCCAGGAAGAAGCCGGCCACGGCGAGGATGGCGTACAGCCCCAACAGCTGCACTCCTTCCAACCAGTTGGTGCGTCCGTCCTGCACCAGGAAGCCGACGACCGCCACCGACACGGCCACCGCCGTCACCTCGAAGGGCGTGACCACCAACTGGAGATGGTTGCCGGAGAGAGCGCCCGCGAACACGAGCAGGGGTCCGACGAGCAGGGCGATCTGGGCCGACGACCCCACCGCGATGGCGATGGAGACATCGATCTTGCCCCTGAGGGCGAGGAGGACGGCGGTGGAGTGCTCGGCCGCGTTGCCGACGATGGGCACGAGGATCATGCCCACCCAGATCTTCGACACGCCCCACGCCCGCACCGTCGGCTCCAGGGCGCCGACCAGCAGGTCGGACTCGAAGGCCACCAGCACGCCGGCGCCGGCCAGTCCCAGCAGCGCGGCGCGCTTCGACCACGTCGGCGGTCCTTCGTCGGCGTGGGGCTCGGCGCCGAAGGTGTCCGTGTGGGTGACGAGCGAGAAGATCAGGTTGGCGGCGTAGAGGGCGATGAGGACGGCGCCCACCACCACGGAGATGCTCTCGCGGCGGAAGTCGGTGGCGTGGGCGGCGCCGGCGTAGATCGTCGGCATGAGGATGCCGGCGACGGCCAAGGCCATGGACGCCACGAGGGTCGAGGCCGCCTGCGCCGGGAAGCACACCTCCTTCCGGCGCAGCCCCGCGGCGAAGAAGGACGCACCCAGCACCAGCAGCAGGTTGCCGATGATCGACCCGGTGATGGACGCCCGCACCACGTCGAGCTCGCCCCTGAGCACGAGGAGCAGGCCGATGATCAGTTCGGCGGCGTTGCCGAACGTGGCGTTGAGGAGACCGCCCACCTGCGGGCCGGTGGAGAGGGCCAGCTCCTCGGTCGCCCGTCCGAGGAGCCCGGCCAGGGGGACGACGGCCAGGGCCGAGAGGATGAACGTCGCCGAATGCTGGTGGGCCAGGTCGGCCGCGATCGAGGCGGGTACGAGGACGGCGACGGCGACCAGGTACCCGCGCGCCTTCATGGGGACAGGCGGTCGGTCAGGAACTCGGTGACGGCCTCCTCCAGGTAGACGCGGTCCTCGAAACGGCGGGGCCCGTGGCGCTCGTCCGGGAACACGAGCAGCTCGTAGCGCTTGCGGTCCCTGATGAGGCGCGTCACCAACCGGGCCGTGTGGCGGAAGTGAACGTTCTCGTCGAGCATGCCGTGCACAAGCAGGAGATCGCCGGCGATGTCGGCGGTGTACGGGAACACCGCGCTGGCGTCGTACCCGTCGGCGTTGTCCTGTGGCGTGCCCAGGTAGCGCTCGGTGTAGTGCGTGTCGTACCCGTCCCACGACGTGACCGGTGCGCCCGCCACCGCGACCTTGTACGTGGCCGGAGCCCGGGCCAGGAGCATGGCCGCCATGTAGCCGCCGTAGCTCCAGCCGTACACGCCCACGTTGGCCGGGTCGGCCAGGCCCTGGTCGACGAGGTCGTCGATCACGGCGACCTGGTCGTCTACCTCGACGTGACCGAGCCGGTGCTTGACGGCGCCTTCGAAGGCCAGGCCGCGCCGGGCACTTCCCCGGTTGTCGGCCACGACCACGAGGTACCCGCGGCTGCGGAGGTACTGCGCCCGCATGGCGGCGGTGAGGCCCCACGCGTTGGCGACGAGCTGCACATGGGGACCGCCGTACACCCAGGTGACCGTGGGCCACGGCGGCTCGGTGGTGGGTTCGTAGAGGGCGACCTGGATGTCGCCGTGGGTGGTGAGGCGGGGCGGGGTGAGGGCGAGGCGCGCCACCCGGGGGTCGGGCCGGTTGAAGAACGTGTGCAGGGCGGGGGCGCCGTCGTCGTGCAGGCGGCGCAGGGTGGCCGTGGG
>DASRGI010000182.1:0-15049 GCA_035651095.1 Acidimicrobiales bacterium | reverse complement strand
CGGTCTCAATGGTCATTGACACGGATGAAACTACGGTGCTGTAATTATCCAGCATCTCGTGGCCCGGAAGGCTGGGAATCACAATATCTTGTGGTAGGCACTACAACTGGAGGGCACTACACACCATGGCCATCGCCCCGGAACGCATGGGAATCGGGATCCGCCGCCACTTCACCACCGAGGGGATCGACCCCTACGACGAGGTGACGTGGGAGCGCCGCGACGCTCGCATCACCAACTTCCGGGACGGCAAGGTGGCCTTCGAGCAGCTCGACGTCGAGGTGCCGGCGTCGTGGAGCGTGAACGCCACCAACATCCTCGCCCAGAAGTACTTCCGGGGCGCCCTGGGCCTGCCCGAGCGGGAGCGCTCGCTGAAGCAGGTGGCCGACCGGGTGGTCGACACCATCACCGAGTGGGGCGTGAAGGACGGCTACTTCGTCGACCGAACCGAGGCCGAGGCCTTCCGGGCCGAGCTGAAGCACCTGATCATCCGCCAGAAGGCCGCGTTCAACTCGCCCGTCTGGTTCAACATCGGCGTCGCGGGCGTGCCCCAGCAGGCCAGCGCCTGCTTCATCCTCGCCGTCGAGGACACCATGGACGCCATCCTCGACTGGTACAAGGAAGAGGGCACGATCTTCAAGGGCGGGTCGGGGTCGGGCATCAACCTGTCCCGCATCCGTTCGTCGCTCGAGCCGTTGCAGGGCGGGGGCACGGCGTCGGGCCCGGTGAGCTTCATGCGGGGGGCCGACGCGTCGGCCGGCACCATCAAGTCCGGCGGCAAGACGCGGCGGGCGGCGAAGATGGTCATCCTCAACGCAGACCATCCCGACGTCGAGGACTTCATCTGGTGCAAGGCCATCGAGGAGCGCAAGGCCCGGGCCCTGCGGGACGCCGGGTTCGACATGGACCTCGACGGCAAGGACAGCCACTCCATCCAGTACCAGAACGCCAACAACTCGGTGCGGGTCACCGACGAGTTCATGCAGGCCGTGCTGGACGATGCCGACTGGCACCTGCGGGCGGTCAAGGACGGCAGCGTCCTGCGCACGATCAAGGCCCGTGAGCTGTTCCGCCAGATCGCCAAGGCGGCGTGGGAGTGCGCGGACCCGGGCATGCAGTTCGACACCACCATCAACCGCTGGCACACGGCCGCCACCACCGGGCGCATCAACGGGTCCAACCCGTGCTCGGAGTACATGCACCTGGACAACAGCGCCTGCAACCTGGCGTCGCTGAACCTGCTCACATTCCTGGAGCCCGACGGCAGCTTCGACGTCGAGGGCTTCCAGGCCGCCACCCAGGTCGTGTTCACCGCCCAGGAGATCCTGGTGGGCAACGCCGACTATCCCACCGAGAAGATCGCCGAGACGTCTCGCCGGTTCCGTCAACTGGGCATCGGCTACGCCAACCTGGGTGCCCTGCTGATGGCCCAGGGCCTGCCCTATGACTCGGACGAGGGTCGGGCGTGGGCGGGGGCGATCACCGCGCTGCTCACCGGCGAGTCGTACGCCACCTCGGCCCGCACGGCCGCCCGCATGGGCCCGTTCGCCGGGTACGCCCAGAACGCCGAGCACATGAACAAGGTGCTGCGCATGCACCGCGACGAGGTGGCCAAGATCGACGAGGAGCTGGTGCCCACCGAGCTGCTGTCGGCCGCCCAGGAGGCGTGGGACACGGCCGTGGAGCTGGGTGAGCTGTACGGCGTGCGCAACTCGCAGGCGTCCGTGCTGGCCCCCACGGGCACCATCGGCCTGCTCATGGACTGCGACACCACGGGCATCGAGCCCGACCTGGGCCTGGTCAAGATGAAGAAGCTCGTGGGCGGCGGCACCATGTCGATCGTCAACCAGACGGTGCCGCGGGCGCTGCGCAAGCTCGGGTACTCGGACGACGAGGTGGCCGCCATGGTGGCCTACATCGACGAGCACAAGTCGATCGTGGGGGCGCCCGCCCTGCGGCCCGAGCACCTGCCGGTGTTCGCCTGCTCCATGGGCGACAACACCATCCACTACCTCGGCCACGTGAAGATGATGTCGGCCGTGCAGCCCTTCATCTCGGGCGCCATATCCAAGACCATCAACATGCCCGAGGAAGCCACCGTCGAAGACGTCGAGCAGCTGCACATCGATGCGTGGAAGCTCGGCTTGAAGGCGGTGGCCATCTACCGGGACAACTGCAAGGTGGCCCAACCCCTGTCCACGATGAAGAAGGCGCCGGCTGCGGCGCCGGCGTCGCCCGCCGAGGCCCACGACGCCGAGCTGGCGGCCAAGGTCGAGAAGCTGGAGAAGGCGCTGGCCAACCAGACCACCGTGGTGGTGAAGCAGCCCATCCGGGAGCGCCTGCCCCGGCGCCGGCGGTCGGTCACGTTCACGTTCCGGGTGGCGGACTGCGAGGGCTACGTCACCGTCGGCGAGTACGAGGACGGCCGGCCCGGCGAGGTGTTCATGAAGGTGTCGAAGCAGGGCTCGACCCTCGCCGGGATCATGGATGCGTTCTCGATCTCGGTGTCGCTCGGCCTCCAGCACGGCGTGCCCCTGCGCACGTTCGTGCAGAAGTACACCAACATGCGCTTCGAGCCCGCGGGCATGACCGACGACCCCGACCTGCGCATCGCCTCGTCGCTGGTGGACTACATCTTCCGGCGGCTGGCGGTCGACTACCTGCCCTACGACGAGCGGGCCGAGCTCGGGATCATGACCACCGAGGAGCGCATCCAGCCCACGCTGCCCGGCGTGGAGGAGGCGGCCACCCCGGCGGCCCGGTTCGTCGACTCGCCCGTGTCGCCCTCCCAGGAGGCGGCCGTGATCGACGTGCGCCCGGCGGGCGAGGCGTCCAACGAGAACGCCCCCCTGTGCTACTCGTGCGGCAACACCATGCAGCGGGCCGGGAGTTGCTACGTGTGCAGCAGCTGCGGGTCCACCAGCGGCTGCTCGTAACCGCTCTCGCCCCACGCTCTCCCTTCTCGTAACGCTGGCGCCCGCTATGGCGGCCTGGGCGTTACGAGAAGGGCGTGGCGCATGTCACGTAGACTGTTACCGGCGGTAATGATACCGTCGGTAACACTATGCGCACCGACCACGGGGAGGGACGTGCGGGCGGGCGGCGGTACCAGGCCCGGCACGACCCCGAGCGGCGAACGGCACGGCGGGCGGAGCTGCTGGACGCGGCCATCGCCTGTATCCGCCGGGTCGGTCCGGACGCCTCCATGGAGCAGATCGCGGCTGAGGCGCGGGTCACCAAGCCGATCGTGTACCGGTTCTTCCGGGACAAGGGTGACCTCTACCAGGCCATCGCCGAGCGCTACGTGGGCCTGGTGGGCGACGGCATCCGGGCCGCCCTGGCCACCACCGACGACCCCAAGGCGCTGCTGAAGGCGGGCATCGACGCCTACCTCGGCCTGGTCGAGCAGGAGCCCGAGATCTACCGGTTCCTCATGACCCGGGCCCGGGAGTACTCCACCGCGGCGGTGGCCATCGAGAACTTCATCCACCAGCTCGGCGGAGAGCTGGGCGGGGTGCTGGGCGAGCAACTGGCCGCCGCCGGGCTGGACACGGGTGGAGCCGAGGTGTGGGGCCACGCCATCGTCGGCATGGTCAACGCCGCCTCCGACTGGTGGGTGGACCGCCAGGTGCTGTCCCGCCGCCGCCTGGTCCACTACCTCGTCGACCTCCTGTGGGGTGGGTTCGACGGCATGACTCCCGAGGAGGCACGTTCGTGATGCTGTTCGCAGCCGCCGCCCAAGCCCTGGCCCCGGCCCGGGGGACGCCGCTGTCCGACCTGGTGCCGGCGTCGGTGGTCGCCGTCGTCGCCGCCGCGGCCGTCGTCGCCCTGGCCGTGGCCCACCGCCACGGGCGCATCCGCGTGCTCGACCGGCTCGGCGCCCTGGCCGAGCGGGCCACCGGCCTGCCTGCGTGGGCGGGCCTGCCCGACGCCGTGACCACAGCCAGCCTGGGCGTGGCCGTGTTCGGCTTCTACTGGGACGTCTCCTGGCACATCGACCGGGGCCGCGACCCCGGGCCCTTCGCCAACCCCGCCCACTGGCTGATCATCGCCGGGTTGGCCGGCATCGCCCTGGCCGGCGTGCTGGCCGTGACCCTCGGGGAGGACGCCCCCGACGAGGTGGCCAAGGTCCGCCTCCCGTGGGGCTGGCAGGCGCCCGTCGGGGCCGTCCTCCTGGCCGTGTGCGGGCTCATCGCCCTGGCCGGGTTCCCCCTCGACGATGTGTGGCACCGCATCTTCGGCCAGGACGTCACCCTCTGGGGGCCGACCCACGTGCAGATGGTGGGCGGCGCCTCGCTCGCCACCCTCGCCATGTGGGCCCTCGACGTCCAGGCCCGGCGCCTCCGGACCGGCACCGACCGCAAGCGGACGCTCCACGTGCGCTTCGGCGAGATGGCGGCGGCCGGATCGTTCCTGGTGGGCCTTTCCACGCTGCAAGGCGAGTTCGATTTCGGCGTGCCCCAGTTCCGCCTGCTGTACCACCCCATCCTTATCGTGCTGGCCGCCTCGGTGGCCCTGGTGGCCGCCCGCATCCGCATCGGCAAGGGCGGCGCCCTGGGCGCGGCCGTCGTGTTCATCGTTCTTCGGGGCGTGCTGGCCGTCGTCATCGGGCCGGTGCTGGGCCGGTCGATCCTGCACTTCCCGCTGTACCTGGTGGAGGCGGCCGTCGTGGAGTTGGTGGCCCTGCGCATCCCCCGGGACCGCCAGGTCACCCTTGGTCTGGTGAGCGGCCTGGGCATCGGGACCCTCGGCCTGGCCGCCGAGTTCGCGTGGAGCCACGCCTGGATGCCGCTGCCCTGGCCGGCGTCGCTCCTGCCCGAGGCGGCCGTGTTCGGCGTGCTGGCCGGCGCCGCCGGTGGTGTCATCGGCGGGCTCATCGGGCGAGCGCTGGCCCCGCCCGAGGTGGCTCGCCAGGCCATCCGGCCCGCGCTCCCGGCGGTGGCGTGGGTCGTCGCCCTGCTGTGCCTGGCCCTGCCCATGCCCATGAGCGCCCGCACGGACCTCAAGGCCCACGCCGTGCTCCAGGACGTGGCCGGTGCGCCCGGCGAGGGCAGGCACGTGACCGTCACCGTCGACCTCAACGACCCCGGTGCCGCCCGGCACGCCGAGTGGTTCAACGTCACGGCCTGGCAGGGCGCCCGCCAGGGCGACGGCGGCCTGGTGATCGCCCCCTTCCACCGCCTGGCCGACGGCCGGTACCGGACCACCACGCCCATCCCCGTGTCGGGCACGTGGAAGTCGATCATCCGCTTGCACGCCGGGAGGTCGCTGTCGGTCGTGCCGCTGTACCTGCCGGCCGACCCGGCCATCCCCGTGCTGGGCGTGCAGGCCTACCCGAGCTTCACCCGCCACTTCCAGCGGGACAAGAGCGTGCTGCAGCGCGAGGCCATCGGCGGCACGCCCGGTCTGCAACGGGCCGCCTACGCGCTGCTCGCCCTGGTCGGCGTGCTGTGGCTGGGCTCGCTGGGCATGGGCC
The DNA here is from genome assembly GCA_035651095.1 of Acidimicrobiales bacterium. GTDB lineage: Bacteria > Actinomycetota > Acidimicrobiia > Acidimicrobiales > JAUTXP01 > DASRGI01. The sequence goes on along the minus strand of DASRGI010000182.1, from coordinate 9,573 downwards.
TGCGGCGCATGGCGTTCGCACCGGAGCGGGGCCAGCGAGAGTTGGCCGTGGCCCGGGGGTAGCGTCGAGGCGATGCTCTTCTCCTCGCACAAGACGCACATGGTCTCGGCCGAGGACGCCCGGCCCGGCCGGGCCGAGGCCATGCCCGTGCCGGACCGCCATTACGTCCTGGGCACCCCGCTGGCCCCGCCCTTCCCCGAGGGCCTGGAGACCGCCGTGTTCGGCATGGGCTGTTTCTGGGGAGCGGAGCGGAAGTTCTGGGAGGCGCCCGGCGTGCACACCACGGCGGTCGGGTACGCGGGCGGGTACACGCCCAACCCCCTGTACGAAGAGGTGTGCAGCGGGCGCACCGGCCACACCGAGGTGGTGCTGGTGGTGTTCGACCCGGCCCAGACCTCGTACGACGAACTGCTGCGCATTTTCTGGGAGAACCACGATCCCACCCAGGGCATGCGCCAGGGCAACGACGTGGGTACGCAGTACCGGTCGGCCGTGTACGCCACCACGCCGGCCCAGCGCGAGCAGGCCGAGCTGTCCCGGGACGCCTACCAGGAGCGCCTGCGGGCGGCCGGGTACGGCGACATCAGCACCGAGATCGCCGACGCCGGTCCGTTCTTCTACGCCGAGCCCTACCACCAGCAGTACCTGGCCAAGAACCCGGGCGGGTACTGTGGCATCGGCGGCACCGGCGTGAGTTGCCCGGTCGGCCTCACCCCCTGAGCCAGCGCGTCAGTTGGCGCCCAGGTGATCCAGCAGGAGGGCCGCCACCTCGGTCGACGCTTCCTCGGGGATCCAGTGGCTGGTGCCATCGAGCACCTCGAAGCGGTAGGCGGCCTCGACGTAGCGGGCGGTGCCCTCGGCCGGCGCCCGCACCAGGGCCACGTCCTCGGTGCTCCAGACATAGAGGGTGGGGACGCGGATGGGGCCGAACAGCTTGCGCATCGACGGCCGCAGGTTGGCGCGGTACCAGTTGATCGCCGCCGTGAGGGCGCCTGGTTCCTGCATGCGGGTGGCGTAGCGGTCGACCCATGCCGCGGGCATGCCGCTGTCTCGCAGGCCCTTGCGCATGGCCCGGGCGCCGACGGCCAACCACAGGCGCTCGGGGAGTCGGGGGATCTGGAACATGCCCATGTACCAGAAGTGCAGGGCCTGGGTGCTGGTGAAGAACGAGCGGGTGAGCGCCGACGGGTGCGGCGTGGAGAGGACGGACAGCGAACGAAGCCGGGCGGCTCCCTCGGGCCGGGTGGCGAGGGCCCACGCCACGAAGCCGCCCCAGTCGTGGCCCACCAGGTGGAAGCGGTCGAGGCCCCGGGCGTCGGCCAGGGCGAGCACGTCGTCCACCAGGGCGGGGACTCGGTAGGCCCGCCGGTCGAGGGGGCGGGCGCCGGGCGAGTACCCCCGCTGGTCGGGGGCGAAGGTGCGGTACCCGCCGGCGTTGAGGGCAGGGGTGATGCCGTCGTACGCGGCGGCCGACTCGGGGAAGCCGTGCAGCAGGATCACCCCCTCGCCGTCATCCGGCCCTCCCTCGAGCACGTCGAACACGAGGCCGTCCCGCATGAAGGTCCCCAGCGCAGTTGTCATCCGCACACCTTGCCTCATGCGTTGAACCGGGTATGCGTGCGGTTGCCGAGGCGTTGGCGGACATGCCCCGCAAGCAACGGGAGGCGATGGTGCTGCGGTTCCTCGGGGGCGTGCCTCGCACCCACATCGCCTCGTTGCTGCGGCTGCCCGTGGAGCGGGTCGATTGGTTGCTGGCCGACGGGCAGGTGGCGGTGGCCCGCCGCCTGGGCGCCGCCCTAGGCCAGCAGTGACCGGGCGATCTGGGAGATCTGGATCTCGTCGGTGCCGGCGTAGATCTGCAGCACCTTGGCGTCCCTGGCCAGCTGCTCGACCTGGAACTCGGCCATGTACCCGTTGCCCCCGAACAGCTGCACCGCTTCGAGGGCCACGTCCATGGCCGTCTGGGCCGAGTACAGCTTCATGGCCGACGCCTCGGCCAGCGACAGCGGACGCCCGGCCGCGGCCGCCTCGACCTGGCGGAACACGAGGTTCTGGATGTTGAGGCGGGCGACCTCCATCTTGGCCAGCTTGAGCTGGATCAGCTGGAACTCGCCGATGGGCTTGCCGAACTGCACGCGGTTCTTGGCGTAGTCGACCGAGCGTTCCAGGCACTGCTCCACGATCCCGAGGGCCATGGCGGCCACACCGGTGCGCTCCATGGAGAAGGTCTCCTTGCCGCCCGACCGGCCGTAGGCATCTTCGGACCCGCCCAGCAGGCGGTCCTTGCCCACCCGCACATCGTCCAGGAACAGCTCGCCGGTGGGGGAGGAGTGCAGGCCCATCTTGCGGAGGGGCTTGGACTGCTCCAGCCCGGGCATCCCCCGGTCGAGGATGAAGCTCACGACCTTGCGGTCGGCGGCATCGTTGCCCTCGTCCAGCTTGCAGATGAAGACGATGGTGTCGGCGTAGGGCCCGTTGGTGATGAAGGTTTTCGAACCGTTGAGGACGTACTCGTCGCCGTCCCGGCGGGCGGTGGAGCGCATGCCCCCGAAGGCGTCGGAGCCCGAGCCCGGCTCGGTGATGGCCCACGCGCCGATCTTGTCGAGGGTGAGCACGTCGAGGGCCCAGCGCCGCTTCTGCTCGTCGGTGCCACGGGACATGATGGCGCTGCCGGTGAGCCCCACGCTCACGCCCATGGCCGTCACCATCCCTGGGCAGTAGCGGGACAGCTCGATGATGGGGATGAGGGTGAAGGCGACGGCGTTCTCGTCGCGGGGGCCATCGGTCAGGCGCTCTCCGCCCGACAGCGCCTTCTCGAAGCGGTCCCGAGCCATGGCGTCCATGCCGAAGGTGCGGTACAGCTTGCGCAGCACGGCGTACGGCGGCGTGTCCCCGTGCTCGAGTTCTTCGAGGTTGGGCTTGATCTCCTTGTCGATGAAGGTGCGGATGGCGTCGCGCACCATCAGCTGCTCCTCGCTCCACTCGAACACCCAGCACTCCCTTCGATCGGCTGCCTGCATCGTAGGGAGGCTGGGGCTTCGGAAGCCGATCCGACGGATCCCAGCAGAATGAGGGCGGTGGCTCGCAAAGCAGCAACTCCCGTGGACGGCGTCGTGGCGACGGTCAGCCTGGTATGACCCGTGGCTGAGTCGTTCGTCGACCGGGTCGTGGCCGTCATCAGCGGCCTGGCGCCCGGCGAGGTGCTGACCTACGGCGAGGTGGCCAAGGAGGCGGGCTACCCGGGCGCGGCCCGAGCCGTGGGCAACGTGCTTGCCCGCGTGGAGGACCTGCCCTGGTGGCGGGTGGTGGCGTCCGGGGGCCGGCTGGCGCCCGGCCACGAGCGGGAGCACGCCCGCCGCCTGCGGGCCGAGGGCGTGGTGGTCAAGGGCAACCGGGTGGCCGGCATGCGCTGAGCCCCGCCGCCCGCCCCCCGCCGCTCTTGTCGCGCTGACGCCCAAATACGGCGTGAGCGCGACAAGTCGAGCTCAGCCGATGGCGTCCCAGACCATCTGGTGCTCGAGGGTGCCGTGGTGCAGCAGCTCGGCCGGGCTGTGCTTGTCGATGTGGCCGATGAGGCCCATGTACACGCTGTAGCCCACCAGCTCCTGCAACCGCCGGGGGAACGCCTTCACCTTCTCGCCGGGCAGGCCGAGCTGCTGGTTCTCCTGCTGGCGGATGTAGCCGGCGCAGTAGTTCATGGCGATACCCACCCGCACCTGGTCGGCCGTGCGGTTGGCTCCGCCCCCGTGCCACAGGCTTCCGTGCCACACCAGGACGCTGCCCTTGGGCATCTCGGCCGCGACGGTGTCGTACTCGCCGCCGTATTGGGGGTTGTCGGCGGCCACGTGCGAGCCCGGTACCAGGCGGGTGGCCCCGTTCTCCTCGGTGAAGTCGGTGAGGGCCCACATGGTGTTGCAGACGGTGGGCGGATGGGGCTTGGGGATGGGGATCAGCTGGTCGTCGGCGTGGATGGGCTGGGCGTCCTCGCCCGGGCCGATGGCGATGGACGAGAGCGACGAGATCAGCAGCCCGCCGTCGAGCACGCCCTCCACCACCGGCAGCACCTCGGGGTGGACGGGGATCTGCTCGTACCGCGGCCCGTGCAGCAGCAGGTTGTAGACCCGCACGGTGTTGTAGCCCTCGAACCGGTTGGTCGACGGCCCGATGCCCAGCACCGCCGCCAGCCGGTCCAGGTCGGCCACCAGCTCGTCGCGCAGGGCCGGGTCGATCACGCCCTCGAGGATCGTGTAGCCGTCCGCCGCCAACCGCTTGCGGTGGATGGCCTGCTCGTCAAGATTCATCGGCGTCCCCCAACGCTCGTTGCAACAACGCCTGCTCGTGCGAGCCAAGCACACCGGCGATGCCGAGTGCCGACGCCCTCCCGTCGGCACTCATCTTGGCCAGACTCTTGCGCAGGATGTCGACCATCTTGTCGTCATCCAGGCGGGCCGCAAGATCGGCGAACTGCGTCTGCAGGAAGACGAGGCACAGGGCGTCCTCCAGCGTCTGCACGTCGGGGTCGGGCGAGGCGCCGGCCAGGCCCCGCTTGCGCACGATGTCCTGCACCCGGGCCACCTCGCCATCGTCGAACCCGGCCGACGACACCAGCGGAGCCAGCACGGTCGCGTGGTGGGCCTGGAGGTCGCGCTTCCACCGCAGGTACCCGGCCCGGCCCTCCGGGTACGACGCCCGGGGGATCTCCCACCGGCGCACGTGGTGACCCCGGGCGGCCACCAACAGGAGGTCCGATGCGCCGGGCCGGAGTTGCCGCACCCATGACACGGCCAGCTCGGCGTCCCGTTGCTCCTTGCCGGTCGGGTCACCGGCGTTGGCCCCGTCGATGGCGGCGAAGGCGGCATCTACACGGCCCGGCACGCGAACCTCCCGTCTTCTTCCAACAGCTTGAGCCCCAGCCCGAAGCACGATGAGAGCGTGTCCGACGTCAGCGCCTCCCTCATGGGACCCGACGCCACCACCTCGCCCTCCCGCAGCAGCAGGGCGTGGGTGAAGGCGAGCGGGATCTCCTCCACATGGTGGGTGACGAGCACGATCGGCGGCGTGGCCGGATCGGCGGCCAGGGCGGCCAGCCGGTGGAGCAGGCGCTCGCGGGCGCCCAGGTCGAGGCCGGCGTTTGGTTCGTCGAGCAGCACCAGCTCGGGGTCGCCCATCAGGGCTCGGGCCAGCTGCACCTGCTGGCGCTCGCCCTCGGACAGCACGCCGAAGGACCGGTCGGCCGTGTACCCGAACCCCGCGTCAGCCAGCAGCGACCGGGCCCGGGCCCGGTCCTCGTCCGAGTACTCCTGCCACCACGGTTCGAGGGCCGCGTACTTGCCCGTCATCACCACGTCGGCGGCGGGCAGTTCGAACCGCAGCAGCTTGGCGATCGACGCGCTCACGAACCCGATGTGCAGCCGCAGCTGGCGCACGTCGACCCGGCCCAAGCGGTGGCCGAGCACGTCGACCGTCCCCCGGGTGGGGTGGTCGTAGGCGCCGGCCAGCAGGAGGGTGGACGTCTTGCCCGACCCGTTGGGACCGAGGATGACCCAGCGTTGGCCCCGTCCGACCTCCCAGTCGACATCACGCAGGACCGTGCGGCCGCCGCGGTCGAGGGCGGCATGCGAGAACCGGACGGCGGCAGCGGCAGGCACGCCGCGAACGCTAGGCGGCCAGCCGCTCCACGCCGAAGCGAACGGCCATGGCATCGAAGAACCGCCGGTTGGCCTTGGACCGCCAGCGCGCGCCCTCCACCATGCGCGCCGCCCACTCGGGGTGCTCGACGGCGAGAGGGGCGATGGCGTTGTCGAGCCAGGCCTTGCCGTGGTGGGGATCGACCGTCGCGTGTTCCTCGTAGAACGGGAAGGCGCCGGCGGGAGCGTCGAGGCGGCGCAAGGCCTGCACGACCTTGCGGCAGCGAGGGCCGGCCTGGAGCTCGAGCAGTCCCAGGGCACCGAGCAGCTCCGGTTGCAGCCACCGGTTGGTGGCCAGGACCGAGCCCAGGGCGGCCCGTTCCAGCGCTTCCACCGGCAGCTGCTCCCGGGCGAAGCGGGGCATGTCGATGGCCTCGACCAACCGGTTGTGCAGCTCCGTGTGCACCCGGTCGAGGGAGCCGTTGCCCATCTCGTCCCAATAGTTGCGGGCCAGCTCCAGCTTGGCCTCGCCGTCCAGGCCGATCTGGGCGGCGGCCACCAGGTCGTCGAACCCGGCGTCGGGCCCGCCCTCGATGGCGAGGAACTCGACCAGCTCGGGCCAGGTGGCCTCGTGGGCCAGCCAGTCGTAGACCGGCGGCACCAGATCGGCGGTGGCGATGCGGCGTATGGCGGCCACGGCATCGACGTCGCGGCCTGCGTCGATCGCCGAGAACCCCTGGAGGTAGGCCGTCTCCAGCGCCGTCTTGAGCCCGGCAATGGCGGGATGGTGCTGGGCGCGGGCCCGGCCCCCGAGGCGATGCAGGGGCGCGGTGTGCAGGTCGTAGATGGTGAGGATGGCGAGCAGGAGGTCGCGGCGGTCGGCGGGTTCCGGAAAGGTGGCACGGTCGAGGGACGCGGGACCGCCGTTCAGCGTCGCCTCGAGCGCCTTGGAGAGCGTCATCCCTCAGGGCGTACCCACCGGGCGCCCGGGACTACCGTGCCCTGCATGCGGGCCATGTTCCTGGCCACCAGCCGGGTGGCGCTCGACCTCCTCGGCCGGCCCGAGGTGGGCAAGGCGTGGGACGAACCCAGCGCGCTGGCCGAGTTCACCGTGCGGGGCCTGGCCGGCCACCTCACCCGGGCCGTCGGGTCGGTGGAGGCGTACCTGGACAGGGACGAACCGCCCGCCGACCAGGTGATCGACGCCGCCCACTACTACGCCGCCGCCCTTGCCACCGTCGACATCACGTCCGACCAGCACGCCGCCATCCGCCAGCGAGGTGAGGAGGCGGCGGCAGGCGGCCACGGCCGGCTGGTGCAGGGTTTCGCCGCCCAACTCGACCGGATGGCCGTCCGGCTCCCTCGGGAAGCGCCCGGGCGCCGGGTGCAGGTGTTCGGCGACCTGGTGCTGGTGCTCGACGACTACCTCCTCACCCGTCTCATCGAGTTGTCCGTGCACATGGACGACCTGGCCGTGAGCGTGGGCGTCCCCCCTCCCGACCTGCCACCGGGAGCGTACGAGGAGGCCATCGCCTGCCTGGTCGACGTGGGCCGGGCCCGGCACGGCGATCTGGCCGTGCTCCGGGCCCTGTCCCGCCGGGAGCGCGACGGCGTGGACGCCTTGCGGGTGCTGTGATGGGCCGGCGCCGCGATCCCGAGCCGCCCCTCCCCCCGCCCCTCCCCGCGGGCCGGGTCGAAGTCGTCCCCGGCCGGGGAGAGATGTTCTTCCGGGAGACGCCGGCGCCCCCCGGCTCGCCTGTCGTCGTCCTCCTCCACGGATGGACGGCGTCGGCCGACCTCAACTGGCTGCACGTGTACGGCGACGCCGCCCGCTTCGGCCACGTGATCGCCGTGGACCACCGGGGCCACGGCCGGGGTATCCGCAGCGAGGAGCCGTTCAGCCTGGAGGCGGCGGCCGACGACGTGGCCGCCCTGCTCGACCACCTCGGCCTCGGCCCGGCGGTGGTCGCGGGCTACTCCATGGGCGGGCCGCTCTCGGTGCTGCTGTGGCAACGGCACCGCCGGCTGGTGAGCGGGCTGGTGCTGGCGGCCACTGCCTTGGAGTGGCGGGCCAGCACGCGGGAGCGGGCCGTATGGCGGATCATGCGGGCCTTCGAGTGGCTGTTCCGGCTCGGCCTGCCCCGCAACGTGCTGGAGCGCTACCTGCGCGCCGCGTTCGAGGAGTGCCCGGAGCTGGAGCCGTGGCGGGGATGGCTCGTCGGCGAGCTGCGGCGGGGTGACCCGGTCGAGGTGGCCGAGGCGGGGCGGGCCCTGAGCCGGTGGGACTTCCGGCCCGCGGCAGGGTCCGTCGACGTGCCCGCCGCCGTCGTGCTCACGACGAGGGACCGCCTGGTCCGGCCCCGCAAGCAGCGGGCCCTGGCCCGGGCCATCCCGGGCGCCGTGGTGGTCCCGGTCGACGGCGACCACGACGCCGCCCTGGTGCGGCCCAGCCAGTGGCGGGCCGGGTTCACCGAGGCGCTGGGTGCGGTGGTAGCGCAGACCAGGGCGGGGACGGAGGGGGAGGCGGTGGGATGAGCGAGAGCGAGCAGGAGCGGGTCACGCCCACGGGCGATGCTGTCGGCGAGCTGCCGTTCAAGCGCATGCTCTGGCGGGGCCTACGCAAGCGCTGCCCGGTCTGCGGCGGCCGCAAGCTGTTCAAGGGCTGGTTCCAGATGAAGGAGCGCTGCCCCACGTGCGGCTTCCGGTTCGAGCGCGAGGAGGGCAGCTTCCTCGGCGCCTTCGTCATCAACGTGGTCATCACCGAGGCGGGCATGCTGGTCGCCCTGGTGGCCGGTTTCGCAGCGACGCTGCCCAACCCGTCGGTACCACTGCTCATCGGGCTGGGCGTGCTCACCACGATCGTCATCCCCCTCTTCGCCTACCCGTGGACCAAGACGGTGTGGGCGGCCATCGACCTGGCCATGCACCCGCTGGAGCCGTGGGAGGAAGCGGAGATCGCCGTGAAGCTGGCGGACCGAGCGGGCTGACGGATCAGGGCACAGCCGTGACGACCCAGTCGGGGGTCTGCTCGCCGGGCCGGTACTGACTGTCGAGCCGCTTGCCCAGCACGCCGGTCACGCCCTGCTCGGCCGCCGCGTGCAGGAGGGCCGTCCCATCGCCCGGGTGCCAGGGGACGGTGTGCCACTGGGGACCGGCCAGCGCCAACTGGTCGAGGAAGCGGCGCCGGTCGGTGGCGGCCAGATCCCACGTGGGATGGCCCTCGAGCCACACCAGGTCGCCGGCCAGGAAGGTGGCCGGGTGCTGCTCGGCGCCCCGGCGGATGGCAGACGGCTTGTCGGCGCCGAGACGGCTGGCGATGTCGACGCCCGTCACCACCAGCTCGCCGTCGAGGACGACCTCCAGCGCGCCCAGGCTCCGACCCAGCTTGGACAGTTCGGGGAAGCGGTCGGTGAGGTCGGCCCCGGGCTCGTCGGTGATCTGGATGCGGCCGCCGTCGCTGGCCACGAGCACGTGCTCGCCACCCCACCAGACCTGGAAGCCCCACCGCTCCTCGTCGTGGGGCAGGGGCCCGAGGGTGGGCCGGGTGGGCCGCAGGTCGGGCGGGAGGGGCTGGCGGGTGGGATCGAGGGGCGGGTCCATGCGGTGCATGAGCCAGTTGCGTCCCCGTGTCTTGATGAGGGCGTACCGGCCCTGCACCCGCTGGCCGTGGAGGTTGACGATGACCTCCCGGTCGTTCCACTTCTCGCAGTCGTAGGTGCCCTGGTCCCAGAGGATGACCTTCCCGCCGCCGTACTCGCCCTCGGGGATCTCGCCCTCGAACGTGAGGTAGTCGAGGGGGTGGTCCTCGGTGTGGACGGCCAGGTGGTTCTCCTGGGGGAGCGGGGGCAGCCCCTTGGGCACGGCCCACGACACCAGCACGCCGTCGCGCTCCAGGCGGAAGTCCCAGTGCAGGGCGGTGGCGTGGTGCTCCTGGACGACGAAGCGG
>DASRGI010000181.1:0-22533 GCA_035651095.1 Acidimicrobiales bacterium | reverse complement strand
GTGATCGACGCAGGCCAGTCGACGGAAGCCTTCAACCTGGCGGTCGACCCCACCGACAACGACGGGGGCGGCACGGTGGTGGGCGGTTATCTGCGGGCCAACGCGGGAGCCGACAAAGCCCAGAACCCGTTTCAGCTCATGGTGTGGCGCACCACCGACGGAGGCCAGAGCGTGACCACCCACCCGGTGGCCAACCTCCCCAGCAATCCGGGCAGCCACTTCGCCTCCTTCGACGTCGACACCCACGGCAACGTGTACGCGGCGTGGGTCGAGCAGGGCGCGTGGGACGTGGTGTACTCGGTCGCCAAGCAGACCGACCTCGACCATTGGACGGCGCCCGTCCGGGTCAACCGCTTGCCCGAAGCGGCCACGGCCGTGGAACCCACTATCAAGGTGGGCGACCCCGGCCGCGTGTTCATCGCCTACTACGGCGCCCCGGAGCGAGCGAACCCCGATGTACGGCCCGGCGCGGAGTGGAACGGGTACCTGGCCACGTCGGTCAACGGGACCTGCCAACTCGACGCCACGTGCGCCCAGCCCGCCTTCGCCTCGTCGACCATCACCGAGCACCCCGTGCAGTACGGCGGCATCTGTCTTACCCCACCCGCCTGCTCGGCTGACCCGTACGACGGCGACGGGTCCGTGCGCCGCTATCTCGATGTCGGCATCGCCCCCATCACCGGCCAGGTGCACGTGGTACTGACCGACTCGTCGCGCGCCAACCAGGGCACGACCGTCACCGCTTACCACCAGATCTCCGGCCCGTCGGCCTTCGCCACCGGCGGCTCCGTCAAGGACGTCAGCGGCTTCGGCAACTCGGCCACCGATCCCGACGGCGACGCCATCGCCGCCATCCAGAGCGTGTCCTTCGCGGCGGTGGCCGCCGACATCCGCAAGGTGGAACTCACCCGCCCGGCCGCGGGCACGCTACGGGTGGTCATGACCATGACCGACGTGACGCTGTTCTCGCAGACCTTGCAGCAGGGTGGGCGCCAGCTCATCGTGGGCGCCCGCTTCGCCACCGAGTTCGACGTGTTCTGGGTCGGCTTCCGCTTCAGTTTCGGTGGCACCCGCGAGTTCGTGGCCGGGCACCTCAAGGCCAATGGACCGGTCGACGTGTACTCGCCCGACGCCGGCATCACCGTCACCGGCACTATCGACACGGGCCGCAAGACCATCACGATGGACGTGCCCGAAGCCCAGTTGCAGACCACGCTCCAGGCGCCCAAATCGACCACCACGCCCACCGTCGTGCAGGGCGTGGTCGACGGTCAGGCCCTGTACGGCGTTACCGGCATCTCGTTCGTGGGCGACACTGCGGCCGACGACGCCGTGGCCAAGCACTGGCTGGATGTGGCCCCGAGCTTCTCGACTGCCGGGGCGCCCATGTCGCCGACCGCGCTGGCGGCCGGGGTGAGCCCGGACCTCCAGGCTCGGGGATCGTTGGCCGACCTCCCGGGGGCGGCGTTGCCGGCCACCGGCGGCACCCGTGGCCCGGGGCCGGTGGGCGTGCTGTTGGCGGTGGGCCTGGCGTTCGCCGCCCTGGCCCGACGGGCGTGTTCGCGATCGACCCAACCAGTGAGGAGCAGCCAGTGAGACACACGTTCGCAGTTGCCGCTGCGGCGGCCGGCCTGGCTTTGGCCGCGGGTGCCGGCCAGGCTGTTCAGGCCGACTCGCTCCCCACGGGGGGCCAGTTCTGTGCGGCCACGTCACCGGGAGCCGACGCCGCCAACCCGGCCGTGGGTCCCGTGGTCCACAGCGCCCACTGCACCTACACAGCCCTCAGCCCGAGCGGGTACGTGGCGGCGGCAGACAGCTGGACGCTGACCGTGTCCCGCGGCACTGGTGCCGGGCGGCGGGTCGTGCGCGTGTACCAGGGCGGCCGCAACGCCGGCCCGGACAAGGCGTGCCGGGCTTCGGTATTCGTGGCCGGTGACATCATCGACGTGTCGGTGACCAACGGTGTCGTCGTGGTGGGCGACCCCCGCCGCATCATCGTCAACAACGGCCCCGTCCACGCCGATCTGAGCACCTCCCAGAACGACATCGCCTGCCCGGCCTAAGTCGTTGCGGCACCGACCTACCGTCTCGACCATGCCGCTCGAGCCAGGTGACAAGGCCCCCGACTTCACCCTCCTCGACCAGAACGGCGAGCAGGCCAAGCTGTCCGACTACAAGGGCCGCAAGGTGCTCGTGTCCTTCTACCCGCAGGCCGATACGCCGGGCTGCACCCAGCAGTCGTGCGGGTTGCGGGACATCGCCGGCCAGGTGGGGGACACGGCCATCATCGGCATCAGTCCGGACCAGCCCAAGGCGCAGGCCAAGTTCGACCAGAAGTACGGGCTGGGCTTCCCGCTGCTGGTCGGGAAGGCGGGATTCGAACCCGCGACCTCAGCGTCCCGAACGCTGCGCGCTAACCAAGCTGCGCTACTTCCCGGTGGCGCCTTCGTCGGCTGCGCCGGGGGTGATCGTACCTGACGGCGCGCGGGCCACGATCTTGGCGATGCGGCGGCGGTCCATCTCGGCCACGCGGAACTCCCAGCCTTGGTGGTGCACGGCGTCGCCTTCGGACGGGATTTTGCCGAACCGGTCGAACAGGAAGCCGCCGGCGGTCACGTACTCGCCGTCGGGCACGTCGACGCCGAGCTCCTCTCGCAGGCGGTCGACCGGGCAGGCGCCGTCGACCAGCCACCGGCCTGGGTCGACCCGGGTGATCTCCGCCTCCTCGGGCTTGTCGAACTCGTCGGGCAGCTCGCCCACCAGCTCGCTGACCAGGTCCTTGACCGTGAGCACACCTTCGACGCCGCCGTGCTCGTCGACGACCACGGCGAACGCCAGGCGCCGGGCTCGCATCTCCTGGAGCACCTCGAGCACGCCCCGACCTTCGGGCACGATGAACGGCGCTCGCAACCGGACGGGCCCGCCCGACCGGAACAGGTCGGACCGGAACAGATCCTTGACGAACAACACGCCGAGCAGGTCGTCCAGGTCCTCCTCGTAGACAGGGAACCGGGAGTGGCCCGACTCCTTGACGGCCCGGCCCACGTCGTCGGCCGTCACGGGCGCCCGCAGCGCCACCACGTCGACGCGAGGGGTCATGACCTCCCTCACGGTGGTGTCCCGCAGCCGCTCCAGCGAGGCGACGATCTGGCGCTCCTGGGCGGCCGACTCGGCCGATCCGGGACTACCAGGTGGGAACGGGCCGGCCCGGTGCCGGCGCCTGAGCATGGCGATCAGCCAGCGATGCCCACGACAGCACCACCAGCACCGCCACCGGCGACACCCGAGTCAGGCGGCAGGAACGCCTGGTCCTCGTACGTCCCACCGCCCAGCACGGCCGTGACCGCCCGCCGTACCCGGATGGGGTCGAGCGGCTTCACCAGAAACCCCTCGGCCGCCGAGCGCCGGGCCAGGAACACGTCGGCTCGGCGGTCCAGAAGCATCAGGACGGGGATATGGTCGATGCGATCGCCACTCTCCTCCAACCGCAGCTCCAGGCAGACGGCCATGCCGCCCATGTTGCCGATCTGCAAGTCGAGCACGGCCAGGTCGGGCTCCCACTCGGTCACGGCCGGGAGCACGTCTGCGCCCCGGGCCACCTCCCGCACGGTGACGTCGTCCATGCCCGAGAGCACCGAACGAATCTCCTCCCGGACGGACGGTTCGTCACTGGCGATCAGCACCTCGGGCACGGTCCGAGGGTAATCACCACGTCCGCTGGGTACCATTTCGCCGCCGCTCAGGCCGGGCTCGCAACGCGAGCCGGGAGCAACCCCAAGGAGTATGCCCGTGCTCGACATCCAGACTGACCAGGCCGATGGCTACACCATCTGCCGGCCGGTCGGTGAGCTGGACGCCTTCACCGTCAGCCAGTTCCGCCAGGCCCTCGCCGAACTGGCTTCCAACCCCCGCCTGCTGATCGACATGTCGGGGGTGCCCTTCGTCGACTCTGCCGGTCTCGGCGCCCTCATCGGTGGCATCCGAAGGGCCCGGGAACTGGGGGGTGACGTGGCCGTTGCTTGCAACCGCCCCACCCTCACCCGCCTCCTGCGCACCACCGGCTTCGACCGCATCGTCACCGTGGCGGAAACGGTCGACGAAGCCGCCCAGGCCCTCCTCTCAGAGCCGCAGCCCACCTGAGCCAGCATTCTCGTAGCGCTGCTCGTCAGGCTCTCACCAGGTAGGCCCCCACCTGTTCCAACCCCGCCACGTCGTGCACGTCGGCGGCCAGGAACGGCACCCGCACCACCGGGGCGGGCGCGACCTTGGACGCCAGCGCCGCGTAATGGCGCTCCTCCCGCTCGGCCACCTCCCGGAAGTCGGCCAGGTTGGTGTACAGCCCCGCCAGCGCGGGCGACGACTCCGCCAGTGACGCGGCTCGGGAACGGGCCTCGGCCGCCGTCCCCTCCCCGAAGCGGGGGAACAGCCGGTTGACCACCAGCGCGGTCACGGCGATGCCCGACTCGTGCAGCCGGTTGGCGAAGAACAGGGCCTCGTCCACCGCGTCCCGGCGGGGCGACGCCACCAGCACGAACGCGGTGGCCGGGTCGGACAACAACTCCAGCACCCGTTGGGCCCGCTGGCGGAACCCCTCCTCCATCCCCTCGAAGGCCTGGAAGAACGCCACCGCGTCGGCCACCACCTCGCCGCCCACCACCTTGGACACCGTGCGCAGGAACGCCTGGGTGGCCACGCTCACCGCCCGCAGGTACGCCCGCGTGGGCGTCATCAACAGCCGGAACACCCGGTTGTCCAGGAAGCGGGTGAGCCGCCGGGGCGCATCGAGGAAGTCCAAGGCGTTCCGGGTGGGCGGCGTGTCGACCACCACGATGTCGAAGTGGCCCTGCTCGTGCAGCTCGTAGAGCTTCTCCATGGCCATGTACTCCTGCGTCCCCGACAGGGCGCCGGAGATGTTGCGGTACAGGCGATTGTCCAGGATGCGCCGCCCCTGCTCGGGGTCGTCGGAGTATCTGACCACCAGCTCGTCGAAGGTGGTCTTGGTGTCGAGCATCAGCGCCCACAGCTCGCCTGGCCAGTCGCCCTCCACCCGCCGGGGGGCGTTGGTCAGCTCCTCCAGCCCCAGGGCGTCGGCCAACCGCTTGGCCGGGTCGATGGTGACCACACAGGCCCGCCGGCCGGCCTTGGCCGCCTCCAGCGCCAGCGCCGCCGCCGTGGTCGTCTTGCCCACGCCGCCTGACCCGCAGCACAGCACGATCGACCGCTCCAGCAGCGACGGCGACGAAGCGCTCATGGCAGCTTCCGCACGGAATCGGCCAGGGCCCGGGCCAGGGTGTCGATCTCGGGCGGGCCCAGCTCGGTGGTGAACAGGAACGGCAGCGTGAGTTGCGGCAACGGCAGGGCCGCCGCCAGCCGGGCCACCTGCTCGGCCTGCAGGTCCATGCGCCCCTTACGGAAATCGGCCGCCGCCCGCAGCGCCTCGGCCTCGCCCGGCCGCAGGAACACGTCGGCCTCGGCCGCCGCCTCGGCGGGGTCGACGTCGAGCCCGTCCACCGGCGGGTACAGCCCGTTGACCACCACCGGGGCCAGGCTGACGCCCACCCGGTCCTCCAGCTTGTAGGCCGTCTCCACCACTTCGTTGACCGGTGTCTCCTCGGGCAGCGTCACCAGCAGCACCTGGCAGCGGGCCGGGTCGGACAGCAGGTCGATCACCTCTTGGGCCTGGGCCCGGATGGGGCCGACCCGCACCGCGTCCAGCAGGCCGGCCGCACTGGTGAGAAACGTCACCGCGTGGCCGGCGGCGGGGGCGTCGAGCACGATCAGGTCGGCCGTGTTCGACCGCTCCAGCTGCTTCACCTTGCCCAGCACCAGGATGTCCTTGATCCCGGGCACCGCCGTCGACACCACGTCGATGGCCCCCGATGACAGCAGCCGCTTGGAGATGCGGCGCATGCCGTGATCCTCCAGGTACTCCAGCAGGGCGTCGTCGGGCGTGAGGGTACGGCCCCGCACGTCGGCCGCCCCGCCCGGGCCGCCACCGGGCGACAGGACCACCTCTTCGTACGTCAGCGAGTCGGGTTGGCCGAAGGCGGCGGCGATGCCGCTCTTGCCTTCAACCTCGATGATGAGCGTGGTCAACCCGGCCAGCGCGGCCATGCGGGCGATGGCTGCGGTGACCGTGGTTTTGCCCACGCCGCCCTTCCCGGCGACGATGAGCACTCTCGACTGGGTGCAGAACCCGGCGGGATCCATGACGAGATGCGCAGACTAGCCACGGCCCTGGTGGCCGTTCCCCTCCTCCACACGACCTTTGGGCTCACGACCTTTGGGCTCACCACCCTTGGGCTCACGACCGTTGGGCTCACGACCTTTGGGACAACCGCGGCTGCGGCTGCGGCTGCGGCGCCACCACGTCCCCACGTCGACGTGCTCCAGGTGTCGGGCCTCATCGACCCCGTGCTGGCCGACGCCATCAGCCACGCCCTGGACAAGGCCAACACGGGCAAGGCCGTCGCCCTCGTCCTCCAGCTCAACAGCGGCGGCGGCGTCCTCAGCCAATCCCGGCTCGACGCCCTCACCGCCAAGCTGGCGCACGCCACCGTGCCCGTGGCCGTCTGGGTGGGTCCCACGGGCGCCAAGGCCAAGGGCCAGGCCGTCGACCTGGTGCGGGCCGCGCCCCTCCGAGGTGTGGCCCCGGGCGCCCACGTGCCGCCCGGCCTGACCCAGATCGCCGCCCCCACGATCGGGGACTTCGTGGTCGAGCTGGACGGCCGCCAGGTGGGCGACCAGACCCTGCACACGGCCACCGTGGTCCAGCGCAACGGCCAGCCCCGCCGGGAGCTCACCGTCGAAGTGCGCAACGCCAAGCCCGGCCTCCTGGCCCTGCTGCTGCACACCGCGGCCAGCCCCTCGGTGGCCTGCCTCCTCCTCGTGGTCGGCCTGGCGCTCCTCGTGCTCGAGTTCTTCACCGCCGGCATCGGCATCGCCGCCGTCACAGGAGCGGGCGCGCTGGTGCTGTCCGGTTACGGTCTGGCCGTGCTCCCCACCAATTGGTGGGCCGTCGCCCTGGTCGTGCTCGGCATCTTCGGCTACGCCGTCGACCTCCAGGCGGGCACGCCCCGCACGTGGACGGTGATCGGCACCCTGGCCCTGGCCGTGGGGACGGTGACCCTGTTCGACGGCTACCGGGCCTCGTGGTTCACCCTCGTGTTCGTGGTGGCGGGCACCGCCCTGTTCATGGTGGCGGGCATGCCCGCCATGGTCCGGGCCCGGTTCTCCACGCCCACCATCGGCCGCGAGTCCATGGTGGGGGAGCTGGGAACGGCTCTCGCCGACGTCGATCCGGAGGGAACGGTCGAGGTCCGGGGGGCGCCCTGGCGAGCCCGGACGAACCGGGCCACACCGATCACTGCGGGTGATTCGGTACGGGTAGTGGCCATTGACGGGCTCCTCTTGGAGGTGGAACCCGAAGAGGGCGGTGCCCGCGACTACCGACGGTGAGCAGATCGAGCAACGTACCCCCCATTTGGGGGGTAAAAGCGCTGGTCAGGGCCGGTGCTCGCGAAAGTTCACCCCTTTACGGCGGGACCCCGAGGGTTTAGGGTCGCTTGCGCGAAAGGGGGAGCGCGTGAGCGTTCAGCGAGTCGATGACCTGTGGCAGTTGAAGGCAGCCTGCCGGGGGCCCCAAGCGTCCGTGTTCTTCCCGCCTACGCATTTCGAGCGCAAGGACGAGAAGGAAGAGCGGGAGGCTCGGGCCAAGAGCATCTGCGCGACCTGCCCCGTGCGCAAGCCCTGCCTCGACTATGCGCTTGCCATCCGCGAGCCCCACGGCATCTGGGGCGGGCTCAACGAGTTGGAGCGCAAACAGTTGCTTTCGCACAGAGCAGGCTGAACCGGGCGGGTGTCATCCCCCGGATGGGGGTTGGTGCCAATGACACGTCCCGCCACAGGTCTATCGTGAACATGCGATGGCGAGCCCGTTGCCGGCCCGTGAACCTGACCACCTGGTGTGGAAACGCACCACGGTCGATGGCCGCACGGCCGTGTACGGGGTGGCAGGCGAAGGCGTTCCCGTCCTGTTCCTCCACGGCTGGGGCCTGGGCTACCACGCCTACAAGCGGGCCCTGAAGCGGCTGGTCCACCTGGGTTGCCGGGTGTACGCCCCGGCCCTGCCCGGCTTCGGCGGCACCCCCGACCTGCCCGCCCGGTACTTCTCCTTCGAGGGCTACGCCGACTGGGTCGACCTCTTCCTCGACGCCGTCAACGTCGACGAGCCCGTCTTCGTGGCCGGCCACTCCTTCGGCGGCGGCGTGGCCATCCGCTTCGCCCACGACTTCTCAGAGCGGGTCCGATGTCTCGTCCTCATCAACTCGGTGGGCGGGTCGGCGTGGGGCGCGGCCAAGGACAAGCCCGCCCGGCGCTTGGCTGATCGCCCGCTGTGGGACTGGGGCATCCACTTCCCGGGCGACATCCTGCTGCCCCGGCAGTTCACCAAGGTGCTGCCCGTCGTGCTCGAAGACGCCTTGCCCAACCTGGTGCGCAACCCGCGGGCGTTCTGGCGGGTGGCCAACCTGGCCCGCTCCGCCGACCTCCGGCCCGAGCTGGAGGAGTTGAAGGCCAAGCGGGTGCCGGTGGTCGTGCTCTGGGGCGACAAGGACCGCATCATCCCCCGGGCCAGCTTCGACGAGCTGTGCGCCACCATCGGTCAGCAGGGCGAGGTGGTGGAGGGCAATCACTCCTGGTTGCTGGCCGACCCCGATGCCTTCGGCGAGGTCATGACGAACATCCTCCCGGTGGCGGAGCTGGCGAGGTCCTTCGAGGAAGTCGTGGGCCTCCCAGCCGAAGATCACCCCGCCGCCGGGTGACGCCGCCGGCGTCCAGGTGGTTCAGCAGGGGCAGCAGGTACTTCCGGGACGTGCCCAGCGCGTCCCGCACCTGGGCCACGGTGACGCCCTGGGGGTGGTCGACCAGCAGGCCGGCGACGGTGCCGGCCGCGGCCTCGACGGCGGCGGGTGAGAAGAACACGCCGTCGCGCTCCACCACCAGCCCCCGGCGCACCAGCTCCCGCACCTCGGCCCGGTCGACCCCCGCCTCCTCGGGCGTGGGCGGGGTGAAGGGCGCCGCGTCCAGAGCGGCCACGTAGGCGTGGCTGGGCCCCTGGGCCCCGGCCCGCCCGCCCTCCACGGCGATACCCAGGTCGTCGAGCACGGCCCGTTCCCGGGGGTCGAGGCCGGCCACGTCCAGGCCATGGGGCCCGGCGCCGGCCACCGCGGCTCGCAGGCCGTCGGCCATGGCGGCCACCGCGGCCGGGTCGGCCACCCAGCGCCCACCCACGTTGGGTTGGCGGCGCTCGCCCGTGAGCCGCTCCAGCAGGTCGGCTTCGACCCAGCCCCGCTCGGCCACCACCCGCTCGACCGATCGGGTGGGCGCGGCCCGGGTCGCGGGCAGCACGGGAGCGACGTCGAGCACCTCGCCCCCGCCCACCGTCTCCGACCGGCCGCTCTCCCGCAGCACGTAGCGGTCGCCGGGCAGGAGGGGGAGGGCGACGGGCAGGCGCAGGCGGGCCAGGCCCGTGGTCCCCGGCTCGATGACAGTGTCGGGTGGGCCCAGGAGGCGCACCTGGACTGGGTACTCGCCCGACCCCACGTACGCCTCGTAGGCGCCCCGCCGGCCGACGTCGTGGCCCAGGGCGGGGAGGGCGGCCAGGGAGCAGTCGACCACGGTGGTGGGCTCCCATTGGTCCGGTCGCACCAAGGCGTGGCCCCGGGCCACCTGGTGGTGGGACACGCCGCTCAGGTTGACGGCCAGCCGCCGGCCGGGGGTGGCCACCTCCAGGGCCGATTTGTGGCTCTGGAGCCCCCGGATGCGGGCCCGGCGGCCACCCGGCACCAGCACCACTTCGTCGTCCACCTCGAACGATCCCCCGGTCAGGGTGCCCGTCACCACCGTGCCCGAGCCCTTGGCCGAGAAGCTGCGGTCGACCCAGAGGCGGGGGCGCCCCCGGTCGGTGGCCGCGGGCGTGGTGGCGAGCAGGCGGTCGAGGGCGGCGGCCAGGTGGTCGAGGCCCCGGCCCGCGGGGGCGTCCACGGGCACGACCTCGGCCGTCTCCAGGAACGTGCCCCGGAGGTGCGGGCCGAGGTCGGGAGCCTCGCCGGCCGGCCCCACCTTGGTGACGGCCACGACCCCGGCGTGCACGCCCAGCAGCTCGAGAATGCGCAGATGCTCCTCCGACTGGGGCTTCCATCCCTCGGTGGCCGCCACCACGAACAGGCAGGCGTCCACCGCGCCCACCCCGGCGAGCATGTTCTTGATGAAGCGCACGTGGCCGGGCACGTCCACGAAGGCCAGCTCCTGGCCCGAGGGCAAGGTGGTCCAGGCGAAGCCCAGGTCGATGGTGAGGCCCCGGGCCTTCTCCTCGGCGAAGCGGTCGGGGTCCATGCCCGTGAGGGCGAGGACGAGGGTGGACTTGCCGTGGTCGACGTGCCCGGCCGTTGCTACGACACGCAAGCCGCGAGCGCCTTGCCCAGCACCACGTCGTCGGACGGGTCGACGGCCCGGAGATCGCAGACGGTGCGGCCATCCTCCACCCGGGCGACGACGGGCGGGTCGTGGGCCCGGAGGGCGGCGGTGTGGTCGCCGCCCACGGCCACCCCGGCCGACGGGATGGTGAGGCCGGGCAGGCTGCCCCCGCCCGGCACCGACTGGCAGGACACGACCTCGCCCAGGACCATGGCCGCGGCCCGGGCTCGCAGCTCCTCCACCGAAACCGACGCCATGCGCCAGAAGGGGATGGCCTGCCCGTCCCGGCGCAGGTAGGCGAGGGCGGTCTCCTGGAGTGCCCCCAACACCAGCGCCCCGGGGCGGAGGGCCCGGGCCAGCGGGTGGCGGGCGCAGCGGTCGACCAGGTCGCGCCGCCCGGCGATCACGCCCGCCTGCGGCCCGCCCAGCAGCTTGTCGCCCGAGAACGTGACCAGGGCGGCGCCCTCAGCCACGGTCTGGCGGGCAGCCGGCTCGTCCCGCAGCCAGGGCGGCGGGCCGCCCACCAGCCAGGGGCAGGCGGCGTCGAGCAGGCCGGACCCGATGTCGGCGACCACGGCCGGACCCAGTCCAGCCAGGTCCCGCACCGGTACCGAGTGCACGAAGCCCTCCATGCGATAGTTCGATTGGTGAACTTTTAGGATGAGGGCGGCATCGACCGCCACCCCCGAGTAGTCGGTCAGGCGGGTGCGGTTGGTGGTCCCCACCTCCACCAGCCGGGCGCCCGACGCGGCGAGCACCTCGGGGATGCGGAACCCGCCTCCGATCTCCACCAGTTCGCCCCGGCTCACCACCACATCGCCGCCGTTGGCCAGGGCCGTGAGCACGAGCAGGAGGGCCGCCGCCCCGTTGTTGACCACCAGCGCCGCCTCGGCGCCCGCCGCCCGGGCCAGCAGGGCGGCGGCGTGGGCCGAGCGGGACCCCCGCCGGCCCGACGCCAGGTCCAGTTCGAGGTTGGTGTACCGAGCCTCGGTGTGGACGGCCACGGGTGCCCGGCCCAGGTTGGTGTGGAGGAGCACGCCGGTGGCGTTGATGACCGGCCGCAGCAACGCGGTGGCCACGGAGTCGGCCCGGTCCCGGGCCGACGCCACGTCGCCGGCGGCGATGGCCTCCCGGGCCACGTCGACCAGGAGTGGGTGGGGCAGGCCGGTGTCGGCCAGGTCACGGGCCAGGGCGTCGACTGAAGGCGGCCGCTCCACGACCGCGAGACTAGGGGGAATGCCCCTGGTGGACGCCGGGCTGTTGCGGGACATGCCGACCGATCGCGGCAGGCTCGTGCGCGCCCATGGGTATGCAGTCGCCGTGTTCGTCGTGAACGGTGAGCTGCGGGCGGTGGACGACCGGTGCCTGCACACGGGTGGGCCCCTGGCCGACGGCTGGGTGGTCGACGGCTGCGTCGTCTGCCCGTGGCACGGTTGGGTGTACGACCTGGCTACCGGCGAGCGGGTGGTGGGTGCCCGCACGACCGGGCCACTGCGCACCTACCCGGTGGCCGTCGACGAGGACGGGCGGGTGAAGGTGGAGATTCCCGACGAAGTGGGAGGATGACCGGCGTGCGCTCGGTGCTGCGCGCCATCGCCCTGTTCGTGGTGTCGGCCACCGCCGTCCCCCTCGCCGTGACCGGGACCATCCTGGCCACGTTCTTCTTCGCGCCCCTGCCCGCCACCATCCCCGCTCCCAAGCCCCTGCTCGCCTCGCGGGTCAGCCACGTGCTCGACCAGAGCGGCAACGAGATCGGCGTCTTCCGGGAGTTCGAGCAGAACATTCCGGTGGACCAGAAGGACATCCCCCAGGTCCTGAAGGACGCGGTGGTGGCTGCCGAGGACCGCAACTTCTACAGCCACGGCGGCGTCGACCTCCGGGGTAGCGCCCGTGCGCTGCTGGCCGACCTGCGCAGCACGTCGGTGGTGCAGGGCGGGTCCACCATCACCCAGCAGTACGTCAAGAACGCCTACACGGACAAGAAGCGCACAGTCGTGCGCAAGGTGCGGGAGGCCATCCTGGCCAGCCAGGTCGACCGCCAATTCCCCAAGGACAACATCCTCTTCAAGTACCTCTCGGCCATCTACCTGGGCAACGGGGCGTACGGCGTGGGGGCGGCGTCGGAGACGTACTTCCGCAAGCCGGTGAGCCAGCTCACCGTGTCGGAGGCGGCCCTCTTGGCCGGGCTCATTCCCGCCCCCAGCCGGTACGAGCCGCGGGGCAACGCGGCCGTGGCCGAGGAGCGGCGGGAGGTCGTTCTCAAGCAGATGCTCGACCAGCATCGCATCACCCAGCAGCAGTACGACGAGGCGCTGGCCCAGAAGGTGTTCCTGGCCGCCCAGGGCAAGCCGCCGGCCGCGGCCACCGTCGTGTACCCGCCCCAGCAGGAGACCAGCAAGTACCCGTACTTCGTGGACTACGTGGGCCGGTACCTCATCGCCAAGTACGGGCCCGAGAAGGTGTACCGGGGCGGCCTGCGCATCCAGACCACGCTCGATCCGGCCCTGCAGGACGCGGCCGAGGCCCAGGTGGCCAACCAGCTCAAGGGAACCAAGGCTCCCCTCGACATGTCGCTGGTATCGGTCGAGCCGCCCACCGGGTTCGTGAAGGCGCTGGTGGGTGGGCGGGACTTCAACCAGGCCCAGGTGAACCTGGCCCTCGGCGGATGCCCGAACATGAGCCGGGCCAAGAAGATCGAGGTGCTGCCCACGTGCAAGGACGGCCTCACGGTGAGCGGCGGCGGCAGCGGCCGGCAGCCGGGGTCGTCGTTCAAGCCCTTCGTGCTGGCCACGGCGTTCTCCAAGGGCGACACGCCGTCCAAGGTGTACCCGGCGCCCAACGTGTTCCACATTCCCAACTGCAAGCCCACGCCGAACAGCGGGTGCGACATCGGGAACAACGAGGGTGAGGGCGGCGGCAGCGCGACGTTGCGGACGGCCACGGCGTTGTCCATCAACACCGTGTACGCCCAGTTGGTTCGGGACGTGGGGTGCAAGGACACGGCCGAGACGGCCAAGAAGCTGGGCATCACCGCCGCCTGGTACAGCCCCGACTTCCACACGTGCAGCGGCACGTACGCGCTGGGCGTCATCGACGTGTCGCCCCTGGACATGGCCGCCGCCTACAGCGTGTTCGCCAACCGGGGCGTGCGCATGTCGGCCACGCCCGTGCTCAAGGTCATCGATGCCGACGGCAACGTGCTGGAGGACAACTCCAAGCGCCAGGGCGAGCGGGTGCTCGACGAGGCCGTGGCCGACAACGTCACCGACGTGTTGCGGGGCGTGATCAGCGGGGGCACGGCCACGGCCGCCAACATCGGCCGCCCGGCCGCGGGCAAGACGGGCACGACCGAGAACTTCAGCAACGCCTGGTTCGTGGGGTTCACCCCCACGCTCTCGACGGCCGTGTGGATGGGGTACTCGAACAACCAGAGCACGCCGTTGCGGGGGATCAGGGGCGTGTCCCGGGTGTTCGGCGGCACCATCCCGGCTCGCACGTGGCACGACTACATGGCCATCGCCCTGAAGGACGTGCCCGTCACCGACTTCTCCCAGCCCGCGCCCATCCGCCCGTTGACCGACGCCCTGCGGCCCAAGCCCGACGACTTCGGCGCCGGCCCCCGCCGGTCGGCGTCCGACACCGACGGCGGCGGCAGCTACGTGGTCATGCCGGGCGCTCCCCAGGCCGAGCCGCCCACCACCACGACCACCACCGAGCCACCGACCACCACCACGTCGACGTCGACCACGTCCACCACCAGTACGACCCTGTTCCCGCCCTAACGCTCGCCGAGCGCTTTGGCCGCGCTGTGTCCGAGATACCGGACGGAGCGCGGCCAAACCAGCAGACCGCGGCGGGGGCCTAGGGCTTGACGGTGGCGGGGGGCGGTGGGGCCGTGGTGGCCGGCCCCTGCTGCGAGCGGTCGCCGGCGCTGCTGGCGGCGTCGCCCGACGGGCAGTGCACCACCCGGTCGCACGCGGTGCGGATGGGCACGCTGAACCACACGGCGTCGGGCCGGAACCCGAGCGGCGCGTAGGACCGCGACGCCACCGCCAGCACCTCCCCGTCCGAGTTCACCAGCGGCCCGCCCTGGAACGACGGGCCCACGGCCGCGTCGTTCTGGATGCCGGCCGACGACACGTCGGCCACGAACCCTTCGGTGATGGCCGCCCCTGCGGCGCCCAGCCCCGACATCGCAAAGACCCGATCGCCCGTCTTCACCGGGGGGTTGACCGCCGCGAACTTGAGCTTGGGCTGGTTGCCCCGGGGGATCTGCAGGAGAGCGAGGTCCTTGTCGTCCTGCCACGTCCACACCACGGCCCTCACATCCTGGCCGCCCTTGTTGGCGAACACCTGCGGACCGGGCGAACGGGTGGCGGCCCGCACCGTCGTGTAGGACGTGAGCAGGAACGTCTGGTTGGCGTCGCTGGCGACCACGAAGCCGGACCCCACCGACGGCTGGCCGTTCTCGTCCAGCGTGTGCACGAACCAGAGCGACGGCGCCACCTGCTTCACCAGCGCGTCGAGCGTCTCGCCCTCTGCCCGGATCTTCTTGAGCGGCTCCAGCTCCTTCTGGATGTCGGCCTTGGCGTTGGTGCCCGTGGCGTCGATGGTCTGGAGCGCGGTCTGGTAGCGCTTGTCGAACCCGTTGACCAGTTGGCTGACCTTCTTGTCGGTGCTGTCCTTGCGGAACTCGTAGTACGCGTAGAAGACCACGCCGGAGAAGGCGCTCCCGATGGCAAAGGCCAGGATGAGCACGGCCATGCCCATCACCGTTCGGGGGATGAGCCGCTCGCCCCACGCGTGCGCGGACACGGGAGCCCGCGGCGCGGTATCAACCATGGCCGCAAACGGTAGCGGTCCAGCACGCCGGTACATTGGCGGCCTGTGGTGCCTGTCCTGGTCGTTCTGTTTCTCGTGGTGCCCTTCGCCGAGTTGTTCGTGATCATCAAGGTCGGCGAGGCCATCGGGGTGCTCTGGACCATCGGCCTGCTCGTGGGTCTCAGCGTGCTGGGCGCCGCCCTGGTGAAGCGGGAGGGGCTGGCGGTGCTGCGCCGGGCCCAGCAGCGGATCCAGATGGGCGTGGTCCCCGGGCAGGAGCTGATCGACGGCGTACTCATCCTCTTCGCCGGCGCCCTGCTCCTCACGCCCGGCTTCATCACCGATGCGGCAGGCATCCTCCTGCTCCTGCCACCCGTCCGGTACGCCCTGCGCACCGCGGCCCGCCGCCGCATCCAACGCCGGATCGAGCTGTACCCGTGACCGTCGAGGTGCGGGACGCGGCCACGGTGATGCTGGTACGGGACGGCACCCGCGGCCTCGAGGTCTTCATGCTCCGGCGCAACCTCCAGTCCGACTTCGTGGGCGGTGCCTACGTGTTTCCCGGTGGTGCCGTGGACGAGGCCGACCGTCACGCCGACCTGGAAGCGGTGTGCAAGGGCCGCTCGGACGACCAGGCCAGCACCCTGCTCGACGTGGACAAGGGCGGCCTGGCCTACTGGGTGGCGGCCATTCGCGAGTGCTTCGAGGAGGCGGGCGTGCTGCTGGCCCACGACCGCGAGGGCCACGTCATCTCCTTCAAGGACCCCGGTGTGGCCGAGCGCTTCCGCGTCCACCGCCAGGCGGTCGACTCCGGCGAGCGCCGCCTGCTGGAGGTGTGCGAGACCGAGGGCCTGCAGCTGGCCGTCGACCAGATCCACTACTTCGCCCACTGGATCACGCCGGAGGGCCCGCCCCGGCGGTACGACACCCGCTTCTTTGTGACGGCGGCACCACCCGAGCAGGTGCCGTTGCACGACGACCGGGAGACCATCGCCAACAGGTGGATCACTCCGCAGGACGCCCTCGAGGCCCACGAGCGGGGCGAGTTCGAGATCATCTTCCCCACCATCCGCAACCTGCGGGCCATCTCCCGGTTCGACACCAGCGCCGACCTCTTGGCCGCGGCGGCGGCCATGGACCAGGTGCCCACGGTCGTGCCCCGCATCGTCACCGACGGCCACGGCATGCGCATCCTCCTGCCCGGCGATCCCGGCTACGACGAATGACGGCCCCGATGCGGCCCGGCGAGGTCATCGCCCTCACGCCCCTGGTGCGGCGGGTGCTGGCTCCCAACCCCAGCGTGATGACGGGGCCGGGCACCAACACGTACCTGGTGGGTACCGATGAGGTCGCCGTCATCGACCCCGGGCCCGACGATCACGAGGAGCACCTCGACCGGGTGGCGGAGGCGGGCGCCGGCCGCATCCGCTGGATCCTCGTCACCCACACCCACTCCGACCACTCGCCGGGCGCGGCCGGCCTCAAGGAGCGCACGGGTGCCCAGGTGCTCGGCTTCGACGAGCGGGATGGCTTCGTGCCCGACGCCACCATCGGCGACGGCAGCGTGGTCGAGGGCACCGGCTTCCGGCTGCGGGCCCTGCACACGCCGGGCCACGCGTCCAACCACCTCTGCTACCACCTGGAAGGCGAGCGCCTCCTGTTCTCGGGCGACCACATCATGAGCGGCTCGACCGTGGTGATCGCCCCGCCCGACGGCGACATGGCCGCCTACCTCCAGGCCCTGCGGCGGCTGAAGGAGTACGACCTGGCCGGTGTGGCTCCCGGTCATGGCGATTGGATCGCCGAGCCCGCGGCCAAGGTGGACGAGTACCTCACCCACCGGGCGGCCCGGGAGGGGGCCATCCTCGACGCCCTGCGCCACAAGCGCACGGCCCACATCGAGGAGCTGGTCGAGGCCGTGTACACGGACGTGCCCCCGATGCTCCATCCCATCGCCCGCTGGTCCGTCTGGGCCCATCTGCGCAAGCTGCGGACCGAGGACCAGGCGGCCACTTCCGACCCCGACGACATCGGGGCGGAGTGGCAGGCGCTTCCGTAAGTTCTGGTGCGCTTCGCCGTTCCCGGGGGGAAGCACGCCGTCCCCTGTCGAAACCCCAAGGTGCGGTATGGCTGATCGAGCACCGGACCCTCGGCCTCTGGTCACCCTCCCGGAGGCGGCCGAACTCCTGCAACTGCCGATCGAGGCGGTGCAGGCGCTGGTCGGCGCGGGGTATCTCACGCCGTCCGGCGGTGAGTTGGCCCTGGTCGACCTGAAGGCGTTCCTGGCCCGCAACGCCGACAACGGTGCGGGCACGGCCATCGGCCTGGAGGCCGGCTTCGCCGGCCGGGGCGCCGATCCCCAGGACCTGCTCGACGCCCTCGACGGCCGGGCCGACGAGATGGCCCGCCGGGCCTTCGAGATCTTCTCGTCCGTGTTCCCCGAGGCGTCGAGCTGGACGATGGGGGAGCAGCACCGCTTCATCGAGCAGGCCAGGAGCCGGTTCGAGGCCATCCTCGCCGTCACCGGCCTGGGGGCCGAGGTGGACGAGGCCCTCGTCGGCGACCTGCAGGACGTGGGCGCCAGCGCGGCCTGGGAGGGTTCGCCCCTGCCCCAGCTGCTCGTCATCCTGCGAATCTCCCGTGACCTCGTGGTGCAGACGGCGGTGGAGCTGGCCGAGGAGCGGGGCCGGCACTGGGGCCTGGCGCTGTCGCTGCTGCTCACCCGGGTGCTGCCGGCCATGGACCGCCTCACCGACGCCCTGGCCCAGGGCTACTGGGCCGCCATCCTCAGCCGGGAGGAGGAGGCCAAGTCCCGCTACGAGAACGTGGTGGAGAACTCGTCGGACGGGATCTACGAGGTCGACCACGACGGCTGCATCACCTACGCCAACGCCTCGCTGGCGATCATGCTCGGACGCCAGATCATCGAGTTGCAGGGGAACCGCCTGGCCGACGTGCTCCAGCCCATCGACGGCACGCCCGTGGACATGCTCGTCACCGCGTCGACGGCCAGCGCCGCTCAGCGTTTCGAGCTGGCCATCCTGCGCCCCGACGGCGTGCGCCGCGTCCTCGACGTGCGCACCATGGCCCGCCAGCAGGACGGCGAGATGATGGGGTTCCAGGGCGTGGTCAGGGACGTCACCACCGCCCACGACCTGGAGGCCGAGAAGAACGAGTTCCTCGCCCTCGTCACCCACGACCTGCGCAACCCGCTCACCACGATCCTCGGGTTGGGGGCCACGCTGGAGTCGCACGCCGACGAGCTCGACGGGTCTCGCATCCGGCGCATGGGTGGATCCATCCGCCGCCAGGCCGAGCGCATGTCCCGCCTGGCCGACGACCTCTACGACATGAGCCGGCTCGAGGCCCACGCTCTCCTCCTGACGCCCCGGCCCGTGGAGCTGGCGTCGGTGGTCGACTCGGCCCTGGGCGCGGTGGAGGGCGACACCAGCTCCGTCGAGGTGGTCATCCCCGGCGGGCTCACGGTCATGGCCGACCCCCGCCGGCTGGAGCAGGTCATCGCCAACCTGGTCGAGAACGCCCTCGAGCACGGCGCCGCGCCCGTCCTGATCCAGCTGCTCAACAGCGACGATCCCGGCGACGTGGAGGTCGCCGTGGCCGACCACGGCGACGGCGTGCAGCCCGCCCTGGTGCCCACCCTGTTCAGCCGCCTCCACACACTGGGTCGACGCAACCGGGACCGGTCGCGGGGCACGGGGCTGGGATTGGCGCTGGTGCGGGGCCTGGTCGAGGCCATGGGCGGCCGGGTCTGGTACTCGGCGCCCGAGACCGGGGGATCGGTGTTCCACCTGCGGCTGCCCGTGCCCCGGCGGCGCCCATCGGAGGGGCCCATCACCCTGCGGTAGCGACAGGGTCGGTGTTACAGGCCCGGAGTAGGTTCCCTCGGCGTGACGCTGCTACAGGCCACCGGGGTGCGCAAGACCTACCGAACCGGCGCGGAATCCGTCGACGCCTTGAGGGGGATCGACCTCGCCATCGACGCCGGTGAGTTCGTGGCCGTCATGGGCCCGTCCGGCTCGGGCAAGACCACGCTGCTCAACTGCCTCTCGGGCCTGGACGACATCGACGAGGGCTCGGTGGTCATCGGCGGCGAGAGCATCCACGCCATGTCCGACGCTCGCCGCACCAAGCACCGGGCCGAGGCCATGGGCTTCGTGTTCCAGGCCTTCAACCTCATCCCCGTGTTCACCGCGGCCGAGAACGTGGAGCTCCCCCTGTTGCTGGCCGGGGCCGACGCCGGCGTGGCCCGGCGGGCCGCGGTGGCGACGTTGGAGCGGGTGGGCCTCGGGCACCGGATCGGGCATCGGCCGCCCGAGCTGTCGGGCGGTGAGCAGCAGCGGGTGGCGCTGGCCCGTGCCCTGGCCGGGCGCCCCGCCATCGTGTGGGCCGACGAGCCCACCGGCAACCTCGACACGGAGACGGCCGGGCAGGTCATGAAGCTCCTCGGCGAGCTGCACGCCGAGGGCCTCACGCTGGTGCTGGTCACCCACGACGAGGAGATCGGCCACTCGGCCCAGCGCCGGATCGTGGTGCGGGACGGCACCGTGGTGGCCGACCAACGGTTGCGCTGATGCCCGCCGCTGCCTTCGTCCTGGTGGTGTCGTTGCCGTTCCTCTGGCTGCTCGCCCGGCGGCCGGTGCTGCGGCGGCTGGCCGTGCGCAACGCGTCCCGCCGCCCCCGGGAGACGGCGCTGATCCTGCTGGGCTCGCTGTTGGGCACGGCCATCATCACCGGCTCGCTGGTGGTGGGCGACACGTTGGCCGCGTCCTTCCGCTGGGCCGCATACTCGCATCAGGGGCCGGTCGACGAGCTGGTCGAGACGCCCGGGGTCGGGTCGAACGGGCCGGTGCTGGCGGCCTTGCAGCAACGGTTGGCGTCCAGCCCCGACATCGATGGGCTGCTACCGCTCACGACGGCGCCGGCGGCCGTTGCCACCGTGGGCACCAGCCCCAAGGCCGAACCGCGGAGCCAGCTGGTGGAGGTCGACTTCGACGCGGCCCGGTCGTTCGGGGGCGACGCATCGGCCACGGGCATCAGCGGGTCCACGCCGGGCGCGGGCCGGGGCGTCATCGGGGCCGACCTGGCCCGCACGCTGGGCGTGCGCGCCGGAGATCCGGTCACCGCCTATGCCTACGGTCGCACGGTCACGGTCACGGTCGACCGGGTGCTGCCCCGCCTGGGCATCGCCGGGCTCAGCCTCGGGCTGGGGAGTCGCGCTCCCAACCTGTTCGTGGCGCCGGGGACGATTGCCGGGTTGGCTCAGGGTGCGGCGGCGGGCGCATCGCCGCCGCTGTCGGCCGTGGCCGTGTCCAACCGGGGCGGGGTGCTGGCCGGCGGCCGGCTGTGGGATCGGGTGAGCGGCCAGATCAGGTCGGCCCTCGGTCCCCTCCAGGCCAACGTCAACCCCATCAAGAACGACACGCTCGACGCGGCCAGCGCCCAGGGCAAGCAGTTCACCCAGCTGTTCAGCGGCATCGGCTTCTTCAGCGTGCTGGCCGGTGTGCTGCTGCTGGTGAACATCTTCGTGATGCTGGCCCAGGAGCGGAAGACCGAGCTGGGCATGTTGCGGTCGGTGGGCCTGCGCCGGGCCGGGTTGGTGGGCGGGTTCTCGCTGGAGGGCTGGTTGTATGCGCTGGCGTCGTCGGGGCTGGGCGCGGTGGCCGGCCTGGGCGTGGGGCGCCTCATCGTGGTGGCCGCGGCCCGCATCTTCTCCCGCCCGGGCGACATCATGTCCCTCGAGCTGCGCTACACGGCCCGGGGCGCCAGCCTCCTCGGCGGGTTCGCGTTCGGCTTCGCCATCTCGTTGCTCACGGTGGTCATCACGTCGCTGTCCATCTCCCGCCTCAACGTGATCCGCGCCATCCGCGACCTGCCCGACCCTCCCACCACCAGGCGCCAGCAGCTGCGCACGCTCGTGGTCGGTGCCGTCGTCTTCGTGGTGGGGTCGTTCCTGTTCGCCAGCGGGGTGGCCGGCCAGGCACCGGTGGCCCTGCTGGCCGGGCCTGCGCTCATGGGCACCGGCGGAGCGCCGCTCGTGTCGCGATGGCTGCCCCGGCGGGCCGTTGTGTCCGTCATCGCCGGGGCCCTGCTCGTCTACGAGACGGCCAGCGTGAACCTGTTCCACAAGGCCTTCGACAGCGCCCAGATTCCCGTGTACGTGGTGCTCGGTGTGATTCTCACGGGGGCAGGCGTGGCGCTGGTGTCGCAGAACCAGGACGCCATCGGGCACGTCGTGCGCCGGGCGGGCGGCGGGTCGAAGAGCATGGCCCTGCGCCTCGGGCTGGCCTACCCGCTGGCCAAGCGCTTCCGCACGGGGATGATCCTCACCATGTACGCGCTGGTGGTGTTCACGCTGGTGCTCATCACCGTGTTCGCCCACCTGTTCTCCCGCCAGCTCGACGACTTCACGGCCAAGGTGTCGGGCGGCTTCGACGTCCGGGTCGACGCCAACGCCTCCAACCCCATCCCGGCCGGCGCCGTGCGCCGCCTCCCCGGGGTGGCCGCCGTCTCGGTCATCAGCAACGCCGGCGCCCAGTTCGCCGAGACGTGCCCGGTGTGTGCCAACGGCTTTCGCGCCTGGCCGGCGTCCACGTTCGACGAGTCCCTGGTGGCCGCCGGGCCACCCGCGCTCACGCACCGCCTGCCCCAGTACGCGTCCGACGCGGCCGCCTACCGGGCCCTGCTGGCCGAGCCCGACGCCTTCATCCCCAGCCGGTTCTTCCTCCAGACCGGTGGCGGGCCGCCTGCCCACCTGGTGACGGTGGGCGACCGGGTGATCATCAAGGACCCGGTGTCGGGCCAGACACGGGACCTGCGGGTCATCGCCACGGCCGAGGCCGGGTTCGGCAACGCCATGGCGCTGATCTCGCCCCAGGCCATGCAGGAGCTGTTCCCGGGCCGGAGTTCGCCCAACTCGCTGTTCGTGGCCGCCGAGCGTGGGGTCGACCGCAGTGCCCTGGCCGCCCGCATCAACGGCACGTTCCTGGCCAACGGGGCCGACGCCAAGGCGTTCCGCACCATCGTCGACGAGAACCTGGGCCAGCAGCGCCAGTTCTTCCGGCTCATGCAGGGGTACCTGGCCCTCGGGCTGGTGGTGGGCATCGCCGGGCTGGGCGTGGTCATGGTGCGAGCCGTGCGGGAGCGGCGGCGGCAGGTCGGGGTGTTGCGAGCGCTGGGCTTCCCCGCCGCGGCCGTGCGCCGGGCCTTCATCGCCGA
>DASRGI010000180.1:0-6692 GCA_035651095.1 Acidimicrobiales bacterium | reverse complement strand
GACGGGAACACGGTGGCCGCCGGCCTGGCCGACCTGCTCACCGGCCCCCGAACCTACCTGGTGATGGCGAGCAACAACGCCGAGATGCGGTCCGGTTCCGGCATGTTCCTCAGCAT
The DNA here is from genome assembly GCA_035651095.1 of Acidimicrobiales bacterium. GTDB lineage: Bacteria > Actinomycetota > Acidimicrobiia > Acidimicrobiales > JAUTXP01 > DASRGI01. The sequence continues at coordinate 6,576 of DASRGI010000180.1, read as the reverse complement.
CGGTGAGCTACGCGTGGCCGACGGGTCGTTCCAGCTCACCGACTTCCGGCCCGCGGGCGACCTGAACATCGCCGCCCCCAAGCCCGCCCCGCCCATCACCGACGCCGACTACGCCGCCCGGTGGGGCTGGCTCAACCCCAACCGCGAGTGGCGCAACCTGGGCGCCTCGCCCCGCTTCGACGCCACCGCCGCCCTGGCCGCCCAGATGTGGCCGGCCTCGGGGGGTAAGCCGGTCGACGGCGTGCTCGCCCTCGACCCCGTGGCCCTGTCGGCCATCCTCCAGGCCACCGGGCCGGTGCAGTCGGGCGGGCGGGAGGTGACGGCCGACAGCGTCGTGCCCCTGCTCCTGCACGACCAGTACGCGGGCATCAATACCACCTTCGACCTGGCCCAGGCCGGCCGTCGCGAGCAACTCGGTGCTCTGGCCCGGTCCACCCTCGACGCCGTGCAGGCCGGCGGGTGGGACGCGGGCAAGCTGGCCACGGCGCTGGCCGACGCGGCCAAGGGGCGCCACCTCCTGGCGTGGGGAGCCTCGCCCAAGGAGGACGCCGTGTGGCGGTCGGCGGGCATCAAGGGCCAGCTGTCGGAGTCGTCGCTGCTCGTGTCCGTGCTCAACCGGGGCGCCAACAAGCTCGACCAGTTCCTCAAGGTGGACGCCCGCCTCGACCCGTCCTCGGGCAAGGGCAGCACCGACATGACCCTGCGGATCACCCTCACCAACACCACGCCGCCGGGCGAGCCCCTCTATGTGGCCGGGCCCTACCCGGGCAGCCAGTCCACCGGGCCCGGCGACTACGTGGGGGTGCTGTCGGTCGACCTCCCGGCCGCGGCGGGCAAGGTGACCATGGACGGGGGGCCGTTGGCCGCGTCCGGGGCGGACGGGCCTGCGCAGGTGTGGGCCGTCCCGGTGCACCTGGGCCCGGGGGCGTCGGCCACGGTGAACGTCCGCTTCACCATGCCCGGCGACCACGGCCGGCTGAAGGTGGAGCCATCCGCCCGGGTCCCGGCCGTGTCCTGGACGGTGCCGGGCGCGTCGTGGCAGACCGACGCGGGGCGGACGTTCACCTGGTGAACCGGTGAGGGTCCTGCACGTGGCCCAGTCCAGCGAGTACGGGCTGGGCCGCTACCTGGCCGACCTGGTGGCCGACCAGGTGGGGCGGGGGTGGGACGTGGCCGTGGCCGGGCATCCCGAGAGCTGGCTCCGGCCCCAGGCCGTCGCCCTCGGCGCCCAGTGGCGGGACTGGTCGGCCGCCCGCCAGCCGGGGCCGTCGGTGGCCGGCGAGGCGCGGGCCCTGGCCGGCGTGGTCCGTGAGGTGACGCCCGACGTGGTGCACCTGCACTCCTCCAAAGCGGGCCTGGCCGGTCGGCTGGCGATCCGGGGCCGGCGCCCGACCATCTTCCAGCCCCACGCCTGGTCCTTCCTGCCCCTGTCCGGTGCCATGCGCTCGGCGGCCGTGGGATGGGAGCGCTTCGCGGCCCGGTGGGCCGACGCCGTGGTCTGCTGCAGCCAGGACGAGCAGGCGCTGGGGGCGGCCAACGGGGTGCGAGCCGCCTGGCAGGTCGTGAAGAACGCGGTGGACACGGACCGGTACGCGCCCGGGGACGCCCAGGCGGCCCGGGCCCGGTTGGGCCTGCCCGCGGACGCCCCCCTCGCCGTGTGCGCCGGGCGGGTGGCCGTGGCCCAGAAGGGGCAGGATCGGCTGCTGGCCGCCTGGCCTCTCGTCGAAGCGGCCGTCCCCGGCGCCCGGCTGGCCATCGTGGGCGACGGTCCCGACCGCCAGGCCCTGGCCCGGCACGCGCCGGCGTCCGTGCTCTTCGCCGGGCACCAGGACGACGTGGTGGCTTGGCTCCAGGCCGCCGACGTGGTGGTGCAGCCTTCCCGCTACGAAGGCCTCTCGCTGGTGGTCCTCGAAGCCCTGGCCGTGGGCCGGCCCGTGGTCGCCACCGAGGCGGTGGGGATGCGGGAGGTCATCGTCGAACCCGCTGAGGGAGCGGTGGCGGGGGCGGTGGTGTCACCCGAGGATCCCGCAGCCCTGGCCGACGCAATGACCGAACGGCTGCGGGATCCCCGGCAACGGCTCCGGGAGGGGCAGGCGGGCCGGGAGAGGGCGGTCCGCTCACACGATCTCCGGAGCTGGGGCCGGCAGCTGGCGGCGGTGACCGCCGCCGTCGCCGGCCACATCGGTTAGGCGGCCACCATGCCGGCGAAGGCCGCACCGGTGGGGGCGCCGGAGCCCAGGAAGCGGGCGTCCCCGAAGGAGAAGATGCCGCCGTCCGAGGCCACCATCCAGTAGCCGCCGCCCGACCGGGTCGGGGTCATGCCCACGATGGGCCGGTTGAGGGCGATGGAACCGGTGGAGCCGAAGAAGGGCGAGTTCCCGAAGGCGAAGATCCCACCGTCGCTCGCCACCAGCCAGTACCCGCTGCCGTTGGCGACGGGCGCCATGCCCACGATGGGCTTGTTCAGGGGCGTGGCGCCGGTGGAGCCGAAGAAGGCGGCGTCCCCGAAGGAGAAGATGCCGCCGTCGGAGGCCACCAGCCAGTAGCCCCGCCCGGACGGCGTGGCCGCCATGCCCACGATGGGCTTGTTGAGGGGCATGCCGCCGGTGGAGCCGTAGAACCCGGCGTCACCGAAGGAGAAGATGCCGCCGTCGCTGGCCACCATCCAGTAGCCGTTCCCCGAAGGCGTCGCGGCGGCGCCCACGATGGGCCGGTTGAGGCGGGTGCCACTCAGGCCGCCCAGGAAGGGAGCACTGCCCGAGGTGAACACGCCGCCGTCGTCGCTGACTGCCCAGGTACCGGCTCCGTCCTTGGTGGCCGCCGCTGCGACCACGGCGTGGCCGGGGGCGACGGGGAGGGGAGCGGTCATGGACGACGAGCCCGCGTCGCTGAAGTCGATGCGGCGGCCGTCACGGGCGATGAGGCGGTAGGCGGGGATGCCCGAGGGGGCGACGCTCGAAGCGACGGCCGAGGGGGCGACGGCCGAGGGGGCGGGGGCCGGAGCGGGCGTGCTGGCCGGGGGCACCGGCGAGGTGCCGGTGAGCAGGCCCTGCAGGGCGGTGTAGGCGGGCTTGGGGGTGAGGTCCCGGCGGAGGATGCCGTAGCCGTCTTCCTGGGGGTCGCCCGTCGCCTTCTCCCGCTCGTTGTACCAGAACACGTTGGTGACGTACGGGTGCACGGCGCCGAACCAGACGATGGAACGCACCAGGTAGTCGGCCTGCTGGGCCTCGGTCACGCCGAGCTTCCACGACGGCTCGCCGCCGGTGTTGGGATGGCTGGACCAGCCGTACTCCGTGGCCCAGATGGGCTTCGAGCCGTCGCCCCGGGCGACCATCAGGTCGTGGACGGCCCGGATGTGGTCCATCTGCCACGTGTTCCCGCCGTCGGGCGTCTCGGGGGCGCCGTTGGCCGGGCCCTGGTACGGGTGGGTGCTGAGCACGTCGAAGGAGCCCTTGGCGCCGGCGTCGTACATGCGGGCCAGCCAGGGGTCGTCGTTGGCCGACACCACGCCGCCCACCACGACGGCGCTGGGGTCGACCGCCTTGATGACCGGGTAGGCGGCCTTGAGCAGGCCGGCGTAGGTCACGGGGTCCTTGGTGGACCAGAAGGCCGAGAGGTTGGGCTCGTTCCAGATCTCCCACGCCGCCACCCGGCCCTGGAAATGGGTGGCCGCCCAGCGCATGAAGTCGGCGAAGTCGGCCGGGTTGTTGGGGGGCACGTTGGTGCCCTGGCCGCCGTTGGCCCACGCCGGCGTGTCCAGCACGGTGGCGAGGACCTTGATGCCCCGGGCGTTGGCCATGTCGACCGAGCGGTCGGCCAGGCCCGTGTACCACTGGCTGAAGGCGCCCTTGCCCGTCTCCTCGAAGGCCCGCCAGCCGAAGTCGATGCGGACCCACTTCACGCGGGCGGCGGCCAGCTGATCGAGCACCTTGGCCCGCTGGGCATCGGTGTAGTCCGACCACGTGGCGTGAAACTGCACGCCAACAGCCGGCAGGGGGATGGGGGCTGCCTCAGCGGCAGCGGGGGCCAGCGCCGGCATGACGCCAGCGAACGCCGCGACCAGCGCAGCAACGGCAAAAGCCTTGCGGTACCACATCATCTCGCCTCTCCAAGCGGTCCGAAATCGGTCCCACGGGAGGCAAGGAGCCCCCATTCGGTAGCTCGGCGGCCTTGGGGAGGTTGGTCCCTTTAGGCCCGTAGCTTTGCGTCTGCCGGATTTCTCCGGAGTTGCCGTTTCGTGGGTGTGTCATCCGTATTTTCGGCCACCGGGAGTGGTTTCTTGAGGGGCGAACTCCGGCGGGGAACCACTCGATACCAGCGAGCAGGCGGTACGCTCCCTTGCCGCATGCCGCGAACGGGAACGTCGCTTGGCGACGAGCTGACGCTTTCGGTCGTCGCGCACGACCTGCTCCGACGTTGGAAGGTCGCGATCGCCGTGCTGCTCGCGTTCGCGGCGGGGGCCATCGCCTACGCCGAGCAGCTCCCCGATCAGTTCCAGGGCAAGGCCGTGATGGCCTTCGCACCGCGCAAGGACGTGAACATCGGCGGCGACATCGTCCGCCAGGTCCTGCCCAAGTACGTGTCCTACGCCACCGCTGCGGTCACTCTCGACCGGGTGGCGGCTCGCATCGGCGAGAAGCCGGACACGCTGCGCACGGCGGTGAAGTCGAGCGTGTCGGTGGACAGCGGCAACCTGAGCATCACCGTCCAGTTGGGGTCGGGGGAGCGGGCCGCCAACGCGGCCAACGCCGTGGCCCAGGAGGTCCTCACCTTCTCGGACACCGACCCGCTGCTGTCGGCCGTGATCGTCTCGCCGGCGGTGCCCGACGCCCCGTCCGGCCCGCCCCGGCGGCTGATCGAGGCGGCCGCCCTCCTGGTGGGCGTGCTGCTCGGCGGGGTGGTGGCCTTCCTGGTGGAGCGGAGCTGGCCCCGCATCCGCAGCCCGCGCGATGCCGCCCTCATCACCGGGTACCCGCTGTTGGGCCGGGTGCCCGCGTCCAAGCAGCTCCAGCGCTCACCGGCCACGGCCATGGAGGACCCGGCCGTGGGCAGCGCCATCCGCACCCTGCGCACCAGCCTCGAGCGGGCGTCGCGGGAGAAGCCCGTGCACGTGCTGATGGTCACCTCGGCCATCAGCGGCGAGGGCAAGACCACGCTGGCCAGCTGCCTGGCTCGCTCCTTCGCCCTGCTCGACGCCGAGGTGCTGCTGGTCGACGCCGACCTGCGCCGGCCGTCCATCGACCGGGCCTTCGATCTCACGCCCAAGCCCGGCCTGGCTGACCTGCTGCGGGGCCGGGCCACGCTGGGCGAGTGCCTGCGGGACGGCGGCCACGCCCGCCTGCACGTGCTGCCCACCGCCGTCGACCCCGAGGCGGGCGACCTCCTGGCCCGCCGGTTCGTGGAGCTCATGCGCATCGCCCGGGGCCAGGCCGACGTCATCGTGGTCGACGCCCCGCCCATCCTGGGCACGGACGATGCCCGGACCCTGGCCGCCATGTGCGACGGCGTGGTCATGGTCGTGGGCGTGGGCACCCACGCCGAGCCGGTGAGCGAAGCCGCATCGGCGCTCGACGCCCTCGGCGTGCGGGTGCTCGGCGTGGTGGCCAACCGGTCGCGGGAGCCGGCGGGCACGTACGGGTCGTACGGGCTCTACCTGCCCCGGTCCGAAACCACGCCGTAGCGTGGCCCCGGTGCCCTCCGCCCGTTCTGGTAACGCTCACGCCCACAGAGACGGCGCCCGCGTTACGAGGATGCCGGTGCGATGACCGCCCTCCAGGTCTCGCTGCGCCGGTGGGTGCCGCCCGACGTGCGGCTGGTCGGGCTGGCCGTGGCGGGGGCACTGCTGGGCGGGGTGGTGGCCGTCAAGATCGGGAGCCTGGCCGGCCCGGCCGCCCCGCTCGTCATCGTGCTCCTCGCCGCCGCTCCGGCCCTCGCCGTGGCCGTCTTCGCCCGGCCACAGCTGGGCATCGCCTTGATCTTCCTGGCCATCCCCATCGGCAGCCACGCCGTGCCCAAGCTGCCCATGCAGATCGTGCAAGTGCTGATCGTGGTGGTGGCGGCCATCGTGGCCGTGCGCCGCATCGGGTCCCGGGCAGGCGTGCTGGGCTGGCAGTCGGCCCTGTGGTGGTTCCTCTTCTTGGTGGTGTGGGCCGTCATCGGCCTGCCCTCGTCGGCCAACGCCGCCACCGGCGTGCGCCAGACCCTGCTGCTCCTGTGGGCGGTGATGCTGGCCGCTTCCGTGGTGGGCGCCTGCCGCACCCGGGAGCACGTGCGGCTGGCCTTGGCCGCCCTGCTGGTGGTGGCCGTCGGCATCGCCGCCACCACCCCGCTGGGCGTGGGCCACGTGCAGACCCAGTTCGGCGCCTCGGTGATCAGCAGCGGGCGGGCCCAGTCCGTCTTCTACCAGCCCAACGAGCTGGGCACCTTCGCGGCGGTGGCCTTCCTGGTGGCGGTGGGCATGGCACTCGGCGGCCGCACCCAGCGGTCCCGGCGGGTGGCGAGCGCTGTGGTGCTGGTGGTGTTCCTGCCCCTCGTGGCCTCGCTGTCGCGGGGCGCGTGGATCGGCGTGGCCTTGGG
>DASRGI010000179.1:0-5920 GCA_035651095.1 Acidimicrobiales bacterium | reverse complement strand
GGACGCCCGCACCATCGTGTGGGACCAGCCCGACGACGTGCCCGGTGTGCGCATCGGCAGCGACCAGTTCGTCATGGCCCATGCGGGCAAGCAGCCGTTCGACGCCCTGGGGTGGGGCGCCCTGTTCCTGGCTCGGTCGTTCGAGATCACCGGGGCGGAGGACGACCTCGACGCCGCCGTCGAGTTGCACGACCTCACCGTCGCCCTGGGCGACGCCGTCTGGCAGTACCCGGACAACGCGCCGGTCGGGCGGGCCGCCGCCGCGCTCTACGCCCTCACCGGCGAGCAGGCCTTCCTGGCCACGGCCGAGCGCATCGCCGACCTGCTGTGCGAGACGCAGGCGGCCGACGGCAGTTGGGGTGGCGACCCGGAACTGACGGCCGAAGCCACCCGCACCCTGGAGGAGACGGCCGACGCGGTGGCGGAGCGCGCGCCGGTCGAGGAAGCGCTGGAGGCGCAAGAGGCCGGAGCGCTGGAGGCGCAAGAGGCCGGAGGGCTGGAGGCGAAAGAGGCCGGAGCCCAGTCGGCCCAGGCGCCTGACGAGTGACCCTCGCCGGGCGGGTCTTCGTGGTCCTCGACCCCGGCCCTTCGACCGATGCCGCCGAGGTGGCCCGCCTGCTGGCCGAGGCCGGCGCGTCCGTCCTCACCGTCCACCAGGACGACCGCCCGCCGGACGGCAGGGGTGTCCTGGTGGCCGACCCGACCGACTCGGTGGACGTGGAGACGGCCACCACCATGGCCGCCGAGCTGTTCGGCCCCGTGGACGCCGTGGTCGACCTGGCCGACCTCCCTCCCGGCGCCGCCCAGGTGGTTTCTGTCATTCGCGACCGGTTTGCGGGAAACTGACAGCCAACCCCCCGGCATGGCCGTCTTCGTGGGCGGGAGTGACCACACATGGCCACACTGAGTGATAACCGCATGGCACAACGTGACCATTTCCGTTGGTTTGGAGGCCACTGCCATTAAGTTGCGGGTGCACACGGTCGATAGACCGGTCGTTAGCGCTTGCTGGGCGATGCGGGCGTCATGCGCACCTTGACAACAGACTGAGGAGAGGACGGCAAAGGCTTTCGCTTGCCGGGCCCCTTTTTTCGAGCGAAGCGGATCCTGATCCCGTCTCTAGCGGACGCGGGACATCCAATCCACGCCGAGAGGGGGTGTCTCTCCATGAAGAACAGGATCATCGTCCGCGTCCTCGCCGTCGCTTCGGCTCTCACCGCGTTCCTGATCGCCGGCGGTGCCGGTGTCACCCGGAACGGCTGAGCCATAGCCCAACGTGATGAACAAAGAAGGTGTGACACCCCGGTTTCGAGGGCCTTTGCCGCCCACTCCTCAGTCTGTGTGTCAACACGTCGAAAGGGAACGGGAGAGATGGGAGTTGGCCAGCACGCTGCACGCCGTGTGCGCCATCTTGAGACAGCGTGCATCGCCAGCGCCGCCCTGCTGTTGATCGGGCTCCCGTTGCGCGGCGCGGCCTTGCCCGAGACCACCCCGCTGGCTCTCTTCGTCGTCCTCTTGGTGCTGGCCGAGAACGCTGCCGTGCTCATGCCGACCAACGCCCGGGTCAGCCCGAGCTTCATGGTCGTCATGGCGTCCATCGCCGCCTTCGGTAGCCACGGCGGGGTCCTCGGTGCCGCCATCGTGGGCGGCTGTGGCGGGCTCATCCTCGACCACCTTCGCCGTCGCAAGTTCCGGATCGTCCTGTTCAACTGCGCCCAGTACGTCCTGGCCGGCGCAGCCAGCGCGTTCCTCTACGAATTCCTCCAGCGGGTCGGCGCTCCCGTGGGCGTGCCCGTTGTCGTCGCTGCCGTCGTCTTCGGCGTGATCAACGTCGGCCTCGTCCTCCCGGGCGCGGCCAGCGACGCGGGCACGACGATGCAGGCCGTGTGGGCCGACCTGGCCCCGGCCATGCCGAACTACCTGATCTTCGGTCTGCTCGGGTCGTTGATCGGCGCGCTGTACACGCGGTTCGGCCCGGGCAGCGTGCTCGTCCTGGTGTCGCCCCTCGTCGTCGTCCGCACCGTGCTCCTCGCCTTCATGCGGCTCCGGCAAGCGCTGCGGCGCATGGAAGCGCTGTACGGTTTCACCCGCCGGCTGGGCGGCGATCTCGACGTCGACTCGGTGGTGAACAACACCCTCGTCGAGGTGCGGCGGATGTTCGGGGCCGAGTGGGTCGAACTGCTGCTGGTGGCAGGCACGAACGGGCCCGTGGCCCGAACGGTCGCAGGCGAGGACGGAGCCGTGCCGGTCGCGTGCCCGGACCAGCCGCGTGCCCTCGAAGTCAGGGTGCTCGAGGAAGGGCAACCGGCGTTCGAGTCGGCCCGGGAGCGCATGGTCGTCCCCGTGTACGGCGAGTCCGGCGCCGCCATCGGCGCCTTGACCGCCGGCGACAAGGAGGACAGCGGCCGGTACTCCGCCGACGACATCAAGCTCCTCGAAACGCTGGCCAACCACGCCAGCGTCGCCTTCGCCAACGGCCGCCTGGTCGAGCGCCTGCGCCACGACTCCCTGCACGACGCCCTCACCGGGCTGGGCAACCGGGCCCTGTTCCAGGAGGCCATGGACGCCGTCGCGCCCTCGGGTGACTCCCTGGCCGCGGTGATGCTCCTCGACCTCGACCGGTTCAAGGAGGTCAACGACACCCTCGGACACGAGAGCGGCGACCTGTTGCTGCAGCAGATCGGCTTGCGCCTGCGCGACCTCATCGGCTCCCGCGGCACCGTGTCCCGCCTCGGCGGTGACGAGTTCGCCATCCTCCTGCCCCTGGAGCACATCGGGGAAGCGGGCGAGGTGGCCCACCAGGTCCTCACCGCCCTCGAACAGCCCTTCACCGTGGGCGACCTGCGCCTGGAGATCGGGGCCAGCATCGGCGTGGCCATGGCGCCCGTCGACGGCGACACCGCCGCCACCCTCATGCAGCGAGCCGACGTGGCCATGTACGCGGCCAAGGAGAACCGCACGGGGTGGGAGCTCTACTCCCGGGAGCACGACCGCTACAGCCCCCGCCGCCTGGTGTTGGCCGCCGACCTGCGCCACGCCCTGGAGCGCGACGAGCTGATGCTCTACTACCAGCCCAAGGCCGAGCTGGGTTCGGGGACGGTCACCGGCGTGGAGGCGTTGTTGCGCTGGCGTCACCCGGAGTACGGCTTCGTTCCTCCCGACGAGTTCATCCCCATCGCCGAGCACACCGGCCTCATCCGGCCCCTCACGTCGTGGGTGTTGCAGGAGGCCGTCCGGCAGGCCGCGGCGTGGGTGACCATGGGGTACGACCTCTCCGTCGCCGTGAACCTGTCCGTGCGCTCGTTGATGGACGGCGCCTTGCCCGAGGAGGTGGCCGGCGCCCTGCGCGGTGCCGACCTGGCGGCCACGTCCCTCATCCTCGAGATCACCGAGAGCACGATCATGGCCGATCCCAACCGGGCCATCGCTATCCTCACCCGCCTGGCCGACCAGGGCATCTCGCTCGCCATCGACGACTTCGGCACCGGCTACTCGTCGCTGGCGTACCTCAAGCGACTTCCCGTGAGCGAGGTCAAGGTCGACCGCTCGTTCGTGATGAACATGGCCAACGACCAGGACGACGTGGTGATCGTTCGTTCGACCGTCGACCTGGCCCGCAACCTGGGCCTTCGGGTTGTGGCCGAGGGCGTGGAGGACGCCGAGGCCTGGGACCACCTGCGTGTACTGGGCTGCGACGCCGTGCAGGGCTATTACCTGGCCCGGCCCATGCCTGCTGCCGACCTCACCCGCTGGTTGGCCGCCTACGCCACCAAGGCGTCGATCTCCGGCTAGACGTCGAGGGCGTCCTCCGGGAAGGGTTCCGGCCGGATCACGATCGTCCCCCCTGCCCGCATCGGGTCCGGCGTGACCGGGCCGGTGGGCATCGCCCGCATCCGCCGCAGCGGGCCGATCACCACCGGCAGGGCGCTCAAGGCGGTACCCACGGCCGCCACCCACAAGGTGGGGTGCAACCCGACCCACGATCCCAGGGCGCCACCGACGAGCGATCCCACCGGCAGGGTGCCCCAGATCAGGAAGCGCATCGACGCGTTCATGCGTCCCTGCAGGCGGGCGGGGGTGAGCGTCTGGCGCAGGCTGATCTGGGTGACGTTGAAGATCGGGTTCCCGGCCGACTCGAGCACGATGGCCGCCACGAAGAAGGGGATGGGGTTGCTGCGCGGGGCCAGGGGCACGAGTACGAACGGCAGCCCCTGCGTGAGGGCGCCCACGGCCATGGTCCGGCCTACGCCCAGCCGCCGGCCCACCCACTCGCTGGTCGCGGCCCCGACGAGGAACCCGCCGGCGCCGATCGAGAACAAGAGGCCAACGGTGGCCGCCGACAGCCCGAGCGATCGCACCGAGTAGAGCAGGAACACGGCCATGCCGATGGCCGAGAAGAAGTTGAAGGTGGAGGTGGACGCGGCGATGCGCACCAGCACCGAGTGCTGGATCACGTGGCGCAGGCCTTCGCCGATGGCGGTGCGCATCCGCGGCCGGTCCTCGCCACTGGCGTCGGGCGGGGTGTCGGGCACCCGGATGGTGAGCAGGCTGATGGCGGAGACGACGAAGCTCAGGCTGTCGACCAGGATGGCGAACGGCGCCGTCACCGCTTCGACCAAGGCGCCACCGAGTCCCGGTCCGACGAGCTGGGCGCCCGACCGGCTGATCTCCAGACGGCTGTTGGCCTTGAGGAGGGCGTCGGCGTCGACCACCGATGGGACATAGGCGAGGTAGGCCACGTCGAACAGCACCGTCAGCGTGCCGGTACCGAAGGCGACCACGAAGAGCTGGCCCAACGTGAGCCCGCCCAGGGCCTTGGCCACGGGGATGGTGGCGAGCAACACGGCCCGGCCCAGGTCGGTGAGGATAAGCAGCGGGCGGCGCCGGGCCCGGTCGACCCAGACGCCCGCGGGCAGGCCGACGAGCAGGAAGGGGAGCGTCTCGGATGCGGCCAGCAGGCCGACCTGGAACGGCGTGGCGTGGAGAGTGGTGATGGCCAGCAGCGGCAGTGCCAGCAGCGTGATCTGCGTGCCGACCTGACTGACGGTCTGGCCGAACCAGAGCCGGGTGAAGTCGGGCTGGCGATTGTGAGCTCCCCTCGTCACCGCCTTCGTCGACCCGTGAACCGGTCGGCTAGTCGGCTAAGGCCAGCCGGCGGTTGGTGGCGGCGAGCACGGCTCGGGCAGCCGCGTCCTCGTCTCCCGCAGCCCGGACCATGGCCGCCCCGAGGAGGATCTCCTCGTAGGGCGGCGACAGCAGGATGAGGCTGCACACCACGTACGTCCTGTCCCCGAGCCGTTGCACGCCGATGCCCTCGACCTCCAACTGCTCGGCCGAGACGTCCAGCTTGGCCAGCCCGGCGAGGGTGGCGCGGGCAACGAGCGTGAGCGCCGTGGCCGACGCGGCCATGCCCGTGGCCAGGCCGGTGGCCAGGTCCACGCCCCGGCGCAGGGTGACCTCGGTGGTCGAGCGGTTGCCCGTCCGGTTGCGGGAGATGCCCTCGACCATGACCCGGCGGATCTCGTCGACGGTCACCAGGTTCCCGTCCATCTGCACCACCGAGATGATGCGGCGGTCGATGTCCAGGTCGAAGACGGCTTTGGCCACGGTCTGCACGTCCCGCACGACCTGCTTCGCCGGCTTTCCTCCACCGCCCAGCACGTGGATCTCCACGGGGTGGTGTTCAGGGCTGAGCACGACTCTCACGGCGTTGATCCCCGGGATCCTCCGAAGCTCGGTTTCCAACTCTTCGATGTCAACCTTGGGCGTGGGGTCCACGGACGAAGCGTATCGAAGCGGGGCGATCGGCCTCAGGATTGTGGCTGGGGGGCACTGCGACGGCGGCGAAGGAGGGTGGCGATCACTCCTGCGATCCCGGCGCTCATGATCACGTCGCCCACGGACAGGACCTCGCGTAACG
>DASRGI010000178.1:0-16010 GCA_035651095.1 Acidimicrobiales bacterium | reverse complement strand
ATCCGCCCATCTGGCAGTACCGCAACGACCCCACGTGGAACGGCACGGCGCCCCTGCCCGCCGATCCCAGTGGCACCACCCGGGCCGGGGGCAACAGCCTGGGCCAGGTGTTGGGCTGGGACATCAACCAGGGCATGGCCTTCAAGTACATCGGCAGCTACCTGTACCGGCCGGTGCCCAACGACTACTACATCCTGGCCACGAACAACTGGATCGACCACTACTCGCAGCCTGATGCCGGCGGCTTCTACAGCATCGACTTCAACAAGCTGTACAAGCCGGACGAGGGCCTGCGAGCGCTGACGTCGGCCACGCCGTACGCGACCTTCACCTCGTCCGTCCCCAGCGCGCCGAACCTTTCGGAGCCGCAACTGCTCGGGTGTGCGGACAACCATCACGAGGTGTCGTTCGTGGGCACGCCGCTGCAGAGCGTGGCTACCCGGGCGGCCAGCGCCGACCCGAACTGCACCACGCCCGATCCTCGCCAGCAGGCGATCGAGCAGGGCAAGAACAATGGTGCGCTCGGGTTCGGCAACGACCTGGGCGTGAACACCGAAGACCTGCGCAACTTCATCGACCACAACCGGGACAAGTACGCCCCGGTGCGGACGGGCGCCTTCACCATCCCTGTCCTCAACATCTACTTCGAGAAGGTCTACAACGTCGCCCTCCCGCTCATCGTGGGTGGCATCGCCGAGGGAACCAACGACGGCGACGGCTGGGGCCAGATCGACAACCTCAACGAGCGCTCGGTCGCCAAGTCGGCCATCGACTGCTCGAAGTCGGCGCCTGCCGCTCCCGCCTGCACGCCGGCGGGGCCCTTCAGCAACGCCCGGGCCCTGACCTACATCGTGCAGCACGAGTCGGCCCACTTCCTCGGCCTGCACCACCCGCACGACGGGACGGCGTCCGTGGAGAAGGCCCAGGGCCCGCCGCCCGCCGACTCACCGTTCACCGGGGACTGGCATTACTACTACGCCATGAACAAGTGGCAGTACGACTACACGGCGTCGCCCACGACGTACGGGCACACGTACGGCACCTACGAGGTGGTCGACCAGGACCGCCTGATGTACGGCCGCACGGCGGAGTACATGAAGCAGGCCCAGGACTGGGTGGCCGACGGCTACTTCCTCGAGGGCGCCGCCGGACGCACCACGCCGTCCGAAGCCCTGCTGGCCCGGGAACAAGCCATGGTCGCCGACCGGGACCAGGCCAGCCGCCTGTTCCGGGCCGGTGACTACCTCCATGCGCAGTACGCCATGCGCAACGCCATGCAGCACGCCAAGGGCTTCTTCTTCCCGGCCGTGGCGCCCCACCGCATGAGCCTGGAGGAGGCGACGGCGGCGGCGGCCACGCCCACCGACGCCAACATCACCGACGGGCACCAGATCTTCACCATCAACCCGCAGCCCGTCTACAGCCCGGACCCGCCGCCCCCGCCCTCGCAGCGGCCCATGTTCGAGAAGGTGATGAAGGCGGTGGAGCGCTACCGCCAACGGCACTAGCCACACGCGTTCGCGGGGTGCCCCAGCCCCCGGACCAAGGTCACCTCGATCGGGGCGGTCTGTCACTGCCGCCGCGCCTTCCGAGGGGACTCGATGGTGTGACGGGAACGCCGCGCCGCCGCCTTGACCTCGCGGGCCCCGGCCCGCGGCCGGCGCGGCTGGCCCAGCCAGGGGCCGTCGCCGTCACCACCGACGGCACCGTCTACGTCTCGGCTCCGTGCTGCGCGTCGGGCTGTCGGGTGGCGGCACTCAGGCGGCGGTCGCCGCCGCCGGGCGCGTCCAAGTCGAGTTGTACGGGATAGGGCGGTGCTGCACTCGCCGTGTTCCCCCTTGGCCGGCCTTGACGAACCGGCGAAGAGTCGGAAAGGTACACACCTACCGCCCGTCGCCGGTGGAAGGCCTGCTGATGGTGCCGCGCTCGAGCGGCGTCGACGCCAGGCAGCGCTCGACCTGTTCCAGCCCCGTGCCCCAGTCGAAGTTGCGGTAGGCGTAGGCCCGCGCCACCTGCGGCCCGCCCGAGTAGAAGATCTCGTACTGAGCGTGGCGGCTCCCGAACTCGGAGCCGATGACGTCCCAGGCCAGCTTGAAGAGTTTGACGCGCTCCTCGGCGGGCGTGCCCGGGGAGCGGACGTACCGGCGGATGTCGGCGGCACCGGGCCCGAAGAAGTCGTCGACCGAAGACGGTACCTGGATGACGCCGCCGCCACAGATCGTCCGCAGGATCTCGATGGCCTGGAGGTAGATCGGCCCGGCGTTGGCCATCGTCGCGTACATGAGCTTGGCGTTGGGCCGCACCACGGTGTCGGTGGCGTTCTCCACCGGTTCGCAGGCCGCCTCGGTCGCGCGCACGCCCGCCTCCACGAGAGCAACCAGTGACGCCAGCCGACCCAGGCTGTCGGCCACGATCGGCTGCTTGGTGACGCCGTTGGTGTCGGCGACCCGATGGGCGAGGCCGGCGATGAACTCGAGCTTCGTCCAGCACCGGATCTGGGCCTGCGTGTTGATGTACACGTGGGCCGGTGTCTGGAAGAACTGGGCGGCGGTCAGATCGACGTTGCGGTAGACGAAGGTGTTCTCCCACGGCACCTTCACGTCGTCGAAGACGACGAGGCAGTCGTTCTCGTCGAACCGGCTCGACAGCGGGTAGTCGTAGACGCTGGTGGCCGACGCCTCATAGGAGCGCCGCGAGTAGAACCGCAACCCGGGCGTGCCGATGGGTATGGCGAAGGAGAGGGCGTAGTCGATGTCGTCGGCCTGCATCGGCTGGATGGAGCTGACGAACACGAGGTTGGAGAAGATCGCCGAGGTCCCGATCATCTTCGCCCCTCGCACCACGAAGCCGTCGTCGTGCTCGGCGACCACGCCGGCGAACAGGAAGTCCTCCTCCTGCTGGCTGGCCGAGCGTGACTTGTCGATCTGGGGGTTGATGATGACGTACGACATGTACAGGTCGTCGTCCCGGCACCGCTCGTACATTCGGATGGCATTGCGGGCGAAGTCCGGGCCGCCCTTGGCCAGCACGTCGGGTGTGGCGGCGAAGGCAGTGAGCAGTGAGGCCAGGTGGTCGGGTGTCCGCCCGAGGAACCCGTAGTGGCTCTGCGCCCAGAACCGCATCGCCTGCCGGCGCGATTCGAGGTCCGCTTGCGTCCGGGGGATGAGATAGGTCCGGTTGACGGGCCGGCCGGTGGTCGGCGACGGGAACGTCATCACGTCCGGCCGCTCATGGGTGAGGTCATAGAGGCGGGCGAACGACTGGACCGACCGCCGGAACGCGGGATGGGTCGTCACATCGTCCACCCGCTCGCCGTCGATCACGACGTGGCGGCCGTCGCGCAGGCTCTCCAGGTATTCCGCTCCGGTGCGGGTCATGCGGCGCTGTCCTCGTTCCCCGACAAGCGGTAGCGGACCTCGAAGGTGACGCACCCTTCCGGCGATCGCCACGGGCCGTGCCGCATGCTTGGCGGCCGGCAGGCGTACATGCCGGCGCGGAATTCCTGCTGGAGGCGGAGATCGATGATGGAGCCGCTCACGATCCAGACCTCCTCCCAGAAGTCGTGCACGACGGTGTCGTCCGTGACCGTGCCCGGCTCGAAGCGCAACAGCCGGGTGTAGTGGCCCGACGCCGGGTCGCCGGCCAGCACCTGCTCGGCCAGGCCCGCCCCGAGGTCGACCCAGGGGAGGCGGCGGACATCGAAGAACTCGAGCTCCTCTTTGCGCATTGCCCACTGTGTACTTGATACTGTATACAACGGTCAAGGAGGTATCGAGCACGTGGCACGGGTGAGAGTGGCGGGTTACCAACTCGACTTTCCCGCGGGTGAGCCCGAGGCGGAGCGACGGCAGCGCGTCGCCGAGATCCTTGCCGGTGCTCCCGCGTCCGACTTGCTGGCCCTCCCGGAGCTGTGGGACGTGGGCTACTTCGCCTTTGACCGCTACCAGTTGGCAGCCATGCCGTTGGACGAGGGCCCGGTGACGGCGCTTTCTGCTCTGTCGTCGCCGGCCGTCGTCGTGGCGGGGAGCGTGCTCGAACGCTCGCCCACGGGCGTGCACAACACGATCGCCGTCCTGGGGAGCGGCGGGCAGCTCGTGGGCGCGTACCGGAAGATGCACCTGTTCCGGTACGGGTCCCGTGAGGGCGAGCTGCTCACCCCGGGCGCAGGTGCCACGGTGGTCGACGTGGGTGGCCTCAACGTCGGGTTGGCCACCTGCTTCGACCTCCGCTTCCCCGAACAGTTCGCGGCGATGCGTGACGCGGGAGCCGACGTGTTCGTCGTGCCGGCCGCATGGCCGGCGGCCCGGGCGTCGCACTGGGAGGTCCTCGTCCGAGCCCGCGCCATCGAGACACAGACGCCGGTGGCAGCGGTCAACGGCGTGGGCCCGTGTCACGGTGTCGAACTGGCCGGCCGCTCGATGGTCGTCGATGCGCGCGGCGAGGTGGTGGCCACCGCCGGCAGTGGCCGACCGGGCTGGCTGGAAGCGACCATCGACACCGACGACACGTGTGCCTGGCGGCAGGAGTTCCCCCTGCGGGCGGCCGCCGGTGTCTCCTGAGCCGATCGAGGTCGCCGTCGGCGGCGACGGTCCTACCCTCACCCTCGACGGGGCCGACCTGGTGCTCGTCGGTTACTCGGGCCGCGACACCGACGCCGTGCGGGCCCACGTCGCCGAACTGGCGGCCCATGGCGTCCCCGCTCCGGCCGAGGTGCCGTCGGTCTGGCGCGTGCCGTCGACGTTGCTCACCCAGTCGTCAGCGGTCGTGGCCGAAGCGGGTACGACGTCGGGCGAGGTCGAGCCCGTCCTGTTGCTGATCGGCGGCGAGGCCTACCTCACCGTCGGCAGCGACCACACCGACCGCGTGCTGGAGCGGACGTCGATGGACGGCGCCAAGGCGGCCTGCCCCAAGGTCCTGGCCCGCGCCTGCTGGCCGGTGGCCGGCGTGCGCGCCGGCTGGGATGCCATCGCCCTGCGGTCCGAGATCGAGGTGGACGGCGCCTGGCGGCCGTACCAGCACGGGGTGCTGGGAGCGCTGCTGCCGCCCGAGTGGTACGTGGAGCGCTTCGCCGGAGCACGGCCCGCGGTGGTGTTCTGCGGGACGGTGCCGGCGCCCGGCGGGCTGGTCACCGACGCGACGCGCTTTCGCGCTGTACTGGAGGGCGGCCCGGCGGGCCGCATCGAGTGCGAGTACGCGATCGGAGCTGCGAGCGATGGCCGTATCTAACAGCGGTGAACTGGCACTGCCCCGCCTCCGCCAGGAGAGCTTGGCCTCGCGCGCCTACGGCGAGCTGAAGCAGGCGATCCTGCGGGGTGAGCTCCAGCCTGGCGCGGCGCTGGCCGAGGTGGAGTTGGCCGCCGCCCTCGGTATCTCGCGTACGCCGGTGCGAGAGGCGCTGGCGTTGCTGCGGCGGGACGGGTTGGTGGAGGCGGTACCGGGCGGCGGCAACGTCGTGCGGATGCTGCGCGCCGAGGAGGTGCGCGAGCTGTTCCTCTTGCGGGAGGCGTTGGAGGCGCTGGCTGTGCGCGAGTTCGTGGGTGGGGCCAAGAAGGACACGGACGTCCTCGACGGGCTGCTCCATCGGCAACGCACCGCGCACACGCGCCGCGACGTCGATGCCTTCCTGGCCGCCGACGAGGAGTTCCATGTCACCGTGAGCCGCCTCGCTGGCCTGCCGCAGGTGGCCGAGCTGTTGGTGTCGCTACGTGAGCGCATGCGCCAGGCCGGTCTCAAGGCGGTCACCCGCCCCGACCGCATGGCCCAGGTCGTCGCCGAGCACGAGGCCATCGTGCGAGCCGTGCGGAGCGGCCGCGCCGACCGAGCCGAGAAGGCCGTCATCGCCCACCTGCGCGCCACCCGGGCTGCGCTCGACGCCGGCTGAGGGAGCCTTCGCCCGGAAGGCCCTGGTCGGCGTGGCGGAGAGGGCGGGATTCGAACCCACGGTGAGGTTGCCCGTCCTCGATCCGCTGGACGTGGACCAGGGCGCTAGGGCGCCGCCGCATCCCCTGCGTCTGTCGCCGCCCTGCGGCTTTCGCCGCACCCACTGCCCATCGAGACGGGGCGCAAGGGCGTCGCCTTGCTGACGCTGGTGCACGTCGCCGCGGTGCTCGGTTGCAGGGCCAGTGAGCTACTTGCCGAGGGGGGGTGTAGCCGGGCGGAATGGCTGCGACGTGGCCTCCCGCTTCCGTGGTATGGGACCGAAATCCCAGGTCGGATCAGCAGCAGTCCTGGACGGCGTTTGGCTACAGTGACAGTGCCAGGTGAGGCAGCACGGAGGCGGTGGGTTGGGTCGGATCACGGTTTGCGTCAAGGCTAAGGCCCGCTCGTCAGGCGATGACGACGACGCAGCCACTGCTCGCCGCCACCTGGCCGCCGTTCTTGCCTCGGTAGCCCTCGCAACCGCCAGTTGTTCTGCCAAGCACCCGGCCGACGACAGTGGACTTCGTCAACCGAGCCTTTCCGGCCGTGCTGATTGTTCCACGTCTGGCCAAGTCCCGCAGACGCTGTTGGTCAGCGTGACGCTCCAGCACTCGGCGCTCAAACCCCTTCCCGACCAGCGGAGTGCGCTCGCGGTGGCATGGCAGGGCAGAGGGCCACTCTTCTTCGACCAGTCCCACTCGACATTGCACGACGTCTTCGCCTACGGGGGATGGCCAGCCAATCGAGCCGCCCAACACTGGCTGGTCGAGGCTCGCCGTTCCGGGTGGGATGGCCTAGCCGCCCCTCTAGACATCGCCGAGACGACCAGCAGCGGCAACGTGCGGTTCACGGTCGCTGCTGGCTCGCTAGGCCCCGGGCACGATTTCAGGATCGGCTACTTCGTTCGCAACAAGATGAGTCCTGAGTCGACGTTCCACGCTGCCTGTTAAGAGGCAAGCGTCCCTTGACGGGCTGGCGCTCAACCGGCCCGGGGCATCGAGACGACGACCAGCGGTAACGGCTACTGGATCCTCGGCAGCGACGGCACGATGTACGGGTTCGATGACGCCGGAACTGTCGGGGGCTCAGGCGCCGGCGCGCGCCAACTGAGCCGTGACCCGCTGAACAACGGCGTGCTGGCGATCTCCTCGAACGGCGTGGTCGGCGGCAGCGGCTTCTGGCTCGGACATGGCACCGGCGCCACGCTCTTCGCCGCCATTGCCATCCAAGAAGCGCCGCCGGCGCCCGACTTCTCCATCTCCGCGTCACCCGCTGCGCTCACCATTAGGCGCAGCCAGTCGGGCTCGAGCACCGTGACCGTCAGCTCCAACGACACCTTCTGGAACGCGGTGACCTTCTCTCAGACCAGCGCGCCGTCCGGTGTCGGGGTGACGATTAGCCCGAACCCGGTGACACTTCGTGCGTCGTCCTTCGCGAGCACGACGGCCACATTCACCGTCCCGTCGACCTACGTGGGGTCGGGCTGGACGTCGACTGTCACCGGCTGTGGCGGCGGGGTGTGCCACAGCTCCACCATCGCCGTCGTGGTGCCCGTGGTGTAAGCGGCTACTGGCTGTCCGAACCTGGTGAACGATGACGGCGCCGGTCGCTACGGCGCCGTCATCCGCGCCGCCGTACAGGCACTCGGGCGATGAAGACCGAACCTCTTGTCACCAAAACACGCCGCCGATGTGTTTACAGGATGCCGTGACCACAGACACCAGTTCCGACCCCGGCTTCGACGCCGCCTTCATGCGCTGCTTCCCTCGCGCCCTTCGAGTGGCCCAGCGGATAGTCGGCGACGCGGCGACGGCTGAGGACCTCGCGGCCGAGGCACTCGCCCGTGCGTACGCTCGGTGGCCGGACCTGGCCACGACCGACTATGTCGACGCCTGGGTGTTGCGAGTGACCACGCATCTCGCCCTCAACTCCGCCCGTCGCCGCGCTCTTGTATGGCCCGGACGCCGCGACAGCCGTCCCCTCGACGGCGCCGTAAGCGAAGCGATGTCGCTCCAACAGGCGCTGCGGTCACTGCCACGACGACAGCGCGAGGTCGTCGTGCTCTGCGAGATGGAGGGATTCACCCAAGAGGAAGTCGGCCGGCTCCTCCACCTCTCGCGGAGTTCCGTGAAGACCCACCTCGGGCGCGGCCTCGATGCGCTCCGAGCGCAACTGGAGGATGTCCCGTCATGGACGACGACCTGACCGAGCAGAAGTTCCCGTCGGTGGCATCCGGGCGAGCGCCGGATGAGCTGCTAGTGAGTGCACGCCAGCGGGGTCTGCGGCTTCGCCGCCGCCGGGTCATCGCATTGCGAGCCGTGCCCATCCTGGCTGCTGTTCTTCTCCTACCCATAGCCGTGCTGGCACTCCGTTCGCCGGCTGCGAGCGTTCGCGTGACGACGCCAACCGCGAATGACGTGGCCACGACCACCACGGAGCAAAGGGCGGCGACGACGAGCCTCGCCGCCAGCCCAACCTCCACGGCCGCCCCAACCACCACCGCGGCGACGCCCCGGTCCACCACGACGATCGTGGCGGCAGCAGCGCCGACGACCACGACGGCGCCGCCTCCCCCCTGTGCTCGCTCTGAGTCTCCAATGACCAGCACGACGGACAAGACGACCTACGCCCCAGGCCAAACCGTGACGGTTACCATCCAAACGACCAACGGCTCGACTAGGCCGTGCTACCAACCCGCCTACTCCGGCGCCAGGGTGACCGACAGCTCGGGTGCAACGGTCGCCGAGGTGGCCGTCGCCCCCTCCTACGGGCCGGCCGGCCCAACCGCGGTGGGACCCGGCCAATCGCGCACCACCACGTGGCAATGGAACCAGCAGGGTTGCTCCGGATCGACATGCAAGCAAGCCGGGCCGGGGACCTACGGCATCGAGGTGTTCTTCGGCGCATACCCGTCCACATGGACCAGCCCGGTGGCCCGGGTGACGGTAGGGCAATGAGTCGCATGCCCGGCTTCATGCACACGACGGATCGACACCACGTCCGCACCACACGATGCCCGGCGACACCACATCTGGAGGTTTCTGCGGGGGTCGTCGCCGGTGGTGGCGTGCCTTGGCGGGCCCCTCCCCGTGTCCCGCAGAAACGTGCTCCGACCAGGGCCTTCGCCTGAAGGCCCTGGCCAGCAGTGGCGGAGGGGGTGGGATTTGAACCCACGGTGAGGTTGCCCCCACAACGGTTTTCGAGACCGTCCGATTCGGCCGCTCTCGCACCCCTCCGAGTTGCCCGGCCAGGTTACCCGGAGCGCTTCCCGGCGAAGAACGACGTGAGCAGGTCGCGGCACTCGGCCGCTCGGATGCCGGCGACGACCGGCAACTCGTGGTTGAGGCGAGGATCGCTGCACAGGTTGTAGAGCGACCCGGCGGCGCCGGCACGGGGGTCCGCGGCGCCGAACACCACCCGGCCGACCCGGCCCGCCACCAGGGCTCCCGCGCACATGGGGCACGGTTCGAGCGTCACCACCAGCGTGAGCCCGTCCAGCCGCCACCCACCCACGATCCTGGCCGCGTCCTGCAGGGCCAGGAGCTCGGCATGGGCGATGGGGTCTCCCCGCAGCTCCCGCTCGTTGTGGCGGCGGGTCAGCAGCTCGCCGTCGGCGTCCCGCACGACCACCGCACCTACGGGGACGTCGCCATGGCCCAGGGCCAGTGCCGCCTCCTCCAGAGCCACGCCCATGGCGCTCTCCCACATGGGTGAATCCGCCAACTCGGCCACGCCGCCACCGTAGTCACCGTTCCGTACGGAAAAACCGCTGGCAGCCAGAGGTATCGCGGCCGGTGCCGACGAACTTGAACCGGAGAAGGCGGGAACGTCGTCCGGGCGGTGCTGGGGCCGTCCGGCCGTCAGTCGGGGTCGGCCGCACCGCTTTGGGGGAGTATGGACAAGGTGGTGCGGGGTCGAACGACACGGGTGATCGCCCTCGTCGTGGCCTTGGCCGTCGGCGCACTCGTCGTCGCCCGATTCCACCCGCAGAGCTCGGCCGCCCTGGCCCGCCCCCGCGCCTTCGCCACCGCCGCCCCCCTGGGGGTCCCGTCGCCGCCGGTCGCCGACACCCCGCTTCCTCCCGCCGACTCGCCCATCGTCGCCCCCGATCACTTCGACGGGCCGGCTGCCTCCGCCCCACCGCCGGCCGCCCTGTCCCGCTTCGGCAACGTCCGGCCGTCGGGCGGCACGTGGGCGGTGATGATCGGCATCAACGACTACCCGGGGACATCCCACGACCTGCGCGCCGCGGTGGCCGACGCCGCCGACATGAACGTGGCCCTCGCGCAGTTCGGTGTGCCCGCCGACCATCGCCTCCTCCTCCAGGACGGCCAGGCCACGGCCGACGTGGTGCGCCAGAGCGCCGACTGGCTGGTGGCCCATGCCGGCCCCGACGCCGTGGCCGTGTTCTTCTACGCCGGCCACGTGCGCAAGCTGGCCAGGACCACCGAGGCCATCGTGGGCGCCGACGGCAATCTGGTCACCGACGCCGACCTGGCTTCCCGCCTGGCCCGGCTCCAGGCCCGGCGGGCGTGGATCGTCATGGCGTCTTGTTTCGGCGGCGGCTTCACCGAGGCGCTCGCCCCCGGTCGCATCCTCACCGCGGCGGCGGGGGCCGACGACCTGGCCTACGAGAACGCCAGCTTCGACCGGTCGTACCTGGTCGAGTACATGATCCGCCAGGCCATGATCGAAGGCCGGGCCTCCGGCACGGTGGAGGACGCCTTCAACTACGCGAGGGCCGCCATCGCTCGCGAGCACCCCGGGCGAGAGCCGGTCGAGATCGACGACGGCGCCGCCCCGCTCGACCTCCGCCCACCGGGCGCCAAGCCCGCGTCCACCGCGCCGGCGCGCTCCGCCCCGGCGTCGGGCTCCACGGGTTCGGGTCAGGCCCCGCCGCCATCCCCGCCGCCGTCCCCGCCCCCTTCCGGCCCGCGGCCACCGGCGTCGACCACGACCACCACGCAGGCCAACACCTGCGGCAACGTCACCCTCGGGATGGTGCGGTGTAGCTGACGGTGCGGTCCGGGATGGTGAAGCACACCCGCGACCCCATGCCACCGGGCCCGTCCTCCACCCAGATGCGGCCGCCGTGGTGGGCCGCGATCCGTTCGCACACGGCCAGGCCCACACCCGTGCCCGGTCGGTCCACGGCGTCGGGCAGTCGCCGGAACAGGCGGAACACTTCGTGCCGGAGGGCGGGGGCGATGCCGACGCCATTGTCGGCCACGGTGACGCGCCAGGCGTCTGCTTCGGGCTCCCGATCAGCGGTGATGGTCACGATGGGGCGGCGGTCGTCGGGCACGAAGGTGAGTGCGTTGGCCAGCAGCTGCTCGAGCAGGTGGCCCACCTGCAGCGGATCGACGGTGACCATGGGCAGCCGGCCAACCTCGACCGTGGCCCTCGTGGTGCGCACCAGGTCGTCCTGGCGGGCCAAGGCACCGGCGACCAACCGGCGCAGGTCCACGCGCGCGACCGGGCCGCCGTCGTGCAGCACCTCGGTGTAGTGCGACAGGTTGCGGACCAGGAGTTGGAGCTCTCGCACCTCGGTGTGGGCGCCGCGCACCTCCTCGAGGGTGTCGGGACAGCACGACAGGGCCGCTTCCAAACGGCTCAGGGGCTCGGTCAGGTCGTGGCTGGCGACGTAGGCGAAGTGCGCCAGTTCGGTGTTGGTCCGCTTGAGGTTGGCGACCGCCTCCTCCAGGGCGACCTGGACCCGCTCCCGGTCGGCGCCGGCCAACGCCACCTCGGCCAGGGCCAGCTCCGCCCGCCGGCGCTCGGCCGCCGCCCGGCGGGCCTGCCACAGGGCGATGCCGAGGAGGGTGGCGGTCACCACGCCGACCACGAGGATGGCGATGTCGGCCCGCTCGATCCGCAGGACGGTGCCCTCTTCGTCACCCCACAGGTCGACGACCACCTGCCACACGACGAGGACCACGGCGAACATGGCGACGGTGGCGGGGAGCACCCCCCACCCGGGGCGGAGCGGTCGGGCCACGGCGCCCAGAGCCACGGCCAGCACCAGCAGGCCGAAGGTGGTGTTCACGGGCATGGTGGCGAAGCCGGCCAGACCCGAGCCGCGGGGGAGGTCGGCCACGACGCGGAACCCGCCCACCACCGCCAGGGCACCCACCAGCGATGCCAGGGCCACGGCCAGCACGGGCGACTGCGGGCGGCGCCGCACCGAGGAGGTGGCGGCGATCAGCCCAATACCGAGGAGGGCCCAGCACACGGCCACGGCCGCGCCCATGGGGGTGGGTGCGTGGCTGCCGCGGTCGTAGATGGTGACCAGGCTGTCCATGCGGGTGGGGGCGGCCAGCGTCCCCACGCCCATCACAATGCCGTAGGCCCCGACGACGAGGGGGACGGCCCGGTATCCCCGGGCCAGGGCGGCGATGGCGGTGCCGATCAGCAGGAAGCAGAGGGCGGAGTTCTCGTGCATGACCCGGCCGCCCATTTCGTAGAGCGGCTCGGCTCGCAGGTGCCAGCCGACCAGCGCGATGGCACCCAGCACGGCAGCCACCGTCCCCGCCGACCCGGCCACGATCCGGCCGGGCACGTCGATGTCGGCCACAGTGGGCGCGCGGAAGCCGGCCATGTCAGGAGCCGGCTGCGGTGCCAGCTCGTGAGACGAGCCCGCCGGGTCGCCGTCGAAGGCACCCTGCGGGCCATCACCCGTACCCCGCACGAGCAGGACACGCGTGTCACCTTGCGCTGCCATCGGGTTGGTTCCCCTTTAGCCGGCGACGCAGTTGCCTCCGCACCTCGGCACGTCTCCGGTATCACCCAGTGTCACCGCTCGTCGGGTGGTGTCCAGAGGGAGGGCCTGAAATGACGCGCCGGTGGCCCCAGGTGACCATGACGTATCTGATCCGGTCGGGTGGCGAACGGGCCATGACCGCGTTGTGAGCGGAGGGAGTGGGATTTGAACCCACGGAGGGTTGCCCCTCACACGACTTCCAATCGTGCCGATTCGGCCGCTCTCGCATCCCTCCCGGCGAGGCGACAGGGTATCCTGTGGCGCTGGCCCGCCGTTTCGTGCGGTGGCCGGGTCCTGCGCAACAGCACCCCGTGAACCGAGTCAGGGCCGGAAGGCAGCAGCTCTCAGCGGAAGGTGTCGTGTGCCGCAGTCAAGCCTGGCTGCCGCACCGAGCGGCGGGCTCGCGCATTGTCGTAACGCTGGCGCCGCCTCTGGCCTCGCCGGCGTTACGAGAAGCGGGGGTGGGGCCGGTCGCTTCGGCCCCGGTCACCGGTAGGCTCGGCCCGATGGCAGACCCGGCCCCGGACCAGCCCTACCAATCCCTCTACCGGCGCTTCCGGCCCCAGCAGTTCGCTGAGGTGCGAGGGCAGGACCACATCACCCGGGCGCTGCGCAACGCCGTGCGGGAAGGGCGGGTGGCCCACGCCTACCTGTTCAGCGGGCCCCGGGGCACGGGGAAGACCTCCAGCGCCCGCATCCTGGCCAAGGCCCTCAACTGCACCGACCTCAAGGACGGCGAGCCGTGCGGCGTGTGCCCGTCGTGCGTGGGCATCACCAGCGGCGCCTCGCTCGATGTGCACGAGCTGGACGCGGCCTCCAACAACGGCGTCGACGCCATGCGCGACCTGGTCGCCCGGGCCGCCCTGGGCACGCCCGGGCGCTGGAAGGTCTACATCGTGGACGAGGTCCACATGCTCTCTGCGGCCGCGTCCAACGCCCTCCTGAAGACGCTGGAGGAACCGCCCGGCCACGTGGTGTTCGTGCTCGCCACCACCGACCCGCAGAAGGTCCTGCCCACCATCCGCAGCCGCACCCAACACTTCGAGTTCCGGCTGCTGCCGGGCGAGGTGCTGGCCGGCCTGCTCACGGACGTGAACCAGTCCGCCGGCCTGGGTGTGTCGCCCGAGGCCATCGAGCTGGTGATGCGCCGGGGCAACGGGTCGGCCCGCGATGCGCTCTCGGTGCTCGACCAGGTGGCCGCCGCCGGCGAGGTGGGCGAGGACCCCGAGGCCTACGTCGAGGAGTTGGTCGACGCCATCGCCGACCGGGACGCGGGCCGGGCCCTGGTGGCGGTGGCCGAGGCCTGCGCGTCCGGGCGCGACGCCCGCCGCCTGGCCAACGACGTGCTGGAGCACCTGCGTAACGCCTTCCTGCTGGCCATGAAGGCGGGCGAGCTGGTGCCCGTGCCCGACGTGGCCCGCGACCGCCTGGTCGACCAGGCCGCCCGCCTGGGCAACGCCGGCCTCACGCGGGTCATGGAGACCATCGGCCAGACCGTCGTCGACATGCGCGAGGCCCTCGATCCCCGCATCACGCTGGAAGTCGCCATCGTGCGCCTGTCCCGACCCGACGCCGACGCCTCGCCGGGAGCCCTGCTGGAGCGGATCGAACGCCTGGAACGAGGTTTGGCAGGACAGGTGACGGAACCGGCGCGGGCCGCAGCCCGGGCCGCGGTCGAGGAGCATCGCCCGCCGGCTACACCCCGAGCGAGCGACGGGGCCCGGGCTGCCTTGGGCGCCCTCCGCGGTACCTCGCCGGCCCCGCCCCCCGCCACCTCCGCGCCCACACCTGGGCCCACACCTGGGCCCAAGGCGGCGCCCAACCCGCCGTCGCCCAACCCGCCGTCGCCCCCGGCCACCGGCCCCCTCCCGTCCCGGGACGACCTCACCAAGGCGTGGGGCGACGACCTCCTGCTCAAGCTCCCACCGCGATCCAAGAGCCGCTTCGCCGGCGGGCGCTTCCTCTCCGTGGAGAACGGGGTGGCGGTGTACGCCCTGCCCAACGACATCCACCGCCAGCGCTGCGAGGAGGTGAGGCCCGAGGTGGAGTCGGTCCTGGCAGCCCACTTCGGCACGGCGGTGCCCCTGCGCCTGGTGGTCGACGCCGAGTCGGCACCGCCCCCGCCCGGCGCCGAGCCCCCCGACGAGCACGTCGAAATCGATGAACTTCGGGATGCACCCCCAGCGGTAACCTCGCCCGAAGAGCGCCTGTTGCAGGCGTTCCCCGGTGCCGAGGAGGTGGATCAGGGATGACCGGCAGTGGTATGGGTGACAGCGCCGACGGCGGGTTCGACCTGGGCGGCCTCCTCGAGCAGGCCCAGGCCATGCAGCAGCGCCTCCTCGAGGCGCAGGCGGCCGCGGCTGAACAGGAGGTCGAGGGCGAGTCGGGCGGGGGCGTGGTGAAGGTGCGCGTCACCGGCGGCATGGAGTTCCGGTCCGTCAGCATCGACCCCAAGGCCGTCGACCCCACTGACGTGGAGATGCTCGAGGACCTGGTGCTGGCCGCCATCCACGACGCCGTGGCCCGGGCCCGGGAGCTCAACGACAGCGCCATGGGCACGCTCGACCTCGGCGACCTCGGGCGCCTGGCCGGGGGCATGCCCGGCCTCCCGGGGATGCCCGGCCCGGCCGGCAGCTGAGGTGTACGCCGGACCCGTCCAGGACCTCATCGACGAGCTCGGTCGCCTGCCCGGGGTCGGTCCCAAGTCGGCCCAGCGCATCGCCTTCCATCTCCTGAAGCTCCCCAAGGAGGACGCCGTGCGCCTGGCCCGGGCCATCACCGAGGTGAAGGACCGCATCTCGTTCTGCCGGCGCTGCTTCAACGTGTCCGAGGGCGAGGAGTGCGGCATCTGCCAGGACGCCCGCCGGGACCCCACCGTGGTGTGCGTGGTCGAGGAGCCCCGCGACATCGTGGCCATCGAGAAGACCCAGGAGTACCGGGGCCGCTACCACGTGCTCCAGGGCGCCATCAGTCCCATCGAGGGCATCGGGCCCGAGCAGTTGCGGGTCAAGGAACTGCTGGGCCGGCTCCAGGACGAGGGCATCACCGAGATCATCCTGTGCACCAACCCCAACATCGAGGGCGATGCCACGGCCATGTACCTGGCCCGCCTGCTGGGGCCGCTGGGCGTGAAGACCACGCGCATCGCGTCGGGCCTGCCCGTCGGTGGCGACCTCGAATACGCCGACGAGCTCACCCTGGGCCGGGCTCTCCAAGGCCGCCGCGAAGTCGAAGCCTGACCCACCCGCCTACCCGCCCCCGTCGCCCCCCGCCCCCGAGTGGACCTACAGGGTTCGCAACACGATGGCGTCGCCCTGGCCGCCGCCGCCGC
>DASRGI010000177.1:0-4902 GCA_035651095.1 Acidimicrobiales bacterium | reverse complement strand
AGATGGTCATGCCCGGGGACAACACGGTGATGACGGTGTCGCTGGGCAAGCCCATCGCCATGGACGAGCAGCTGCGCTTCGCCATCCGTGAGGGCGGCCGCACCGTGGGTGCCGGCCGAGTCACGAAGATCCTGAAGTAGGAGACGAACACCAATGGCCAAGAACGAAAAGCGCGTCAAGGTGACGCTCGCTTGCGAACAGTGCAAGCGGCGGAACTACATCACGGTCAAGAACAAGCAGAACGACCGTGAGCGCATCGAAATGAAGAAGTACTGCCGGTGGGATCGGGTGCACACCCTGCACAAGGAAACCCGGTAGCACCCGCGAAACCACCCTCCGTAACCTCCACCCCACCCAGGGGGTCGAACCCGGTGATGCCAACCGATCTGGCCGATCTGGTGGCTGCCGCCAAAGGCGGCGACCGACCGGCCTTCGATGAGCTGGTGCGAGCGACGTACGCCGAGGCGTACACGCTCGCCTACCGGCTCACCGGGAACGAGGAGGATGCGAGAGACGTGGTGCAGGACGCGTATCTGCGGGCCTACAAGGGCCTCAAGCGCTTCCGTGGCGACGCGTCCTTCTCCACGTGGCTCTATCGCATCACGGCCAACTGCGCGTCGACGCACCTGGCCCGTCGTTCGCGCGACCGGCACGAGGACCTCGCGGACGACGACACGCTGGTCGATCAGCGGCCCGAGATCGACCCCGAGCTGCGGGCGGACATCTCCGCCGAGCGCTCGCGGTTGACCGAAGCGCTCCAATCCCTCCCGCCCGACATGCGCGCCGTCGTGGTGCTGCGTGACGTGTACGACCTCCCCCACGAGGCCATCGCCGCCGAGCTGGGTATCACGGAAGGGGCGGCCAAGGTCCGCCTCCACCGGGCCCGGCGCCGACTGCGGGAGCGCCTCTTCCCATTGCGCGGGGAGCTGCGAGAGGGTGACGGAGAGGAGAACGTCCGTGCAGTGTGACCAGATCGCCGAGCTGTTGCCGCAGGTCGTGGACCACCATGAGCGGGCCGACGCCAGCGTGGTGCGCCACGTCGACTCGTGCCTGCGCTGCCAGGCCGAGCTGGCCCAGTACCGCAAGCTCCTGCGGGCCCTCCACCAGCTGCGCACCGAGGTCCTCGAACCCGCCCCCGGCATGTTGCCCGCCATCCTGGCCCGGCTGGAGTCGGCGGGGGAGCGGGGGGCCGTCCGCTCGCTGCTTTCCGGCCGCCGGGCGGCCTACGTGGGCGGGTTGGCGGTGGCCACCGCCGCCGCCGGTGCCGCCGGGGCCATCGTCCTGGCCGGCCGGGGTCGCCGCAAGATGCGGGTGGCCTGACCGGCCCCACGCCTACGGCTCGGAACACCGGTTCCGCTATCCTTGCCACCGCCTCGGAAGTCCCCGCTTCCGAGGCGGTACTGTTTAGGGCAGTAGCTCAATTGGTAGAGCACCGGTCTCCAAAACCGGCGGTTGGGGGTTCGAGTCCCTCCTGCCCTGCTCCACCCGATCTCCCGCCCGTGAGGTGGCCGTGGAATCGATGAACCGAGAAACCAAGCGCAGGTTGCAACGCCAGGGCCAGCTGGGCCCTGACGGCGCGCCTGGTACCACCACCAAGCGGCCCACGCCGCCGCGGCCCGCGCCCAAGCCCGCCGGGCAGCGCACCAGCCCCGCCACCTTCCTGAAGGAGGTGCGGGGGGAGCTGCGCAAGGTCGCCTGGCCCACCCGGGCGGAGACCACCAACTACTCGATCGTGGTCCTCTGCAGCCTCGTGTTCATCATCGCCCTGATCTTCGTGCTCGACCTCGCCTTCTCGAAGTCGGTCCTTTTCCTTTTCAAGACGTGACAGACCTCCTCGAAAACCCCGAACCCGAAAACGACGACGAGCCCCAGGCCGTCATCGATGCTGACGACCTCCTGGAGGTCGACGAGCTCGACGACGACGCCGAGGAGGAGCTCCCCAAGGTCGAGAGCCCATACGACCGGCCTGGCCAGTGGTACGTGGTCCACACCTACGCGGGCTACGAGAACAAGGTGAAGTCCAACCTCGAGAGCCGCATCCAGTCCATGAACATGGAGGACCGCATCTACGAGGTGGTCATCCCCATGGAGGACGTGGTCGAGCTCAAGAACAACAAGCGGGTGGTGGTCCAGAAGAAGGTCTTCCCTGGCTACCTGCTGGTCCGCATGGAGCTGGACGACGACTCCTGGTTCGTCGTGCGCAACACCTCCGGGGTGACGGGTTTCGTCGGCCTCGGAGCCAAGCCCACGCCCCTGTCCCGCAAGGACGTCGAGACGTTCCTCGGGGTGCAGCAAGAGGGCGTCGAGCAGACCAAGAAGTCCCGCCCCCGGGTCGAATGGCAGGTGGGCGAGAGCGTGCGGGTCAAGGAAGGCCCGTTCGCCGACTTCTCGGGCACCATCTCGGAGATCGACGAGGACCGCCTCAAGGTCAAGGTGCTGGTCAACATCTTCGGGCGGGAGACCCCGGTCGAGCTCGAGTTCACCCAGATCGCCAAGCTGTAGAAGAGAGAAGAGAGTCGAATGGCGAAGAAGCGCGTCGCCGCTGTGGTCAAGATCCAGCTGCCGGCCGGTGCGGCTACCCCCGCGCCCCCGGTCGGTACGGCGCTTGGCCCCCACGGCGTGCAGACCATGGAGTTCTGCAAGCAGTACAACGCGGCCACCGAGAACCAGCGGGGCAACGTCATCCCGGTCGAGATCACGATCTACGAGGACCGCTCGTTCACGTTCGTGCTCAAGACCCCGCCCACGCCGGTGCTGCTGCGCCAGGCCGCGGGCGTGGAGAAGGGCTCGTCCACCACGGGCAAGGCGCTGGCCGGGAGCATCACCCAGGCGCAGCTCGAGGAGATCGCCCGCACCAAGATGCCCGACCTCAACGCCAACGACATCGAGGCGGCCAAGAAGCAGGTGGCGGGCACGGCCCGCTCCATGGGCATCACCGTCAACTAGTTCGCACACATCCGGCCTCGGGGACGACCTCGCCCCGGGCCGCTGACCAACGAGGGAGGCGCAATGCCGAAGCATGGCAAGAAGTACGAAGACGCGGCCAAGCGGTTCGACCGCCAGGCGCTGCACTCGCCCGGCGAGGCCGTGGACCTGGTGAAGAGCCTGGCCCCGGCCAAGTTCGACGAGTCGGTCGAGCTGGCCCTCCGCCTGGGGGTCGATCCCCGGAAGGCCGACCAGATCGTGCGGGGGACGGTCGCCCTTCCCGCAGGGACGGGCAAGACGGTCCGCGTGGCCGTCTTCGCCGCCGGTGAGGCGGCAGCCGAGGCCCGGGAGGCGGGGGCCGACGTGGTCGGCGCCGACGACCTGGTGAACCGGGTGTCCGAGGGCTTTCTCGACTTCGACGTGGCCATCGCCACGCCCGACCTCATGGGCCAGGTCGGCCGCCTGGGCCGGGTGCTCGGGCCCCGAGGCCTGATGCCCAACCCCAAGACGGGCACGGTCACCACTGACGTGGGCCGGGCCGTCACCGAGTTCAAGGGCGGCCGGGTCGAGTACCGCACCGACAAGTTCGGCAACGTCCACGTGCCCGTGGGCAGGGTCAGCTTCGAGCGCAAGGCCCTGCTGGAGAACGTGCGAGCGGTGGTCGACGAGATCAACCGGGTCAAGCCGGCGGCGGCCAAGGGCAAGTACGTGAAGTCGGTGACGGTGGCGTCGACCATGGGCCCGGGCGTGAAGATCGACCCCAACCGCACCAAGATCACCGATGAAGACCTGGCCGGGGTCTCGTAGTACCCTGCCCGCTCACAACTGAAGATCTGTCGCCGTAGACATCGCGGTGCGCTTGCGCTGAAAGGTCCCGTCACGGGGCCGCCCGACGAGGTGGACCTCCTGGGATCAGGGCGTTCGCTTGTCTGCGTGCGCCCTGCTTTCGTTCCAAGGAGGTGTACGAGTTGGACAACCCGAGGCCGGAGAAGGTGGCCGTCGTCGAGGAGGTACGAGAGAAGCTCTCGGCCTCCAGCGCCGCCATCCTCACCGAGTACCGAGGCCTCAAGGTGAAGGATCTGGCCACGCTCCGGCGCTCGTTGCGCGAGGCCGGCGGCGAGTACCGGATCTACAAGAACACCTTGGTGCGCTTCGCTGCCCGTGACCTGGGGCTCGATTCCCTGGAGGCCCTGCTCGTCGGCCCCACGGCCATCACGTTCGTGGAGGGCGACGCCGTACAGGTCGCCAAGGCCCTGCGGGACTTCGCCCGGACCAACCCGGCGCTGGTCGTCAAGGGCGGGCTCCTGGGATCGAGCGTGCTCGACGCCCAGGGCGCCGGCGCCCTGGCCGACCTGCCGTCGCGCGAGGTCCTGCTGGCTCGTCTAGCCGGCGCTCTGGCCGCCCCGATGCAGCAGTTCGCCGGCCTGTTGCAGGCGCTGCCCCGCAACTTCGCCTACGGGCTGAAGGCGCTCATCGACCAGCGCGGTGGCCCTGGCGCTCCCGTGGCCGAAGCGCCGGAACCCGAGCCCGAAGCCGAGGTACCCGTGGCCGAGCCCGGTGCGTCGGCCGAGCCCCAAGCCGACGCCCCCGTGGCCGAGGAAGTTGCTGCCGAGGAAGTTGCTGCCGAGGCCGAGCCCCAAGCCGAAGCGCCTGCTGAAGCCGAAGCGCCTGCTGAAGCCGAGGCCCCCGAGACCGAATCCACCCCTACGAGTTCTGAGTAAAGGAGCACCCATCACCATGGCAACCAAGGAAGAGATCCTCGACGCCATCTCCGGCATGACCGTCCTCGAACTGTCCGAACTGCTGAAGGACTTCGAGGAGCGCTTCGGCGTGACCGCCGCCGCGCCCGTGGCCGTGGCCGCCGGCCCCGCCGCCGGCGGTGGGGGCGACGCCGCCCCGGCCGAGGAGGAGAAGGACGAGTTCGACGTCATCCTCACCGGCGCCGGCGACAAGAAGATCCAGGTCATCAAGGAGGTG
>DASRGI010000176.1:0-15122 GCA_035651095.1 Acidimicrobiales bacterium | reverse complement strand
GCTCGTCGCCTTCGCCTCGGCGGTGATGACGCTGCACTCCGGCGACCTCATCTCGTGCGGTACCAACCACGAGGGCCTCGGGCCCGTGCAGGACGGTGAGACGATCGAGATCGAGATCGAGCGCATCGGGCGGATGGCGTTGACCGTGCACGACCCGTTGAAGCGCACGTGGGAGAAGGGCATCTACATGGGCACCGACTCGACCAACCACGAAGCCGTCAAACGCCACCGCCCCCAAGAGGCCGCCACCCTCCTGCCGTCCGGTACGTCGAGAGAGACATGACCGCCATGGCCAACACCACCGTCGACGTCCATGCCCACGCCCACGTCGCCGAGGTCGACCAGCTCGTCGCCGGGAAGCCCGGTCTGGCCCACGAGCTGGCGACTGCCCCGCAGCTGCTCGGCCCCGCGTCCGTCGATCGCAACCGCGAGCTGTTCGTCGAGCTCTGGCGTCACGCCCTGACGGACGTCGACACCCGCCGGCGCAGCATGGACCGCTCCGGCATCGACGTGCAGGTCGTCAGCGTCACGCCGTTGCAGTACCACGCCTGGGCCGACCGCGGCCTGGCCGGCGAGATCATCGCCGCCACCAACGCCAACATCGCCGGCATCGTGGCGCACGACCCGAAGCGATTCTCCGGGCTGGCCGCCGTGTCCCTCCAGCATCCCGATCTGGCCTGCGCGCAGCTGGAGCATGCGGTCGGGTCGCTGGGGTTGCGGGGCGCCGAAGTCCCCACCCGGGCCGGTCGCCTCGACTTCTCGGCACCCGAGTTGGAGGAGTTCTGGACGACGGCCGAGGCGTTGGGCGCGGTGATCTTCATCCACCCGTGGGGCTGCTCCCTCGACGAGCGCCTCGCCCGCTTCTACCTGGCCAACGTCATCGGCAACCCGACGGAGACCACGGTCGCACTCTCCCACCTGATCTTCGGGGGCGTGTTCGACCGTCACCCCCGGCTGAAGGTGTGCGCGGCCCATGGCGGCGGCTACCTGCCGTACTACATCGGGCGTTCCGACCATGCATGGCTCGTTCGTCCGGAGGCGCGCACCACCGAGCGCCCGCCGAGCGAGTACCTCGGTTCGGTGTGGTTCGACTCGCTCGTCTACCGGGCCGAGACCTTGCGCCACCTGATCGACACCGTCGGCGCTCGCCGGGTCGTCCTGGGCACCGATTACCCGTACGACATGGGCGTCGACGACCCCATCGCCCGCCTGGGCGACGTCGCCGGTCTCACCGACGGCGATCGCTCGGCCATCCTCGGAGGGAATGCCGTCGAGTTGTTCGACCTGTCCGACCTGAACGTCCGCCAACCGCACACCTCGCGCCCTTGATCCCGTGACCGGCGTGGTCCGCGCAGTTTGTCCAGCTTCTGCCATGCAGGGACCGATGCAGTGCCATCATGGATTCGCGGCGGCGACATGAAAGGCGGCATCAGGGCAGTGGAGCTCTCCACCGGGAAAGCACCGCACGTCGACCTCAACCTCCTGGTAGCCCTGGACGCCCTCCTCCAGGAGCGCAACGTCACGCGCGCCGGGCGCCGGGTCGGCCTCAGCCAGCCGGCCATGAGCGCGGCGCTGAGCCGGCTGCGTCGGATCTTCGGCGACGAGCTGCTGGTGCGGGTGAAGCGCGAGTACCACCTGTCGCCGCTGGGCCGTGAGCTGGCCGAGCCCTTGCGGGCACTGGTCACCCAGATGGAGCAGATGCTGGAGAAACGGGCGGCCTTCGACCCGGCCACCGAGCGGCGGGCCTTCACCATCGGCGCTTCCGACTACGCCACGTGGCTGCTCCTGCATCCGCTCCTCAAGGAGCTCAACGCCCGGGCGCCCAATGTCACCCTCCACGTCTATCCGCTGCAGCCCGACCTCGCCTCCATGTTGGAGCCCGGTGGCGTCGACGTGCTGATCCTCCCGATGCGCGACCTGGTCACGGGCTGCCCGTTCGAGCCCCTCTTTCCCGAGGAGTGGGTATGCGCCGTGTGCGAGACCAACACCGAGGTCGGTGACGAGCTGACCAAGGAGCTGTTCCAGGCGCTCCCCCACCTCGGGTACGTGATCGGCAACCAGGCGGTGCCCAGCCTGGCCGAACGGCAGCTGGACGAGTTGGGCGTGGAGCGCACTGTCGAGGTGACGACGGAGAGCTTCATCGTCGCCCCCTTCATGATCCGGGGCACGCGCTACATCACCACCGTGCCCGGCCGGATGGTGCGCCGCCTGGCCAGCGCCGCCGGCGTGCGCGTGCTGGAATGCCCGTACGACATCGAGGGATTCGTGGAAGCCGCCTACTGGAACCCGATCAACACCTCGGACCCCGGCCACTGGTGGTTCCGCAAGATCCTGCGCGAGGTGGCGGCGCGCGTCGCCGCGTCCCCGAACTGACCGCCCCGCCTGCCTGGCCGCCTGCGCCGTCCTTCGTTCTCGTAACGCTGGCGCCGTCATAGGCCTCGCCGGCGTTACGAGAAGGGATGGGGTGCGGGCGAGCCGGCGATGAGCTTGGCGATGGCCTCGGTCACCACCTCGGGCTGGGCCAGGTGGGGGGCATGGCCGACGCCCGGGATCTCCAAGCGGGTCACCGGTCCGTGCACGCCGGACTCGATGGCGTCCAACTGGCGGGTGGTCCCGAACTCGTCGGCCGTCCCCTGGACGAGCAGCACCGGGCAGTCGATCCGGTCGAGGCCCTCCTCGATGTTCCACGCGCGGAACTCGGGCGACAGCCACACGTCGTTCCAACCCCAGAAGGTGGCGTCGGCGTCGTCGTGATAGCGGGCCATGCGGTCGCGCAGGTCCGTCTCCAGGTAGGTCCGCCGGGCGGCGGCGATGCCGTCGACTGACACGTCCTCCACGAACACATGGGGGGCGATGAGCACCAGCGCGTCCACGGGGTTTCCGGCGGCGGCGTGGATGAGGGCGATGGACGCGCCGTCGCTGTGGCCGATCAGGACAGGCGAGCGCAGGCCGAGGCGGTCGAGCACCTCGGGCAGGACGACGAGCCCCTCGTGGTGCATGTACGACACGGGCCGGGGCATGGTCGCCGGCCCGCTGGCGCCGTGCCCATGGCGGGAGTAGATGACGGCAGTCGGCCCCCCGGTCGCCTCGACGACCTGCTGCGGGAACCGGCGCCACAGGGCGACGGAGCCCAGCCCTTCGTGCAGGAACACGAGCGGCGACGCGTCCGGCGACCGGCCGGGCAGGAGCGTGTACTCGACGGGCCCGCCGGTGACCTCACAGACGGACATAGGCGAAGTCGACAGGCTTGGCATGGATGCCGCTGGCCGGCGCAGCGATCCACGATGCCATCCTGCCCGGCTCGTGCACGGGCTGCATGAGCGACGCCACAAAGGCCAGGTCGTCTTCGCTGGGCAGCCATCCGCTCGAACGCTGCGCCCATTCGTCATCGCTGAGCAGTTCGCCATCGGGACTCACGTGCACGTCGCGGAAGGTGCCCACCGCCCGGTTGAACCCGACATGGGGCAGGCGCAGCTCAGCGCCCACGTCGGCCAGCGTGCGGTTCCAGCGCTCCACGCCCTTGCGGCAGTCGGCCACGTAGTCGTCGCGCAGCGTCTCGTTCAGGGCCGACAGGGCGGGGACCCGGCGCTCGGTGATGCGGCCAGCGTCGGCCAGCGGTACCGCCCGCTCCCCGTCGAGGAGCTTGTGGTCATCGTCCCGGCTGCCCTCTTGGAAGCGGCCCTTGAGCCCGGCCGCGAAGTAGTTGGCGGCGTTGGTCGACGTCTCCGCCCCGAACAAGTCGAGCGACACGCTGTAGTGGAAGTTGAGGTAGCGCTGGAGGGTGGCCACGTCGATGCCGCCGTGGGGCCGCACGTCGTCGGTGTCGTGCTCCTTCATGAGCTCGGCCGTGCGCTGCACGACACGGGCGATCCCGCTCGCCCCCACGAACATGTGGTGAGCCTCCTCCTTCAGCATGAAGTCGCACGTGCGGGACAGGGGGTCGAAGCCGCTCTCGCGCAACGACGCCAGTTGGAACTTCCCGTCCCTGTCGGTGAAGTAGGTGAAGAAGAAGAAGGCCAGCCAGTCGGGCGTGGGCTCGTTGAACGCCCCCAGGATGCGGGGGTTGTCGCTGTCGCCCGAGTGGCGGCCGAGCAACTCCTCGGCCTCGTCCCGACCGTCCCGGCCGAAGTAGCGGTGGAGCAGGTACACCATGGCCCACAGGTGGCGGCCCTCCTCGACGTTCACCTGGAACAGGTTGCGCATGTCATAGAGGCTCGGCGCCGTCATGCACAGGTGGCGCTGCTGCTCGACCGATGCCGGCTCGGTGTCGCCCTGGACGACCAGCAGCCGCCGGAGGTCGGAGCGGTACTCGCCGGGAACCTCCTGCCAGACGGGCTCGCCCAGGTGGTCGCCGTAGCCCACCCGCCGGTCGGGCTCGGGCTCGGCCAGGAAGATGCCCCACCGGTACTCGGGCATGCGCACGTAGTCGAAGTTGGCCCACCCTTCTTGGCCGACCGACACGGCGGTGCGCAGGTACACGTCGTTGTCCTGGTAGGCGACCGGGCCGAGCTCCTTCCACCAGTCGACGAACTTGGGCAGCCACGACTCCAGCGCCCGTTGGAGCCGGCGGTCGCTCGACAGCTCGACGTTGTTGGGGATCAGCGAGTCGTAGTTGACAGCGGTCATCTCACACCCTCCTTCGATCGAAAGCGGGCCGGGCGCCGGTGCCGTAACGCTGCAGCGCGCCCTCGGGGCCGACGGCGTTGGGCCGTTGGAAGATCCAGTTCTGCCAGGCCGAGAGGCGGGCGAAGATCTTCGTCTCCATGGTCTCGGGGCCGGGGAAGCGACAGCTCGCCTCCAGGCCGGTGAGGGCATCGGGCGAGAAGCTGGCCCGCTCTTCCACGGCCAGCCGGACCTCGTCCTCCCAATCCAGGTCGTCGGGGGCGAACGTCACCAGCCCGAGCTGCAAGGCATCGCTGGCCAAGAGCTCTTTGCCCTGCTGGCTGCGAGCCGCCTCGAGCTCCTGCGGGCGGCCCCAGAAGCGAGTGGCCAGCCGGCTCAGGCCATTGGGCATGGGATACCAGCCGCCGTTGGCCTCGTTCAGGAGCATGGTGGCGGCCCCGGTGGTGTCCACGTCCTCGCCCTCCCACGTCCCGTCCAGCATGTAGGACCGGTCAGCGGCCAGCGCCAGCTCGGCCAGTGAGCCGACGAAGCACGACCCGGGCTCGATCAAGGCCAGAAGGGTTCGAGCGGACACGTCGATGCGCTTCAACGTGCGGGCCCAGAAGGAGCGGACCTCGCGTAGGAACCAGTGATCGGGGGACGACGCCAGCAGCGCGTCGTACGACTGAACCCGCTCGGCGTCGCCGGTGGTGCGGAACGTCCACGTGCCCAGCTCGGTCTCGTTGAAGCGGAGGTGGAGGATGGCGTCGTCCAGCTCCCGGCACAAGGCCAAGGGCCAGAACTGGTCGCCTTGGGCCACCGCCTCACCGGCCGTGGCCGGGGCCGGCTGGCCCGGGCCGGTGAGCACGAAGGCCGCCGTGCGCGCCTCGCGGTCCACCTGCACGTCCAGGTGCTCGTAGTGGATGCCCGCCTCGTCCACCGATCGGGACAGGGGGCCGAGGATGACGGCCGGCGCCGTGGTCGGTCGGTCCGATCGGGCCGCCAAGGCCCGGGCCCGCTCGGCCACGAGCTCGGCGAAGCGACTGGGCGGGGCGACGGCGTCGACCAGTCGCCAGTCCACCGCCTGCTGGCCCTTGACCCCCTCGGCCCTGGTGGCGAACACGTCGGCCAGGTCCCGCCGAACGTGGCGCTTGTCCACCACGCGGGTGAGCCCGCCCGTGCCCGGCAGGACGCCGAGCAGCGGCACCTCGGGGAGCGACACCGCCGAGGAGCGGTCGTCCACGAGGATGATCTCCTCGCAGGCCAACGCCAACTCGTAGCCGCCCCCGGCCGCCGTCCCGTTGATGGCGGCGATCCACGCTTGCCCGGACTGGGCCTGGGCGTCGTCGATGGCGTTGCGGGTCTCGTTCGTGAACTTGCAGAAGTTCACCTTGTGGTGGTGCGACGCCCCCGCCAGCATCTGAATGTTGGCGCCCGCGCAGAACACCCGGTCCAGGCCGCCGGTGACCACCACGGCGTGAACCTCGGGGTGCTCGAAGCGCAGCCGTTGGGCGATGTCGTGCAGCTCGACGTCCACGCTGAGGTCGTACGAGTTGAGCTTCAACTCGTAGTCGTCGCGCAGGCCGCCGTGGGGGTCCACCCCCAAGGTGACGGTGGCGACGGGTGCGTCAATGGCGACGTCCCAGTGCCGGTAGGCAGCAGGGTCCACCCTGAAGTCGACCAGGGGTTCGGGCACGAGGAAAATTCTACACTCCTCGGGTGAAGCGTCAATGAGCTGTAGAATGTTTGCCCGCACAGCCGCGGTATGGTTCGGTGCACCGCGAGAAGGGGGTCGGCCAGTGGACACCTACAACGCTGCCGCGTGGTTGCTCGACCGTCACGTTGATGCCGGCGATGACGACCGCGTCGCCGTTCGGTGCCAGGGCCAGTCGACCACGTACCGCCAGTTGCTCACCGACGCGTGGCGGGTGCAGCACGCGCTGGAGGCCTTGGCGCTGGTGACGGGCGAGCGGGTCGCCCTAGTGATGAACGACGAGCCCGCCTTCCCGGCCTGGTTCCTGGGAGCCATGCGATCGGGGCTGGTGCCCGTGCCGTTGTCCACCATGCTCACGGCTGACGACCTGGCCGCCATCGTGGCCGATGCCGAAGCTGCCGCCGTCGTGGTGTCCGAGCAGTACGCGCCCCACCTGGCCGCCATCACCGCCCAGGCCCCGTCGCTGCGCCACGCCATCGTGGTGGGCGACGCCGCCGTCGACGTCGCAGTCCCCATCCATCACTGGGCGGACTTCACCGACACCAGCGATGCGCCCTGCTCCCCCACCGGCCCCGACACCCTGGCGTTCTGGCTCTACAGCTCGGGCACCACCGGCACCCCCAAGGGCGTCATGCACCGCCACGCCAGCCTCCAGGCCACGGCCGGCACCTACGGCGGCGGCATCCTGGGCATGAAGCCCGACGATCGTTGCCTGTCGGTGGCCAAGCTGTTCTTCGCCTACGGGCTCGGCAACTCGCTGACCTTCCCGTTCTCCGTCGGGGCGACGGCCATCCTCAACCCGGACCGGCCCACCCCGGCCGGCGTGCTGGAGCTGGTGCGGGCTGAGCAACCGACGCTGTTCTTCGCCAGCCCCGGCTTCGTCGCCGCCCTCCTCGACACCGACGCGCCGGACGACGCCTTCGCCTCTGTGCGCTACAGCGTCACCGCCGGCGAGTCACTCCCGGCCGACTTGCAACGAAGGTTCAGCGCCCGCTTCGGCCATCCCGTGCTCGACGGCATCGGTTCGACCGAGGCGCTGCACATCTTCCTCTCCAACTCGCACAGGGCGTTGCGGCCGGGCACCAGTGGGATGCCGGTCCCCGGCTACGAGACGAAGCTGCTGGACGACGCCGGGGCCGAGGTCACGGCGCCCGACACGCCCGGGTACCTGCACGTGCGAGGGCCGTCGATCGCCACGGGGTACTGGCAGCGGCCCGAGGCCACCAGCCTTGCCTTCCTGGGCGACTGGCTGCGCACTGGCGATGTCTACACCCGCTCGGCCGACGGGTACTGGACGTTCCTCGGACGCAACAACGACATGATCAAGGCCAGCGGCATCTGGGTGTCGCCCGCCGAGGTGGAGAGCGTGCTGATCGAGCACCCGGACGTGCTCGAGGCCGCGGTGGTGGGCGCACGGGACGACGCCGGCCTGGAGACCACGGTCGCCTTCGTCGTGCCGCGGGCCGGGCACACCATCGACGCCGCCGCCATCGACGCCCACTGCCGGTCGCGCATGGCGACGTTCAAGAGGCCCCGGCGGTTGGTGGTGCTGGACGAGCTGCCCAAGACGGCCACGGGCAAGATCCAGCGCTACGCCTTGCGAGAGCGATTGGCGGCCGAGCCGCCTCCCGCTTAGCGGGCGCCGTCCTCCAGCGCCTCGAAGAACTGGTTGGCGCCCGGCGCCCAGGCCCGGTGCTTCTCGTCGAACACCGCCTTGGCCCGGCGGCCAGGCCAGCGGGCCGGCAACAGGCGGTCCGGGATCTCGGGGTCGACGAACGGGAAGCGCCGCCACCGGTGGACCAG
Organism: Acidimicrobiales bacterium; assembly: GCA_035651095.1. GTDB lineage: Bacteria > Actinomycetota > Acidimicrobiia > Acidimicrobiales > JAUTXP01 > DASRGI01. The sequence continues at coordinate 7,003 of DASRGI010000176.1, read as the reverse complement.
CTCGACCAACGCCGCGAAGCGGGCGTCGTCCGACCGAGGCGTCCGTCGCTCGAAGGCGTCGAGAAAGGCCCGGTACTCGTCGTGCAGCCCGTCGAGGTCCCACGCCCGGCGCAGCAGCTCCTCGGCCGGGACGAGCTCGCCCGCCTCCGCTCGCAGCACCACCGCCCCGGGAAGCAGGTCGAGGTCCTTGAGGATGTCGTTGGCCGTGTCCTCCCGGTCGAGGTGGGGCGAGAGGGCCACGGCCGGGCTGAGGAAGCCGAACCCGGCGAACCCCAGGCGGCTTCGCAACTGATGCCGCCGGGCCCGTTGCTCCTCGGGGACCGAGCACAGCACGACCAGCCAGTGCCGATCCCACTCGTCCTTCCCGGCGCCGAACCGGTAGATGCGCTCGGTGCCCGTGGTCAGCAAGTGGCGTCCCTCGGTGGTGAGATGCCACCGCACCCGCCGCCCGTCCCGCTCGGACCGCACCAGGTGTTGGTCGGCCAGCCGGGCCACGGCCTGGCGGGCGTTGCCCTCCTCGACACCGAGAGCGCCCAGCGACCCAACCAGCGTCCCCGTCCATGCCGCCTCCCCATGGGGCAGCACGAACTCACCGAGGATGGTGAGGAGCAACGCCTTGGCGCTGCTCCCAGACCGGGGCCGCAGGGCGCGATCGGGCATGACCCCTTCACTATGCCGCCGGTGCCGGGCGGCGGCGTGGCTTAGGGCGCAGGCAGGCGTTCGACCTCGTAGTCGCCCAACCTGGCGTCGACGCTCACGAGCGTGAGTGTCTCGGCCTGAGCTTGGGCGATGAGCATTCGGTCGAAGGGGTCGGCGTGGTGGGCTGGCAGCTCGCCCGCCGCCAGGGCGTGGGCCGCGGTGATGGCCAGGGTGTCGAAGGCGTTCGCCTCCAGCGCCTCGAGCAGGTCGTCGGGCGCGTCGAGCTTTCCCGACGCCCGCTTGATGGCGATCTCCCACACGGTCGCCGCCGACACCAGCACCTCCGTGCCAGGGTCGGAGATGCTGTCCCTCGCCCTTGCCGGCAACGACGGGTCGTCCGCCAGCCACCACAGCAGGATGTGCGTGTCGAGGAGAAGCCTCACGGGCGCTCGCCCCGAAAGGCCGCCGCGACCTCGTCGGGCAGCTCATCGAAGTCGGCGTAGATGCGGACTCGTCCCGACCAATAGCCGGGGCGGCGCTCCGCTCGTGGGTGCGGTGGCACGATGAGCGCGACCACCTCGCCGGCACGCGCGATCTCGACCTCGTCGGCCTCGCCGGACTCGACGGCAGCGACCAGCCGCGACAGGTTCGTCTTGGCCTCGTGCATGTTCACTCGCATGGCCATATGTTAGCTAGGTTAGCTAGGCGCATCAAGACCCTGGTACGAGGTAGGTCGCGTGCGCCTGCACTTGCCACCCCAACGTGGCCGTGTCCATCAGCCCGGCCGGCGCCGAACTGGCCCCGCCGCCCGACCGGGAAGGCCGGGAATAGCCGCAGTCAGCAGGCGATTACGCAGCGCGGGTGGCGAGGAAGCGCTTGGCCGCCGTGTAGCCCTCGGCCATGAGCCGGGCCGTCTGGGAGAAGTCGCGGATGTCGATGCCGCGGGTGTCGGCGCCGGGCACGACGACCACCTGCTGGCCGGGTCGGGCCAGCGACTCGGGCGGCGCCACCCGGGCGAAGCGGCTGATGGCGAAGCTGCGCAACAAGACGTCCAAGGCGCACAGCCGGTCGGGTCGCTCGGCGCCTGGCCCCACGACCTCGCCCATCAGGTACACAGTCCGGGCACCGAGGTCGACGGCCCGCCCCACCGGCACCGGATCGAGCACGCCACCGTCGACGTGCCTGCTGCCGTCGAGCATCACGGGGGCGAACAGGCCGGGGAGGCACGCCGACGCCAGCAGCACGTCGGTGGGCTTGCCTGACGACCACCAGCGCACGCCACCGTTGTCGAGGTCGGTCGTCACCACGTGCACGGGGATGGCCGCGTGCGACAGGTCGGCGAGCGAGCAGCACCGGGCGATGAGGCTGCGCAGGTTGGTCGAGTCGTACAGGTGGTCGCTGCGCATGATCAGGTTGGTGATGGTGCGCCGGCGGGTGTCACCAAACACGGTGTGGCGATTGATGGTGTGCCAGATCTGGCCGAGCCGCTCAGCCTGGTCGGCGGTGGGGCGCTGGGCCAGGAAGGCGGCGTTGAGGGCGCCCACCGAGCAGCCCACCACCACGTCGGGCCGGATGCCGGACTCCAGCAGCGCCCGGGCCATGCCCACCTGCGCCGCCCCCAAGCTGCCGCCGCCGGGAAAGACGAACGCCACCTGGGGTCGAGACGTTGCGTGTCCGCCACCGTGGAGCAAGCGGAGTCGGGGCAGGAGCGCCATGGCGAATCCATCGGGCCCTGGCGCTCGGACGTTGAGGAAAGCTTCCCCCAAGGAAACGCAAGAGCAGGCCAAGTCACGACGCGTGACCGCCGCCCGGTCGCCGAGCCGCTAAGACTTTGGCCGATGCGAACCATCGCGCTGCTGGTGGCCGGGCTCATCGGCGTCGTGCTGGTCGCCACGTCGCCCGCCCTGGCCCAGGTGCCGACGACCCCCACCACGTCCACCACCCGCGCCATCACCACGTCCACCACGGCCGCGCCCACCACGTCGACGGCCAAGCCCACAACCACCACCACGGCCGCGCCGACCACGTCGACCACCAAGAAGCCCACGACCACCACTCGGGCCACGGCCACGACGACGCAGCAGCCCAGCCTGACCACCATCCCCACCCCGGTGGTGCAGGCCACCACCACGACCACCCCGCACGTCACGCCCCAGAGCGGCCAGATCAGCCCGCTGTTCATCGTGTTGTCGGCCGCCGGCTTCGCCCTGGCCCTTGGCCTCTTCGCCGTCCAGTGGTTCCTCACCCGGCCCGGTCGGTCGGGTTGGACCCTGTAACGCCCTTTTGCCCCCCCCGGGCTAGTCCCCTGCGCGCGCAGAAAATCCCCCGGACGGGCCATTCCCCATTTCGGTCCGATGCCCGAGACTCCTTGTGTCCGCCGAAGTGGGCGATTCCCCCGCTGCACCGGAACCGGACGCACGGGTGGAGGGGAGCGATGGTGAACCAGCAAGCTGGCCAGGACCGGGACTACCTGCGGGTGGCCGAGGTCGCCCGCGCCTTTCACGTGTCGCCCAAGACGGTGGCCCGGTGGGCTGACGAGGGGCGGCTCCCGTACGTGCTGACCCTCGGCGGCCACCGGCGGTTCCCCCGGGCGGCCATCGAGGAGCTGCTGCCCAAGCTGTCGGGCGCCGACTGAGCCTTACGTGTGGCGGGTGATGTACCCGCGCTGGCGGAAGGTGGCCAGCATCTGCAGCACGAAGGCCACCGACAAGGCGCTGAGCACAACGCTGCCCGCGGCGGCGACGACGACCTGGCCCAACGGCAGCGACCCCCCGCTGATGACGGTGCGGGCGGCGGCGAAGACGTGGGTGGTGGGCAGGACCTTGGCCAGCGGCTGCAAGGGGCCGGGCAAGGCGTTGACCGGATAGAACACGCCCGACAACGGCATGAGCAGGGCGATGCCACCCCACGTGAGGATGTCCGCTCCCTGGCCCACGCGCAGCACGATGCCAATGACGACAAGGGCCAGCGACCAGCCCACCACGACGAGGATGGCCATCAGGGGGATGAGGCCCAAGCCCACGTCGGTGATGTGGAAGGCAAAGGCCAGGGCGGCCACGCCCGACACCACCGACACGGCCGCCACCATCTTCAGCGTCCCGAACAGCACCACGCCGGCCACGAACTCGACCTCCCGCAGGGGCGTGACCAACAGGTTCAGCAGGTTGCGCGACCACGTCTCCTCCAGGAAGCCCGTGGCCAGGCTGACCTCGGCCTGGAAGATGACGTGGAACAGCACGATGCCCACGAGCAGGTACGCCAGCTGGTGTGACCGCGGCGCCGACGACCGAGCGAAGTACACGCCGATGGAGCCGAACAGCACGGCGTCGACCACGGGCCAGACGACCACGTCGAACCATCGCTGGGGCGCCCGCTTGACAACGTAGGACTGGCGCCGGGCGATGGCCTTGATCCTGAGCCAGCTCATCGTCCCCCCTCGGCCAGGTGGAGGAACACGCCCTCCAAGTCGTCGCGGCCGAACTCGGCGGCCACCGACGCAGGGGTGCCGTTGGCCACCACCCGGCCGTCGGAGATGAACACCACCCGCTCGCACAGTCGCCCGACCTCGACCATGTTGTGGCTGGTCACGAGCAGGGCCGTTCCTTCATCGGCGCACAGGGCCTCGAGGCCGGTTCGGACGCGCAGGGCCACGTCGGGATCGAGCGACGCAGTGGGCTCGTCGAGGATCAACAGGCGGGGGTGGTGCAGGGTGGCCTTGATGATCCCCACCAGCGTGCGCTGGCCGGACGACAACTCGTTGCCCATGGCCTCGGACAGCTCGGCGATGCCGAAGCGAGCCAGGCCACGCTCCACCTCCGGCATGGGGTCGGCCAAGCCGTACAGCTGGCCGAACATGCGGAGGAACTCGCGCACGCGCACCCGCTCGGGAAGGGGCAGGTAGCCGGCGGCGAAGCCCACCTCGGCGGCGGCCTGGCTGCGGTGCTTGGGCAGGCGATGGCCGGCGATCTCCACCCAGCCGTGGTCCGGCGTGACCACGCCGAGCAGCATGAGGAGCGTGGTGGTCTTGCCCGCCCCGTTCGGCCCCAGGAGGGCGACGCGCTCCCCCACAGCGACATCGAGATCGACGCCGTCGACGGCCCGCACCCGCTTGTATTGCTTGACCAGGCCGCGCGCCTGGAGGACGGCGTCCGCCACGGTCGCCAGTCAACCAGAGTGGGACTGGCGGCCCGGCTGGATTTCCGCGGTCAGTCCTGCTTGCGGGCGATGGCCTGGGCCAGCTCCATCTTGTCCATCTTGGAGCGGCCCTTGACGTCCAGCTTGCGCGCCCGGTCCATGAGCTCGGCCTTGGTGTGGCCCCGCACGTCGACCCCGCCGGCGGTGGGGCTGGGGTGCTCCCGCGCCTCAGGTCCCCGCTTGGCGGCCTGGTCGTCGGACGGGCCCTTGTGCTCCTTGGGCTCCCAGTGGTCCCCGACCTTCTCGAACGAGTGCTTGAGCGAGTCGTACGCGGTGCGGTGGGCCCGCTCGCCTTCGCCGTACTGCTCCACCGCGCTGTCGTGGGTCTTGGCCCACGTGCGCTGGGCCTTGGCCGATGACCGCTTGATGGTGCCGGGCATTTCCTTCTCGGTGGGCATGCCCGAGTTCGTACCCAGGAGGCGCGCCCGGTTATCGCAGTGCTTCGACCAGGCCCTCGGGGTCGGCGACGGTGACGGTCAGCGCCGTCCTGCGCAGCGGGCCAACGGGCCGGCGGAACCGGATGCACACGCCCTGGCGGGTGGACGTGGCGAACGTGAGGCCCCGGTCGGCCAGCGACATGCGAGGCGGGCCAAGCACCTTGACGAGCTTGTACGGACCGGTGACCTTGGCCTCTTCGACGTTGTCGAGCGACGTGGCCAACGACCACACGCCGAAGCGAGCGCGCAGGCGGCCGTCGCCCACGTCGACACCGGTGGTCTTCGGGGTGACGCCCAGGGGGTAGGCGAAGGCGGCCATGCGGGGCTCGAAGGCGAAGTCGAAATGGGCCACCGTCAGTCCGCCTCCGCCGCCGCCCAGTACGGGTGGGCGGTGGTGTCGGACGGGACGGTGAGGATCTCGGCGCCGTCGTCGGTCACCACGATGGTGTGCTCGAACTGGGCCGTGCGCCGGCCGTCGACCGTCACCGCCGTCCAGCCGTCGTCCCAGATGCGGGTGCGCCACGTCCCCGCGGTGATCATGGGCTCGATGGTGAAGACCATCCCCGGCTCGAGGGGCGTGACCAGGCGGGGGGTGAAGTAGTGCGGCACTTGGAAGCCGGTGTGGAACTGCTCGCCGATGCCGTGGCCCACGAAGTCGCGCACCACACCGAAGCCGTGCGCCTCGGCGTGCTCCTGGATGGCCAGGCCGATGGCGTTGAGCGGAGCGCCCGGTCGCACGGCGTCGATGGCCCGGGCCAGGCACTCCCGAGTGACGCGGACGAGGCGCTGGGACTCGGGGTCGAGCCGGCCCACGGCGAACGTGGCGTTGGTATCGCCGTGCACGCCTTCGCGGTACGCGGTCACGTCGAGGTTGACCAGGTCGCCGTCCCGCAGCGGGCGGTCGTCGGGGATGCCATGGCACACGACCTCGTTGATCGACGTGCACAGCGACTTCGGGTACCCGTGGTAGTTCAGCGGGCTGGGATAGGCGTGGGCCTGCACGGTGAGGTCGTGGCAAAGGGCGTCCAGCTCATCGGTGGTGACACCGGGGCGCACGGCCTGGCCCACGGCCACCAGCACGTCGGCGGCCAGGCGGCAACTGCGGCGCATGCGCTCGATGACGTCGGCCGTCTTCACCGTGGGCTCGTCGACGTCGGGCGGATCACCGGTGGCGGCGTAGGGCGGGCGCTCGATGTCGTCCGGCACCACGCGGGTGGCGCTGAGGCGACCGGCCCGGACGGCGTCGGTGGCGCCCTTGTGGCAGCGCTTGAACTTCTGGCCGCTCCCGCACCAGCACGGGTCGTTGGCCTTGGGCAAGGTGGCCGTCGTCATCGGACCGGGCGCCGGTTGGCCAGCCAGGCCTCCACCTGGGGGCGCAGCCACAGGCGGGGCCGGCCCCGACCCAGGTTGATCACAGGACGGGGCATGTCCGGATAGCGGTGTTGGTAGGTGTGGACGCTGTTGGCGTGGGCCAGGCCCAGCAGGCCGGCCAGGGCCTGGGCGTCCACCAGGTCCTCGGTGCGCACCATGGGGGTCATCGGGCCAAAGTCTAGACGTGTAGACGGCGTTCGTCGGTAAGCTGCCGGGCCATGCGGGGGCTGGGGGTAGCCGTTGCGGTCGCGGTTGTCGTCTTCGGCGCTGGCGCGAGTGCATGTTCGTCATCGGGCCAAGGGGTGGCGGCCGACACGGTGACCATCAGGCCGCTCATCGATCGCCAGGGCGGCACGTGCAAG
>DASRGI010000175.1:0-20690 GCA_035651095.1 Acidimicrobiales bacterium | reverse complement strand
CGGCCCGCTCGATCAGCACCAGCACCACGGCCGACGCGCCCACCAGAGCCAGCCAGGGCCGGGGCGACGGGACGCCGGCGAGGGTGGCCACCGCGGGCACGAGGGCGACGCACACCGCCAAGGCGTGGAGCACGCGCGTGGTCTCGTGGCGCAGCGACGCCACTCGCCGCGCCTGGTGCAGCCCGTAGCGATGGAACACGGCGAGGCACACGGGCAGGCACAGCCCGGGCAGCAAGCCGCGGGCGCGGGGGGTTTCCAGCTGGACGCTGAGGACAGCCGCCACCGCGAACGCGGCACCCAGGGCAGTCGTGTCCGCGGCCATCACGATGATCCGACCCGGCCAGACCGCCGGCGTGGCGCGACGAAGGGGCGCCTGTGTGAGGGTCGCGGGGTAGGCGGGAGCCTCCTGCGCCAACGCGTCCGGACCGGGGGTCAAGGGTCAGGCGATATGGCGACGGCGACGAACGAGGATCGTTCCGAGACCGATGGCACCCACCCCAACAGCGGTGAGCCCAGCGATGTCTCCACCAGTGACGGGCAGGCTTGCTCGGCTCGTGCTGAAGGGCGCGGCCGTGGGCCGTTGGATCTGTTCGCCGAGGACGGTGGGAGTCGTGGTGCCCGTGTAGTCGTCGGCACCAGCGACGACGGGGGCGCTGAGAGCGATAGCGGCGGCCGTGGCCGCAACCAGCGCAAGCAATCGCGTTCTCATGCTCTGTCTCCTTGGTCCTATGTACCCCCGGTACGGCAGGAAGGGTATCCGAGGCACGGGCACGGCGCATGAGATCGGCAAATCGTGTGAGGAGAACTACCGTCGGGCTCGTGGTGCGAATCCGCCGCCCCGCCGCTCCCGCACTCGGGCTGGGCGCCGTCGCCGGGCTGGCCGCGGCAGCCGTGACGCTGGTGGCCATCGCCCTCCCGTTGTTCTTCTTCGCTCGGGCTGTCGACCCCGAGCGGGGCACGGGCCGCCCCTTCATCCACACCGGGTTGGTGCGGGTGGCGGTGCCCGCCGGGTTGCTGAGCGGCCTGGTCGTGGGCGTCTGCGTGGGCGTCTGGTACCACCGCCAGGGGCGTTAGCGTGGACGGCATGAACGAGCGTTTGTGCCTGCTCACCGTCCACGCGCACCCGGACGACGAATCGTCCAAGGGGGCCGGGTCGGTCGCCAAGTACCACGCCGAGGGCGTGCACACCGTGCTGGTCTGCGCCACCGGCGGCGAGGAGGGCGACATCCTCAACCCGGCCATGGACACTCCCGAGGTGCGGGAGAACCTGCACCAGATCCGGATGCAGGAGCTGGAGCGGGCGGCCGAGGTCATCGGGTACGACGAAGTGGAGCTGCTCGGCTATCGCGACTCGGGCATGCCCGACTCCGAGGCCAACAGCAACCCGGAGTCCTTCGCCCAGGCCGACCTCGACGAGGCGGCGGGCAAGCTCGTCGCCGTCATCCGCCGCACGCGGCCCCAGGTGGTCGTCACCTATAACGACGACCAGCAGGGCTACCCCCACCCCGACCACATCCGGGTGCACGACATCTCGGTGCTGGCGTTCGACCGGGCCGGCGACCCGGACGCCTATCCCGAGGCGGGCGAGCCGTGGCAGCCGCTCAAGCTGTACTACACGATGTGGTCCCGGGCCCGGGCCCTGGCCACCCACGAGAAGTTCCTGGAGTTGGGCCTCGAGTCGCCCTTCGACCAGAAGTGGTTCGACCGGCCCTCGCAGGACGAGCGCATCACCACCCGGGTCGAGATCTCGGACTACGGCGACATCCGCCGCCAGGCTCTGCTGGCCCACGCCACCCAGATCGACCCGGAGTCGCCGTTCTGGTTCGGCCTTCCTCCCGAAGTGGCGCGCACCGTCCACCCGTACGACGACTACACGCTGGCTCGCAGCCTGGTCGACACCAGCGGCCAGGTTCCCGAGGACGACCTGTTCGCCGGAGTGCGGGACCGAGTGGCGCCCCGCTAGGTTCTCGTTCGTCCGAGACAACCGCAGCAGGGGGATCCCATGGCCAAGTGGCTTTCGCAGGAATGGCTGGACGAGACCAAGAAGATGGCGGAAACCCAGCCCGAGCGGCCGGGTGCATCGGCTCGCATGCAGTACGTCGTCACCGGCGGGCCCGATGGCGACATCAAGTACTACTGGGTGCTGGAGAACGGCAAGATCCTCGAGAGCGAGCTCGGTGAGATGTCCGACCCCGAGGTCACCCTCACCCAGAGCTACGAGGACGCCATGAAGATCCAGAAGGGCGAGCTCGACGCCAACGCTGCCTTCATGCAGGGCCGCGTGAAGGTCACCGGGAACATGGCCAAGCTCATGTCCCTGCTGCCCCTCACCAACGCCCCCGAGTACAAGCAACTGCAGACCGAGATCCAGGGGATGACCGAGTACTAGGTCGCCCGCCGACATGGTTCGCAGGGGCCCGCCTGGTGCGGGCCCCTGTCGCGTCATCCGGCAGGGGGCTCGTCACCGAATGGGACGTGGAGAAAGGACCGCCATGTCATCGCTGCCCGTCGGCCGTGTCGTCGGCCCTGTCGTCGCCCGTCCCGTCGCCCGTGCCGTCGTTGCTGCCGTCGCTGTCGCATCCGTGCTGGGTGGCTGCAGCAGCACCAAGAAGCCGGCCGCCGTCCCGCCCGCCGGCGTGCAGGCCGAGATCAAGGTGTTCGCCTTCCTGCCCAACCCGCTGAAGGTCGCCAAGGGTGTGACCGTGACGTGGACCAACCAGGACGACATCACCCACACGGTCACGTCGGGCAAGCGTGACTACGCGCCGGGCGACACCGGCAAGGTCACGGCCGAGCACCGCGACGGCCTTTTCGACTTCACCCTCGACGGCAAGGGCAAGGCGGCCAAGTTCACCTTCACCAACGCGGGCACGTTCCACTACTTCTGCTCGCGCCACCCGGGCATGGAGGCCGACGTCGTCGTGCAGTAGCCCGTTCGTCTCATCCGCTCCGAGCCGCAGCACCGTACAGGGGTTCGGCCGATCGGTTCCGGACCCAACCGGAAGGCACCCCATCCGGAACCGGCAAGGAGCGGCGGATTCAACCGGTGTGCGCAAGGAGCTCCGAGAGCCGCTCCGATGGTTTCATGAACCCGAGGGTCTTGCGCGGACGGTTGTTGAGGCTGCGGGCGATGGCGTCGAGGTCCGACTGGGACAGGCGGGACAGGTCGGCGCCCTTGGGCAGGTATTGGCGCAGCAGCCCGTTGGTGTTCTCGTTCGACCCCCGCTGCCACGGGCTGTGCGGGTCGCAGAAGTACACCTGGACCCCGGTGTCGACGGTGAAGGCGGCATGGCGGGCCATCTCCTTGCCCTGGTCCCAGGTGACGGTGCGGAACAGCTCGCCCGGGAGCCCGGCGCATGGCCGCGTCGACCTGCTCGGCGCCGCGGCCGTCCGGCAGGTGCAGCAGGAGCACGAAGCGGGTGGCCCGCTCGACGAGGGTGCCGACCGCCGACCTGCCCTCCCTGCCCAGCACGAGGTCGCCCTCCCAGTGCCCGGGCACCGCCCGGTCCTCGGCCTCGGCGGGCCGCTCGCTGACCATCACCATGCCGGGGATGCGGCCGCGGGCCTCGGCGCGCCCGCGCGGCCGGCGCCGGGCCCGGCCGGTGCGCAGGCAGCGGGCCAGCTCCCGCCGCAGCTCGCCGCGGCCCTGGACGAACAGCGACCTGTAGATCGTCTCGTGGCTCACGCGCATCATCGGATCGCCCGGGAACTCGATGCGCAACCGGCGGGCGATCTCCTCCGGCGACCACCACTCGCGCAGCCACCCGTCGACCTGGGCCGCCAGCCGGGGCGACGCCAGCTTGAACGGCTTGGGCCGGCGCGCCCTCTCGCGTGCCCGGCGGTGCGCCCGCCACGCCCGGTAGCCGGCCCTCCCGCCGTTGGCGGCCACCTCCCGGCTCACGGCCGACACCGACTTGCCCAGCAGGCCCGCGATCGCCGTGAGCGTCTCGCCGCGGTGGAGCCCGAGGCTGATCTCCTCGCGGTCAGCCAGCGTCAGCCGCCCGGGCGCGGGCTCCCACCCGTCGCCGGGGCGGCCGCCGTGGGCCACCCTCCCGGCCAGCAGCCGCGCCGCCGACCCGCCCGTGCTCTCGATCTGCGCACCGACCTGTTCGAGCGTCAGGCCCGCGGCGCGCATCCGGCGCGCCATCTGCTGCTGCTCGGCCGTCAACTGTGGAGCCACGCCTGTCAACCTCCTCGAGTCCCTCACAAGGTGCATGACGCTCGAAGAGTTTGCGCGGACCGGTTGAATCCGCCAGCAATGTGCAGGGAGCACTCGTTCGCCTGGTCGCCGTGGTCGCCACCGTGGTCGCCACCATGGGCACGGCGAGCGGCAGCAAGAGCGACGAGGCCAACAGCGCCAGCACCACCCGCTCGGCCTGGGCGGTTCTCGGCCGAGTCGCTACGCCGTGGCCCGCATGAGGTCCCGGATGGCCCGGTACCCGATCAGGGTGACCCCCGCCCGTTCGGCCAGCGCCGGGATGGAGTGGTCGTGCACCAGCAGGTCGTGGTCGTCCACCCGGTTACCCCAGTCCGGCGCCAGCGAGCGCAACTCGGGGGTGTCGATGGCCGGGTGGCAGGCCAGCTCGGTGACGCCCGGCCGGAGCTCCGACAGGACGCGTTCGAGCGTGCGCCGAGCCGCTTGGCCCCGCACCACGACCAGGTGATCGGGCGACAGCACGCCCTCTTCCGCGGCCAGGCGCCGGAACGGGAAACCAATGGCCTGTTCCGTGGACTGGTCGGACAGCCGGAGGGGCAGGCGGAAGTCGACCGCCAGCTCCAAGAAGATGTCGAAGAACTCGGGCCGGGACTGCAACGTGCCCAGGTGCGAGTCCAGGTGGCTGACGTCGAAGCCCCAGTAGATGGCGCGCTCCAGTTGAGCCCGGCATTCGCGCCGCGCCTCATCCAGGTCCGCGTGGTCCCACACGTCTTCGACGGTGCGGGGGAAGCCCCCATCGCCGTCGAGGAGTGACGGCGCCTGGGTGATCGGCCCCCACCGGTAGAGCTCGTATTCGGCGTTGAGCGTGAGGTGGACCCCGACGTCCTCGCCCCGGTAGCGCGACGCCGCTTCGCGTGCCCACGGGCACGGGACCATGAGGCTGGCACTGGTGCCGAAGCCCCGCCGCAGGGCCTCGTACACCCCGACGTTGGCCGCGTGGCTGGAACCCAGATCGTCGCAGTTGACGATCAGCAGCTTGGCGTCCGGCGGGTAGCCCAGGCGCTCGGCGAGCGAGCTCATCGCAGCGACGGTAGCCGGTCACGGTGGCGCCTCGTGAGGCCCGCCGCACCGCCCCCACAGGCCGCGGCCCGCCTCCCTGGCCGATCGAGCGGCCGCCACCAACTCGTCGGCGTGGGCCACGTTGGGCGGGATGGTGAGGGGTGCGGCGTACCCCTCCTGGGCCAGGGTGAGGTTGACGAACAGCCCGTCGTGGTCGCGATACACGTAGGCGAGGAGGCGGCCGTACCGGTCGCGGGCTTCGACGTCTCGCACCAGGCGTACACGCGTGCCCGGCGGGACGAGCGCCCGCGTGCGTTCGGACGCTTCGTGGGCGAAGCACTGCACGGGCGTGCGGGGCTTGACCGACTCCGGCGTGTCGATCCCCACCAGGCGCACCTTCTCCTGGCGCGTGCCCACGCGCACGGCGATGGTGTCTCCGTCGACCACCCGGGCCACGGTGCCCGTTCCCGTGGGGACGGGGGTGGAGCCGCCACCGCCTCCCTGCAGGCGCGCGGCCGCCACGGACACCGCCACCGTCGCCACCAGGGCGAGCAGGACCGAGCGCAATCGGGTCATGCGGGCAGTCTGACGAGGGGGTGTAACACCATTCGGGAGCGGGCTCCGCGGGAAAGGGTTCGGGCGGCGCGGGGAAGCGCTCGGTGGCCCGCCGGGCCGGGCGAGTGTCTAGCGCAAGTGGCCGAGGGCCTGGTCCACGTCGATCTGGCCGTCGGCCAGGCGATGGAGAAGGTCGAGGCGGCTGCCCGGGTCGGTGCCGGCGGCGTCGGTGCCGGCGGCGTCGGTGCCGGGGGCGTCGGTGCCGGGGGCGTCGGCGTGGGGGGCGTCGGGGGGAGGCGCCTCCCGGTCCAGGCCCAGGCGGGCCAGCATGGCGTCGAACCGGGCCCGGGCCGTGGGGTAGCTCACGGCCAGGTGGCGCTCGAGCTCCTTCATGTTGCCCCGGGAGGCCAGGAACACCCGCAGGAGGGTGCGGTCGTCGGGGCCGAGGGAGCAGAAGTCGCACGGCTCGAACTGGCCGGACAGCTCGGTGCCGCACGAGCCGCAGCCGAGGCGGGTGACGACCAGGCGGTCACCACAGACCGGGCAGTCCCGGGGTGCGTGGCGGGTGACGGTCGTGGGGGTCACTCGCCGTCCTCGACCTCGACCTCGACGGCGCCCAGGTTGGCGACCACGTCGAGCAGGCCGGCGCCGGCGCCGATGCGCTCCTCGGCAATCGACAGCTTGCCCAGGTTGACCCGCCCCCGGACCTCCACGCTGGAGTCCGACGTGAGGCGCAGGCTCACCTTGCCTGCCTCGCACTCGATGCGGGAGCTGCCGTGGTCGAGCCTGCCCCGGGCCACCACCGACCCGGCGGTGACGTGGAGGTCGAGCGGGCTCTCGAAGTCCTCGATCCGCACCGACCCGGCCGAGGTCCGGGCCCGGATGGGCCCCCGGACTCCGACCACGGTGACCGTGCCGGCGTCCACGTCGGAGTCGAGCGCCAGGCTCGGGTTCATCCGTACGACGAGGGGCCGGATGTTGTGGGCACTCGCCCGCATGGCGGCCCGGGCGGCGGCGGGACCGCTGCGAATGAAGGCGAAGCCGGCCGCGGGCTCGACCACGCCCTCGATGCGCAAGGTGTCGCCCTCCACCGAGGCGGTGTGCTCGCCGTCCACGGTGGCCGTACGCACGCCGCTGTCGCCCACCACGGAGACAGCCCGGAAGGCGGCCCGAACCCGGATGCGCTGCACGGGCGTGTCGTCGCCCGGAGTGGGCGGCGGCGGGGACCCCGGCGGTGCGGCCCCAGGGGGCGGGGACCCCGGCGGTGCGGCCCCAGGTGGCGGGGACCCCGGCGGCGGTGCTACCTGGGCGGGCGGGGGCGGTGGTGGTTGCCGGCCGGCGTCCAATGCGGCCAGCAGGTCGGCCGCTTCTTCCGGGCTGATCGCTCCGGCCGCCACCTGCTCCAGGATCCGCCGCCGTTCCCCGTCGTCAGTCATGCAGCCATCGTCGGCCTTTGGCCGAAGAGTGTCAAGACAAGTATGCGATTATGGAAAGAACGGCTTTCGATTTATGACAGGCGCTCCAGGAGCGTGCCCGTTCCGAGCCCGCCGCCACAGCACATGGTGACGATGGCGTTGGTGCCGTCGGTCCGCTCCAGCTCGTGGAGGGCCTTGGTGACGAGGATGGCGCCGGTGCCGCCCAGGGGGTGACCCAGCGCGATTGCCCCCCCGTTGGGGTTGACCCCGGCCATGTCGGCGCCCAGCTCCCGCTGCCAGGCCAGCACGACGGATGCGAAGGCCTCGTTGATCTCGACGGTGTCGATGTCGGCCAGGGTGCGACCGGACCGGTCGAGCAGGCGCTGGGTGGCGTCGATGGGGCCGGTGAGCATGAGCACGGGATCGACGCCGACCAGGCACTGGTCGACCACCCGGGCCCGGGGCCGCAGCCCGAGGGCGGCCGCCTTCTCTGGCGTGGTGAGCAGGACGGCGGCGGCCCCGTCCGAGATCTGCGAGGAGGAGCCGGCCGTGTGCACGCCGTCCTCCCGGGCCACCGGCTTGAGCTTGGCCAGGGCGTCGAGCGAGGTCTCCCGCAGGCCCTCGTCCCGGCTGACCTGGCGGGTCTCGCCCGTAGGGTTGCCCTCCTCGTCGACCACCGGCGCCTCGACGGGCACGATCTCCCGTTCGAAGCGGCCCTCGGCCCACGCGCGGGCGGCCCGCTCCTGGGACTGCAAGCCGAAGGCGTCGGCGTCGTCCCGGGTGATGGCCCACTTCTCGGCGATGCGCTCAGCGCCTTCGAACTGGCTGGTGAACTCGTAGTGCCCGAAGTACGACTTGGGGATGGCGCGGCCCGGGCCGTTCTTGGTGTTGGAGCCGATGGGCACCCGGGTCATGGACTCGACCCCGCAGGCGATGGCCACGTCGACCACGCCGGAGGCCACCAGGCTGGTGGCCAGGTTGGTGGCCTGCTGCGACGAGCCGCACTGGCTGTCGACGGTGGTGGCCGCCACCGACAGCGGGAGGCCGGCCGTGAGCCATGCCGTGCGGGCCACGTTGAACGACTGCTCGCCCACTTGGCTGACGCAGCCGCCGACGACCTGGCCCACATCGGCCGGATCGATGCCGGTACGGGTGACGAGGGCAGACAGCACCTGGGCCAGGAGGTCGGCCGGGTGGAGGGTGGAGAGGCCGCCACCGCGGCGGCCGATGGGCGAGCGGACGGCTTCGGCGATCACGACGTCGGGCATGGAACGGAGCCTACGCCGGGGGCGTGGCGCCGCCCGCGGTCAGGCCGGGGCGTTCACGCTGGGGCGGCGCTGAAGTCCTCGTACGCGAGGTGCACTCGACGGCGCTGCCCTCGGTGGTCTTGCGGGCGCTCGGTTGGTAGCCCCCGAAGCCGTCTCCCCAGGCCGCCCCTTTCACACCACTCGTGAGGAGTGTCAGGCAGCCGTGGGCCGGTGTGGCTCGGAGTGGGCAAGGGCGGCCCGGGCCGCGGCCAGACCGCGCCGGCCCACTTCCTTGGTGCGCTCGTCCAACCGCCACTCGTGTGCCGTGCCCAGCGCCTTGTTCTCGATGAGGACCAGTTGTCGCTTCATGTTCGGGAGTATGGCGAGGGGGTGTAACAGCATTCCCGGAGCGGTCGACGTGGCAGGCTGCGTCCCATGCAGACGCCCGCCCGGTACGGCATGACCATCCCCTTCGACGGCCTCCCGTTGGCCGAACAGCGCGACTGGATCGTCGAGCTGGCCGACCTCGGCTACACCGACGTGTGGTCGTCCGAGGCCAACGGCACCGACGCCTTCATCCCCCTGGCCCTGGCCGCGGCGTGGTCGCCCACCCTCCGCTTGGGCACTGCCATCGTGCCCGCCTTCACCCGGGGCCCGGCGCTCATGGCCCAGTCGGTGGCGGCCATGACCGAGGCCGCGCCGGGGCGGTTCGTGTTCGGGATCGGCACGTCGTCCAACGTCATCGTCGAGAACTGGAACGGCATCCCCTTTGACGAGCCGTTCAAGCGAACCCGGGACATGGTCCGCTTCCTCAAGAAGGCCCTCACCGGCGAGAAGGTGGACGAGACCTACGACACGTTCCGGGTGAAGGGATTCCGGTTGGGTCGCAAGCCCCCGGAGGTCCCGCCCATCCTGGTGGCCGCCCTGCGCCCGGGCATGTTGCGCATGGCCGGCCGGGAGGCCGACGGCGCCATCATCAACTGGCTGTCGGCTCAAGACGTGAAGCAGGTTGTGCCCGAGGTGGGCGAGGGCAAGGAGATCGTCGCCCGCATCTTCGTGTGCCCGTCTGAGGACGCCGACACTGTCCGGTCCTTCGGCAAGATGGCCATCGCCGCGTACCTGACCGTCCCCGTGTACGCCGCCTTCCACGAGTGGCTCGGTCGGGGCGACCAGCTCAAGGGCATGTGGGAGGCGTGGGCGGCCGGCGACCGCAAGGCGGCCACCGCGGCCATCCCCGACGAGTTGGTGGACGAGCTGATCGTCCACGGATCGCCGTCGGCCTGCCGGGAGCACATCGCTCGCTACATGGAGAACGGCGTGACCACGCCGGCGCTGGCCGTCCTCCCGTTCGGCGTCGACATGCGCCAGGCGGTGCGCGATCTGGCACCTCGCTGAGCCTGGTTACCCGCGGGTAACATTCAGGCCATGGACCTCATCTACCCGCCCGAAGCCGAGGCCTTCCGCAAGGAGATCCGGGCCTGGCTGGAAGCGAACCTGCCCGAGCATTTCGAGGACCTTCGGGGCGAGGAACGCAGGCAGTTCAACGAGGAGTGGGTCAAGAAGCTGTTCGACGGCGGGTGGATCTGCGCTTCCTGGCCCAAGGAGTACGGCGGCAAGGGCCTGTCCACCATGGAGCAGGTGGTGCTGAACGAGGAGTTCGCCCGAGCCGGCGCGCCCATGCGAGCCGACTTCTTTGGCGACACCCTCGTGGGGCCGACCATCCTCCAGTGGGGGAGCGAGGAGCAGAAGCAGGAGTTCCTGCCCAAGATCCTGAAGGGCGAGATCTCGTGGTGCCAGGGCTTCTCCGAGCCCGAGGCCGGCTCCGATTTGGCGTCGCTCAAGTGCCGGGCCGAACTCGACGGCGACGAGTGGGTGATCAACGGCCAGAAGGTCTGGACCACCCAGGCCCAGTACGCCGACTACGTGTTCCTCCTCGCTCGCACCGATCCCGAGGCGCCCAAGCACGCGGGCATCTCGTACCTGCTCGTGCCCATGGACCAGCCGGGCGTCGAGGTGCGACCGATCCAGCAGGTCGACGGGTCGGCCGAGTTCAACGAGGTCTTCTTCGACAACGCCCGCTGCCCCAGGGAGAACGTGGTGGGCGGCGTGAACAACGGGTGGAAGGTCGCCATGACCACGCTCGGCTTCGAGCGGGGGACGTCGGCCACCACCGGGCATCGCCGGTTCCAGAAGGAGCTGGACGAGATCATCGAGAAGGCCCGCAAGAACGGCAAGGCGTCCGACCCACTCGTGCGCCAGGGCCTGGCCAAGGCATGGAGCAAGGTCAAGATCATGGAGATCAACGGCCTGCGCACGCTGTCCGACGTGCTGCACGGGACCAAGCAGGCCGCCGCCCTGGGACCGCTCAACAAGATGTACTGGTCCGAGTACCACCAGGACACGCTGAACCTGGCCATCGACATCCTCGGGATGGACGGCCAGGTGTTGACTGGCAGTCGCAACGAGGAGTTCGTGCCGGGCATCGGCCGGCGCCGGGGGCGGGACGACTATCCGGTGAGCCCGCTGCAGGCGGCGTTCTTCTTCTCCCGGTCGGAGACGATCTGGGGCGGCGCCGCCGAGATCCAGCGCAACATCGTGGGTGAGCGGGTGCTCGGGTTGCCCAAGGAGCCCAAGCCCGCCGGCTGAAGCGTTGTCCGGCGTTCGGCGTTTGGCCGCGCTTCGTCCGACATACCGGACAGAACGCGGCCAAACCGGCCGGGGGTGGGTGAGAAGACGCTGAGGCTGTCCGCGGTTTTTCGAGTGCTGACCGGTACCTTGCACGTGTGGCACGGGGGCGGCCTCGCAAGCTGACGTTCGTTCTCGGTGTCGGGGTCGGTGCTGCCGTGTTTCGACGCGTGGGCCGGCGCCGGGAAACCGTGGGTGAGTTCGCCTCGATCGACGCGCCTGTGGCTCCAGAGGGTGGTGCGGTGCCGGGCCCGGTGCCGGACCGGCCGCCGCTGTTCGACCAGGACGCAGTCGCCGAAGTGGCCGAGCGGGCGGCTGCGAGGGTGGCCACGCCCGGGCCGGGGCATGCTGTCGAGCCGCAGGCGCCCCCATCCGAGGCGAGGCCCATCGCGGCGATCGCCGAGCCTGCGTCTGAGGTGGCGGCGCCCGAGGTCGAGGCGCCCGAGGTCGAGGCGCCCGAGGTCGAGCGGGTGGCCGAGGTCGACCGGGTGGCCGATCCTGCGCCGGTGTCGGCCCAACCCGAGGTGCCCGTTGCCGAGGCAGAGCCCGTTGCCGAGGCGCCCGGAGCTGGGGCGCCCGGGGTTGGGGCGGCCGGGGTTGGGGCGCCCGAGGCCGAGCCGGCTGCCGCCGAACCCGTGGCGCCGGCCGGGACCTCCGCCGAAGCCATGTCCTCCGCGCGCGAGCCCGAGCCGACCGGTTCCGTGGCACGCGAGACCGAGGTCGAGGCGGTTGCCGCCGAGCCCCCGGCCGAGGCACCCGAGCCGGAACCCGCGCCCGAGCCGGAACCGGTGGACGCATCCGTTGCCGCGCCCGAGCCGGTCGCCGAAGCCGAACCCGCGCCCGCGCTCGAACCCGAGCCGGAACCCGCGCCCGAACCCGTGGCCCTCGAACCGGAGCCCGAGGCGCCCGCCCAGCCACGACCGCAACTCCAGCCGCAACTCCAGCCGCAACCGCAAGCCGAAGCTCCGCCCCAGCAGGAGCCGCAAGCCCAGCCGCCACCGCAACCCCAAAGGCAGCCGGAGGCCGCCGCCGTCCTTCGGGAGCCGCCGCTCGTCGTCACCCCTGCCGCCACCAACCCGTGGCGGGAGCGGGCGCTGGCCGGCGGCGTGCTCGTGGTGATCGTCGCCCTGCTGGGCGCGGGCGCCTTTGCCTTCGCCGACCGGTCCAAGCCGACGGCCAGGCAACCGGCGTCGGACAACGCCAAGGTGGCACACGCCAACGTCACCGTGCCGCCCGCCAGCGGCATCACCGCCTCGTGGGTGGAACAGGAGAACGCCAAGCAGGGCACGACCGCGTGGCGGCTGGAGTCGGGCCACAACAAGGGCATCGAGGGTTTCGCCGACGCCGTGAGCACCACCGAGGGCCAGGCCGTCACCCTCTACGTGTCGACCAAGGCGTCGAGCTTCCACGTCGAGGCCTACCGCATGGGTTACTACGGCGGCGACGGCGGCCGGCTGGTGTGGAAGTCCGACAAGATCGCGGGCAAGAAGCAGGCGGCGCCGAGCGTCGAGCCCAAGACACGCATGATCGAGACCGAATGGACGCCGTCGCTCACCGTGCGCATCACCAAGGACTTCGTGCAGGGCGTCTACCTCTTCAAGCTGGTGGGCGACGACGACGAGCAGCAGTACATCCCCCTCACCGTGCGGGACGACAACAGCACGGCCGCCTTCGTCGTGCAGAACGCCGTCACCACGTGGCAGGCGTACAACCTGTGGGGCGGCGCCGACCTGTACGAGGGCCAGTCGCCGAGCGGCAAGGGGTCGAGCTTCGACTTCCGGTCGCGGGTGGTGTCGTTCGACCGGCCCTACAAGATCGGCGACGGGTCGGGAGACTTCCTGGGCAACGAGTTCCCGCTGGTGTCGTTCGTGGAGTCGCTCGGCCTCGACGTCACCTACTGGACCGACATCGACCTGCACCGCCGGCCCGAGTTCCTCACCCGCCACAAGGCCCTCCTCACCCTGGGCCACGACGAGTACTGGTCGTGGGCCATGCGTGACGGGGCCGAGGGGGCTCGTGACGCGGGCGTGAACCTCGTGTTCTTCGGGGCCAACGCCGCCTTCCGCCAGATCCGCCTGGAGGACTCGCCGCTCGGCCTGTACCGGCGGGAGGTCAACTACAAACGGGCCAACGAGGACCCCATGCGTCTGGTCAACCCCAAGTACACGACGGCCGACTTCCGTTCGCCGCCCGTCAACCGGCCCGAGAGCGCCATGATCGGCGCCCTCTACGAGTGCAACCCGGTGAAGGCCGACTTCGTGATCACCAACCCGTCGGCGTGGATCTTCGCGGGGACGGGCCTGTCCCAGGGCGACAAGATCAGCGGGCTGGTGGGTTCCGAGTACGACCGCTACACACCGGGCCCGGCCACGCCCGCCAACCTGGAGGTGCTCGCCCACTCGCCCGTGCGCTGCCGGGGCAAGGCGAGCTACTCCGACATGACGTACTACGCGGCACCCGGCGGCGGCGCCGTGCTCGCCACGGGCACCAACCTGTGGGTCCCCAAGCTCGGGAGCGACAAGGACGTCAAGAAGATCACCACCAACATCCTCAAGGCCTTCGGCACCGGCCCCGCGGGCCTGACGCACCCGCCCCAGCCCAACACCAAGAACCTGCCCAACGTGCCGTTCTCGCCCACCCGGGACTCGACCACGTCGTCGTCGGCTCCCCGGCGCGGCACCACGTCGACCACGCGGCGGGCAGGCGGGTCGACCAGCACCACCAAAGCGACGTCGTCCAGGACCCCCACGACGGCACCTACGACGACGACCACGACGGAGCTCCCGGTCGATCCCACCCCGCCCTAACCTCGTGGCCATCGGCTCGGCCCTCCTCACCGACCACTACGAGCTGACGATGGTGCAGGCGGCCCTCGCCTCGGGCGTGGCGCAGCGCAACGCCGTGTTCGAGGTCTTCGCCCGGTCGCTGCCGCCCGGGCGGCGCTACGGCGTGGTGGCCGGCCTGGGTCGCCTGGTCGACCTCGTCGAGGGTTTCCGCTTCACCCCCGAGGACCTCGACTACCTGGGCCGGTTCCTGGACGCGCCCACGTGCGAGTGGCTGGCCGGGTACCGCTTCACGGGCCGGATCGACGCCTACCGCGAAGGCGAGCTGTACTTCACCGGTTCGCCCGTGCTGACGGTCGAGGCGTCCTTCGCCGAGGCCGTCGTGCTGGAGACGCTGGTGCTGTCCGTGCTCAACCACGACTCGGCGGTGGCGTCGGCCGCGGCCCGCATGGACGTGGCCGCCGGCGACCGCACGCTGATCGAGATGGGCGGCCGCCGTACCGACGAGTGGGCGGCCGTGCATGCGGCCCGGGCGGCCTGGATCGCCGGGTTCGACGCCACCTCCAACCTGGAGGCGGGGCGCAGCTACGGCATCCCCACGGCGGGCACCGTGTCACACGCGTTCATCCTCGCCCATGACGACGAGGTGGCCGCCTTCGAGGCCCAGGTGGTGGGGCTGGGCCCGACCAGCACGCTGCTGGTCGACACGTACGACACCGACGACGCCATCAGCCGAGCCGTCGACGTGGCCGGCACCGAGCTGGGCGCTATCCGCATCGACTCGGGCGACCTGCTCGAGGCCACGGCCCGGGCCCGCGAGCTGCTGGACGAGCTGGGCGCCACGGGGACGAAGATCGTGCTGTCCGGCGACCTCGACGAGCACGCGCTGCAGCGTCTGGCCGCCTGCCCGGCCGATGCGTACGGCGTGGGCACCTCGGTGGTCACCGGCTCGGGCCATCCCACGGCCGGGTTCGTCTACAAGTTGGTCGCGGTGGACGGCCGACCGGTGGAGAAGCGGTCCACGGGCAAGGCCACGACGGGCTGCCGCAAGCACGCCGTGCGGGTGGTGCGCGATGGCGTGGCCGTGGCCGAGCTGTTGCGCCCGAGCCCGTTCTCGCCGGCCGAGGGGCGGGCGCTGCAGGTCGAGGTCATGGCCGGCGGCGAGGTGCGGCACCGGCCCACGCTGTTCGAGGTCCGGGCCCACCACCTGGCCGCCCGGGCCGAGCTGCCGCCCGACGCCCTGTCGCTCGACGACGGCCCGCCGGCGCTGGCGGCTGTGCTCCAATGACGGGCGTGGGTCGGGCCCTGGTCGTCGTCGACGTGCAGAACGACTTCTGCGAAGGCGGGTCGCTCGGCGTGGCCGGCGGGGCCGCCGTGGCCCGGCGCATCACGGCGTACGTGGCCGAACATCGAGGCGAATACGACGCCGTGGTCGCCACCCGCGACTACCACGTCGACCCCGGCGCCCACTTCGGCGAGTGGCCGGCGCACTGCGTGGTGGGGACGGCGGGCGCCGAGTTCCATCCCGACCTGCGGGTGGCGCCGGACGCTGTGTTCTCCAAGGGCGAACGGGCCGCGGCCTACTCCGGCTTCGAGGGGCAGGCGGACGACGGCACATCGCTCGGCGACTGGCTGGCGGCCCGGGGCATCGACGCGGTGGACGTGGTGGGCATCGCCACCGACTACTGCGTGCGGGCCACCGCCCTCGACGCCGCGGCGAGCGGCCTGCGCACGCGGGTGCTGGCCGGCATGGTGGCCGGGGTGGTGCCGGACACGTCGGCCGCGGCGGTGGAGGAACTGGCGGCCGCGGGGGTGAGCATCCGCGGTTGAGAGGCCCCGCGTCGGTACGCTCCCTTGGCGTGCCCGTGGTGTTCGAAAAGCTGGCTTCCCAGCTGCACGAGCCGCCGTTTCGCACGGCCGAGGCGGGCTACGACCAGGCGGACGTCGACGGCTTTCTCAGCGAGGTCGCGGCGCGCCTGAACGTGCTCGAAGCGCGCGTGGCCGCGGCCGAGCAGCGGGCCGAGGTGGCCGAGGCGTCGCTGGCCCGAGCCCGCTGGCGGGCCGGCCAGGAGAGCGGCGCCACCGTCGAGTCGCCGGTGCCGTCCGGCGCCGAGCTGGCCGGCGCCATCCGGGCCGGTGAGCGGCGGGCCGACGAGGTGCGGGCCGAGGCCGCCCGCCGGGTCGAGCAGGTTCGGGCCGACGCCGAGGCTCGGGTGGTCGAGTTCCACCGCGACGCCAAGCTGCCCGACCTGCGGACCCGGATGGCCCTGCTGCGGGACGAGGCCGCGGTGATCACCGCTCGCCGGGACGCCGCCCGGGAGTCGATGGACGCGGCCATGGCCGCGGTCACGTCGGCCCGTGGGCAGATCCTCGGCGGGATCGACGCTGCCCTCGTGGATCTCAAGGAGGCTCCCCGATGACCACGCTGGACGACGCCCTGTTCGACATCGACGACTTGGACGACCAGCCCGCGCCCGGTCCGGCGCCGGCGCCGCCGGTGGAGGAGTCGCCCGCTCGTACCGCCCCCAGCCGGTGGGTGCGCGAGGCCGTGTTCCGGGAGAAGCTGCGGGGTTACCACCCGGCCGACGTCGACGCCTTCCTCGACCAGGTGGCGTTCGCCTTCGACGAGCTGGAGGCCCGGCTCGCCGACGCCGAGGACCGAGCGGTCAAGGCCGCGGGCGATGCCGCCGTGGTGGTGGCCGACGACGACACCGTACGCCGCACCCTCACCCTGGCCCAGCGCACGGCCGAGCTGGCCATCGCCGAGGCCGAGCGCCAGGCGGCAACGCTGGTGGAGTCGGCCCAGGCCGAAGCCGAGCGGCTGGTGCGCCACGCCGAGGCCGAGGCCGCCGAGGTGCGGGAGCGGGAACGCTCGAAGCTGGAGGCCGAGCTGACCCACCTGGAGTCGGCCCGGGCCATTGCCGCCGAGGACCTGGACGCTCTCGACGCCCGCCGGCGCCGCGAGCACGCCCGCCTCACGGCCATCCTCACCGAGGTGGCCGCCGTGGTCGAGTCCCAGCTCGGCGCCGACTGACCCCCCGCCGCATCGTTCTCGTAACGCTGGCGCCGCCATAGTCCTCGCCGGCGTTACGAGAATGCGTCGGGGCGGCGGGCTACAGGAGGCGGAGTTGCTCGATGCGGGCGGCGCGCTCCAGCAACGGCTCCCACCGGGTCGCCCCTCGGGGCCCTTCCGCCCGCACTTCGACCAGCGCCAGGGGGATGGCCCGGGCCGCGCCCTTGCCGTCGCGCACCCGCAGGCTGCCGTCCTGCTCGACCCGCTCGGCCGCGCCCACGTGCCACCGGCCGGCGTCGCGCCGGCGGAACCGGACCTTGTGGCCGGCGGTGAGGCCGAGCTGCTCCAGCGTCACGGTCAGAGTTGGGCTTGGATGCGGCGCATGCCCCGCAGCCAGCGGTCGGGGTCGTCGGCCTTGCGCCGGTAGTAGTCGGCCACCTCGGGGTGGGGGAGGATGAGGAAGCGCTCGTCGGCCAGCCCGTCGACCACGGCCTGGGCCACGTCCTCAGGCTCGATCATCCCGCCCGACGCCAGCACCATCTTGGCCGCGGGGTCGTCCTGGTCGAGCCCGCCCACCAGCATGGGCGTGCGCACGCCCTGGGGGCACAGGCACGACACCTTGATGCCCTGGTCGCCGTAGGTGATGGCCAGGAACTCGGCGAACGCCACCGCGCCGTGCTTGGTGACCGTGTACGTGGCGTTGCCCAGGTTGGTGAGCAGCCCGGCGGCCGACGCGGTGTTGAGCAGGTAGCCATCGCCCCGCGCCAGCATGCCGGGCAGCACGGCCCGGGCCGCGTACACATGGGCCATGAGGTTGACCTTGAACGTCTGCTCCCACAGTTCGTCGGGCGCCTCGATGCCTCCGCCCCCACCGATGCCGGCGTTGGAGCAGAACAGGTCGACCCGGCCGAACGCCTCCTCGGCCTGGCGCACCAGCGCCTGGACGTCGGCCTCGCCGGACACGTCGGTGCGAACGAACAGGTCGGCGGCGCCAACCGCCGGCTCCTGCAGGTCGGCCGCCACCACGCCGGCCGCGCCTTCGTCACGAAACCGCTTGACCAGCGCGGCGCCGATCCCGCTGGCGCCGCCGGTCACGACCACGACCTTGTCTCGGATGTGCACCGGCCGAGCCTAAGCGTTAGGACCCGGCGGCGATGACCTCCGCCAGGCCCTCCTCGATGCAACGGCGCAGGAGGTCGGGGTCGTCGATGGCGGCCGTGTCACAGGCGAGGCCCACGTCCATGGAACCGGCGCTGGACAGCACGGTGGCGTTGAACGCGGTGCCGGCCGTGGGGCCGAACGGGTGGTTGGCCAGGATGCGGGCGCCGGCGATCCAGAGGTCGAAGGGGGCGCCTCGCACGTTGGAGGTGGCGAAGTCGACGGTGTCGACCTGGCTGCGGGCCATGCGCACGAGCAGCGGGCCGGGCAGGGCGGTGAGGGCCCCGGCCAGGGCGCCCGCCCACCCCAGGGCCCGCTCCGAGCGGGTGGCCGACAGGCGCTCGTGCACCTGGGCGAAGCGCTTGGCCGGGTCGACGGTGCCGGCCGGGATCAGGACCCGAGCGGGAGCGAAGGCGTTGCCCCCGGCCGAGCGGTCGGAGCGAGTGCTGATGGGCATGGTCATGCGCAGCTCGTCGACGTCGGCGCCCTTGGCCCGGTGGTAGGCGGCCGCACCCCCGGCCACGCCGGCCACGTACAGGTCGTTGACCGTGCCGCCCAGGTTGTGGGAGGCCTGCTTGGCCTCGTCCAAGCCGAAGGACAGCACCTCGAAGGACCGGCTGAGGCCGTGGCGCCCGGCCCACAAGGGGGAGCGGGCGGACTCGGTCACCACCACCTGGCGCACGAACGACCGGGCCGTCTCCACCGCCGCCCCCGGGCGGGCCGTGGCCAGCGATCCCGCCACCCGGGCCATGCTCCCCACGGCGTCGCCCACCTGGCGGGCGGCGGCCACGAGGAGGTTGCCGCCCCCCACCACTTCGGCAGGCGGGGCGGGCTCGGGATCGGGTGCATCGGGGGCCAGGTCGATGAACTGGGCGGACAGGCGCACGCCCCCGACGCCGTCGGTGATGGTGTGGTGCATCTTCGAGAGCAGGGCAGCCCGGCCGGGTCCGTCGCCCCCGTCCAACCCCTTGACGATCCAGAACCTCCAGAGGGGGCGGGCCAAGTCGAAGCTGTCCTGGGCCTCGACGGCGGCCAGGTCCAGCAGCTGGCGCATCGTCCCCGGCGGGGGCAGGGCCACATGGCGCACGTGGTAGTCGAGGTCGAAGCTGGTGTCGTCGACCCACTCGGGCCAGGTGCCGGGCACGGTGCCCGACCGCACCCGCTGGCGGAGGCGGGGCAGCGCTTCGACGGCTTGGCCCATGCGCCGCCGGAAGCGCTCGAAATCGGGCGGCTGCTCCAGGAGGGTGAGGTTGAGGAAGGACGAGCGCAGGATGGGGTCGCGCTGGACCGTCCACATGAGGGCCTCGGCGCCCGTCATGCGCCGGTCGAACCGCAGGGGCGCGCTCACCGGGTCAACGCGGGATCGTGGTCGCCTTGAACTCGTTGAGCTCGGGCCAGCCGGTGACGAGGTCGATCCCCCGCTCGATGGTGCGCCGGGCCAACTCGGCGTCGCCCTGGGGGCGGTGCATGAAGCGCACGAACACGGCCCGGTCTCCGGCGATGAACGTGGGCACTCCGAACACGGCGTGCTCGGCCACGGACTGCTCGTGCTCCTTGCGGAACGCTTCGAGGGGCCAGCCGTCTTCGATCTCGGCGAACACGGCCCCGGCGTCGACCCCGGCGTGGGTGAGCACGTCCTTGATCACCTCGGGCTCCCGCAGGTCCCTGGCCTCGTCGTGCCGGGCCCGGAAGAGGGCCAGGTGGGCGTCGAGGAACTGCTCGGGGAAGCGGTCCCGCACCACCAGGCCGGCCTGCATGGCCAGGAGGTTGGGGGCCTGGGCGGGGTCGTCCCACACGTCGGTCCCGCCCTCTTCCACGTGGACCTGGTTGAGCGAGAAGGGCACGAATGTGACCTGCCAGTCCCTGTCGGCTCCGGCCTGCAGCGCTTCGACCAGGTGCTCGTGGGCGTTGCGGGCGAACGGGCAGCGGTAGTCCCACGTAACGGCGAACGCAATGGTCATGTGGGGTCCAACCCTTCCGGAGGTCAGGAGATTCCTGCCCCGCCCGGGCGGGCGGGTAGGGGGAGGAGGCGCCGGCCCAGGCGGCCGAGGAGGATGCCGATGGGAATGCCGCCCACCACGTCCGAGGCGTGGTGGATGCGCACGTACACCCTGCTGGTGGCGACGAGGGCGGCGAGGGCGTAGTACACGGGCCAGAGGGGGTCGTCCTCGGACAGCAGTCCGGCGGCGGTGAACGCGGACGTGGCGTGCCCGCTGGGGAAGCTGCTGGTCTTGGGGCGACGCAGCCGGTGGGGGTGGGGCGTGGTCTCCCACGGCGGGCGGGTGCGGCGGAACAGGGACTTGATGCCCACGTTGACCAGGGCCGACTCGGCGCCCAGGGCCACGCCCACCCGTACGGCCGCCTTCCAGTCGTGTTCGGAGCGCAGGCCGCGGAGGGCGCCGAGCATGAGCCAGATGAGGCTGTGGTCGCCCAGGGCCGACGCCGCGTAGAAGACCCGATCGGTCACCGGGTTGCCCCGCACGCGGTCGAAGGCCTGGTCGACGCGGGCGTCGAAGTCGGCGATGCGCTTGCGGGCGTGGGGAGACAGCGTCGGCCACTGCATCTGCGTCGGCATGAGCGGCGCCGATGCTAGGCCGGCGAGGGGGGTGGGTCAGCCGG
>DASRGI010000174.1:0-9527 GCA_035651095.1 Acidimicrobiales bacterium | reverse complement strand
CCCCACGGGCCGGTCCGAGTCGCGTGAGGTGATCGAGGCCGTGCTCGACGCCGCCCCCGGCCTGGTGGTCGTGGACGAGGCCTACGGCCAGTTCGCTCGCTGGTCGGCTCTCGAACTGGTGGCCGACGACGTGCCCCTCGTGGTGGTGCGCACGTACTCCAAGACGTGGTCGATGGCGGCGGCGCGGTTGGGGTACCTCGTGGGCCCGGCGCCGGTGGTGGCCGCCCTCGAACAGGTCGCGTTGCCGTACCACCTCGATGCCATGAAGCAGCTGGCCGGGTCCCTGGCCCTGCGCTTCAAGCCGGAGATGGAGGCCCGCGTGGCCATCGTCAACGAGGAGCGGGGCCGCATCGCCGCCACCCTCGCCGGCCTGCCCGTCGAGACCTGGCCGTCCGACGCCAACTTCCTCCTCTTCCGCCCCCTGGCCAAGGACGCCGACGCCGTGTGGAAGGAACTGCTCGACCGCTCGGTGCTGGTGCGCAACTGCGCGTCGTGGCCCCGCCTGGCCGGGTGCCTGCGGGTCACCGTGGGAACGCCCGAAGAGAACACCGCCTTCCTCGACGCCCTGACGGAGATCCTCACGTGAGCCGCTCCCGCCGTACTGCCACGACCACCCGCACCACCAAGGAGACGTCGATCGAGATCACCCTCGACCTCGACGGCACGGGCCGGGCCGAGGCCGACACCGGCCTGCCCTTCTTCGACCACATGCTCTCGCAGCTGGGCAAGCACGGCGGGTTCGACCTCACGGTGGCGGCCAAGGGCGACCTCGAAGTGGACCAGCACCACACCGTGGAGGACGTGGCCATCGCCCTGGGCGAGACCCTGGGCGACGCCCTCGGCGACAAGGCGGGCATCCGTCGCTTCGCCTCCATCTCCCTGCCCCTCGACGAGGCGTTGGTGGACGTGGCCCTCGACCTCAGCGGCCGGCCCTTCCTCTACTACGACGTGCCCGTGCCCGCCGACGGCCCGGCGTCGCTTGGCTCGCCCCCCTTCGACCCCCAGATGGCCGACCACTTCTGGCAGTCCTTCGCCCACGCCGCCCAGATGACGCTGCACGTCTCGCTGGTGCGGGGGCGCAACACCCACCACATCCTCGAGGCGTCGTTCAAGGGCGTGGCCCGCTGCCTGCGCGACGCCGTGCGGGTGGAGGGCACGGGCGTGCCGTCCACCAAGGGCACGCTTTGACGGCGGCGCGCATCGCCGTGTTGGACTACGGCATCGGCAACCTGCGCTCGGCCGAGAAGGCATTGCAGAAGGTGGGGGCCGACGCCCGCCTGGTCACCGACGTGGACGAGGCGCTGGCGGCCGACGGCGTGGTGCTTCCCGGCGTGGGCGCCTTCGGCCGGTGCATGCAGGCCCTGCAGTCGTCGGGCCTGGACCGCGCCGCCCTCGGCGCCATCGAAGCGGGTACGCCCTTCTTGGGGATCTGCGTGGGGCTGCAGTTGTTGTACGCGGGCTCCGAGGAGGACCCGGGCGTGCCCGGGCTGGGCGTGTTCGGCGCCAAGGTGCGGACGCTGGCCGCCGACGTGAAGCGGCCCCAGATGCAGTGGAACGTGCTCGACGCCGTGCGGCCCTCGCCCCTGCTCGCCGGCCTGCCCGATCGGGCCTGGGCCTACTTCGTCCACTCCTACGCCCCCGAGCGCACCGACGACGTGGTGGTCACGTGCGACTACGGCGGACCGGTGGTGGCCGCGGTGGAGCGGGGCAACGTGTGGGCCACCCAGTTCCACCCCGAGAAGTCGGGCGCCGTGGGCCTCCGGTTGCTGCGCAACTTCGTGGACACGGTCGAGGCGGCGGCCTGATGCAGCTGTTCCCCGCCATCGACGTGCGCGACGGTAAGTGCGTGCGCCTGCAGCAGGGCGACTACTCCAAGGAGACCGTCTACGGCGGCGATCCGCTCGCCGTGGCCAAGGAGTTCGAGACCGACGGCGCCCCGTGGATCCACGTGGTCGATCTCGACGCCGCCCGCACGGGCCGGCCCGAGAACCGCGACGTCGTGGCCCAGATCGCGTTGTCCGTGGGCATCCCCGTGCAGTCGGGCGGCGGCATCCGCGACGAGTTCTCGGCCGAGGCGTTGCTGGAGGCGGGCGTCACCCGCATCGTCATCGGCACCGCCGCGCTGGAGCAGCCCCGGCTGGTTCGGCGGTTGGCCCAGCGCCATCCGGGCCGCATCGCCGTGGGTCTCGACGCCCGCTCGGGCGAGGCCGCCGTGCGGGGGTGGACCGAGGGGTCGGGTGTCACCGTGCTGGAGGCCATCGAGTGGTTCGCCGACGCCGGCGTGGCCGCCTTCATCGTCACCGACATCGCCAGGGACGGCATGCTCACCGGTCCCGACATCGAGGGCCTGGCTCGCGTGCTCGACGCCACCCGGGCCGACGTGGTGGCGTCCGGCGGCGTGGGATCGCTCGACGACCTGCGGGCCCTGCGAGCGCTGGAGGGATCGGGGGGCCGGGCGCTCGCTGGCGTGATCGTGGGCAAGGCCATCTACGAGGGCGTGTTCTCGGTGGCCGAGGCCCTCGGAGCGTTGGAGTAGCGATGCGCACGGTGCGGGTCATCCCCTGCCTCGACGTGGACGCCGGCCGCGTCGTCAAGGGTGTCAACTTTGTCAACCTGCGGGACGCCGGCGACCCGGTGGAACTGGCCGCGCGCTACGACGAGGAGGGCGCCGACGAGGTCGTGTTCCTCGACATCACCGCGTCCTCGGATGCCCGGGACACGATGGTCGACGTGGTCCGGCGCACGGCCGAGGAGGTGTTCATCCCCCTGACCGTGGGCGGCGGCGTGCGGTCGGTGGACGACGCCCGCAAGCTGCTGCGAGCCGGGGCCGACAAGGTCAGCGTCAACACGTCGGCCGTGTCCCGCCCCGAGCTGGTGTCGGAGCTGGCCAAGGAGTTCGGGGCCCAGTGCGTGGTCGTCGCCATCGACGCCCGCCGGTCCCAAGGCGGGTGGGAGGTCTTCACCCACGGCGGCCGCAAGCCCACCGGCCTCGACGCCATCTCGTGGGCGGGCGAGGTCGAGCACCTGGGCGCGGGCGAGATCCTGCTCACATCGATGGACAGGGACGGCACCCGGGACGGGTTCGACCTGGAGCTCACCCGCCGGGTGGCGGGCGGGTGCAACCTGCCCGTCATCGCGTCGGGCGGCGTGGGTTCGCTGGACCACCTGGTGCAGGGTGCACTGGAGGGGCGGGCCGACGCCGTGCTCGCCGCGTCGATCTTCCACTTCGGCGAGTACACCGTGCGCCAGGCCAAGGAGCACCTGGCCGCCGCCGGCGTCGTGGTCCGCCCCGCCTGACCCCCACCCCCCACTCATTCGACAGAGGTGCTTCAGGGGGTGAAGCGGTCCTGTCGGATGAAGGCGAGGACGAGGGGCGGGACCCGGTCCACCCGGCCCACGAAGAAGTGGTCGGAGCCGGGCACCACCTCGATCTGCGTGTTGGTCCAACCGGCCACCACCTCGCGGGCCGAGGCGGGCTTGCGGTACTGGTCGTTCTCGGGGACCACGAGCAGCTTGGGGCGGGGGTCGTGGGCGGCCACCAAGTCCTGCGCCTTCACCACCCGCAGGGGCGGGGCGATGGCGCACCAGCCAGCCAGGCGCTCGTCGCCCACGGCCAGGGCGGTGTCGCCGCCGAAGGACCAGCCGGCCACGACGAGGGGGAGGCCCTCGGTGATGGCGTGCAGCGTGTCGATGGCGGCGACGATGTCGGCCCGCTCACCCACACCCTCGTCGAAGGCGCCCTCGGAGCGGCCCACGCCTCGGAAGTTGAAGCGCAGGCACGCCACCCCCTGGCCCGGGAGGGCGTCGAACAGGGTGCCGGGGACGATGGAGCGCATGTTGCCCCCGTGCTGCGGATGGGGGTGGGCGAGGACGGCCGCGGCGGTCGGCTCGTCGGGCACGCGCAGCTCGCCTTCCAGGTGCAGCCCGTCGGCCGTTTCCAGGGTGACCGGTTCCGTGAACATGCGCTCGGCACGGTACCGTGCGGACGTGCCCTCGCATGACAACGGCAAGCAGCCCATCACCATGCTCGCCGACCGCGTGCTCGTGCAGATCCCCGCGTCCGAAGGGGAGCGCAAGTCCCGCTCCGGCATCCTCATCCCCGCCACCGCCCAGGTGTCCAAGCGGTTGGCGTGGGCCGAGGTGGTGGCCGTCGGCCCCCAGGTGCGCAACATCACCACCGGCGACACGGTCCTGTTCAACCCGGAGGACCGCTACGAGGTCGAGGTCCAGGGCGACGACTACCTGATCCTTCGGGAGCGGGACATCCACGCGGTGGCGTCCGACCGCATCGACGGGGGCACCGGGCTGTACCTCTGATTTGTCATTTGGCGATTTGTCATTTGGCCGTCAGCTTCGTTAGCTTCGTTTAGCAGTTGATCGAGCGGCCCTGGCATCTGGCGGCGTCGCTCCGATCTCACGCCGACCCCAGGAGGTCTGCCTTTCGCGTCCAATCCAGGGTTTTTCCGTCTGCACCTCGTTCGGACCAATGACTGTCCAGGGCGGTTGCCGGCTACACGCCAGCGCCGTCCGCGAGCCGAATGCTTCACGACGGTTTGCCCGCATTCCAGGCCACACCTGAAAGCCCCGCCCACCAGAGCGGGCTCCTTGCAAGGAGGCGCAAGATGCGCAAGCAACACCGGATCGCTGCGACAGCCGCAGCTTTTCTCCTGTCGACTGGCATGGTCGCCGTCGACCTCGTCGCCACCGCCCAACCGGCGTCCGCGGCCACGTATCGCCGGCCCCGCCGGCGGTACATACCCCGCCCCCAGGCACCGGCCACTGCGGCGAACTTCGCCCGGCTGCGGCAGTGCGAGTCGGGTGGCAACTACGCCACCCGCACAGGGAACGGGTACTACGGGGCCTACCAGTTCTCGCCCCGCACCTGGCGGAGCCTCGGCTTCACCGGGCTCCCCAGCGACGCCTCGCCTGACGTGCAGGACGCGGCCGCGGCCAAGCTCCAGGCCCGCTCGGGCTGGGCGCAATGGCCGGCCTGCTCCCGGGCTCTCGGGCTGCGTTGACGGCTCGGTTGGCGCCCCTGTCGAAAACCGACGGGGGCGCCAACCACCCGTCCCTCTACGATCTGCCCATGCCTACCGCAACACCCATCTCGGCGCGTGACGACGACCTGGCCCAGGTCACGTACAACGCCGACGGCCTCGTCCCTGCCATCGTCCAGGACGTCGCCACCCACCGCATCCTGATGATGGCGTGGATGACCGAGGACACACTGCGCAAGACGCTGGCCACGGGTCGCACCGTCTTCTGGAGCCGCAGCCGCCAGGAGGAGTGGGCCAAGGGCGAGACCTCGGGCGACCGCCAGTGGGTGCGGGAGGCGTACTACGACTGCGACGGCGACACCCTCCTGTTCGTGGTGGAGCAGGAAGGGAAGGGCGCCTGCCATACGGGCGAGTTCTCCTGCTTCTACCGCTCGTTCGGATCGTCGGCCCTTGATCCGGCCCACTAGGGAGGAGTTCCGGGCCCTCGCCCGGGACTACACCGTCATCCCCGTGTGGCGGGAGATCCTCGCCGACATGGCCACCCCCGTGGCCGGCTTCGCTCGCGTGGTCGGGGAGGAGCCCGGCTTCCTGCTGGAATCGGTGGAGCACGGCGAGCGCTGGGCCCGCTTCTCGTTCATGGGCCGCAACCCCTCGGCCACCATCGTGGCCCGGGGCGGGCAGCTGTCGGTCGACGGCGTGCTGCCCCCCGGCGTGCCCCTCGACAAGGGCGTGCTGGCTGCCGTCGAGGGCATCCTCGAGGCGTACCGCTCGCCGTCGCTGCCCGACCTCCCGCCCTTGCACGGCGGGGTGGTCGGGTACCTCGGGTACGACGTGGTGCGGGAGGTCGAGCACCTGCCCGACATTCCGCCCGACGACCGGGGCGACCCCGACGCCGTGCTCTGCGTCATCGGCCAGATCGCCGCCTATGACCACTGGCGCCAACGGGTCACCCTGCTGGAGAACGTGCTCGTGGCCGACTCGCCGTCAGGCGCCGAACTGGACGCGCGCTACGACGCCGCCGTGGAGCGGCTCACGTCGCTGGCCGACGCCGGCGCCAGCCCCCGGGACGAGCCCGTGGTCGAGCCGCCCGACCGGGAGGAGCCGCCGGCCGACGTCGAACGCACGGTGGGGGTGGAGGAGTGGACGGCCGCGGTCGAGGCGGCCAAGGAGCACATCCTGGCGGGCGACATCTTCCAGGTGGTGCTGTCCCAGCGCTTCGACCTCGACCTCGACGCCGACCCCTTCGACCTGTATCGGGCCCTGCGGCAAGTGAACCCGTCGCCCTACATGTACTTCTTCCGGCACCCGGAGATCACCATCGTGGGCTCGTCGCCCGAACCGATGGTGCAACTGCTCGACGGCAAGGTGATCAGCCGGCCCATCGCCGGCACCCGGCGCCGGGGCCGCACCGACGAGGAGGACCGGCGCATGGCGGCCGAGTTGGTGGAGCACCCGAAGGAGGTGGCCGAGCACATCATGCTGGTCGACCTCGCTCGCAACGACGTGGGCCGGGTGGTGCGCTTCGGCACCGAGCACGTGGACGAGCTGATGACGCTGGAGCGCTACAGCCACGTGATGCACATGACGTCACAGGTGTCGGGCGACCTGGTGCCGGGCAAGGGCCCCATCGACGTGCTGCGGGCCACGCTTCCGGCGGGCACGGTGTCGGGCGCGCCCAAGGTGCGGGCCATGGAGATCATCGACTCGCTCGAGCGGACCAAGCGAGGCCCGTACGCCGGGGTGGTGGGGTACATCGACTTCTCCGGCAACCTGGACACCGCCATCGCCATCCGCACCATGCTCGTGCGGCCCGACGGCCGGGCCAGCGTCCAGGCCGGCGCCGGCATCGTGGCCGACAGCGACCCCGCCATGGAGGACCTGGAGTGTCGCAACAAGGCGGCCGCCCTGCTGGTCGCCGTTCCCGGCGCCCGGCGCATGACCGCCGCCCGCCGGGCCGCCCTGGGCGCGCCCACCCCCCGCTGACGCCGCGCCGCCCGCCTCGGCCGCCCGCCGCCGCCCTGCTCGCCGCCGTCCCTGCCCCGTCTCCCCGTTTTGTGTGCAGTAGTCGAGACATATTCGGGATTACTGCACACGAAACCGGGGCGGGGCCGTGGTCGGCAGTGGCGGCGGGCAGAATGGGGCGGTGTCGGACGACGTGGACGACGTGCGGGATGTGTGGGCAGTGTGGCTGCCCCGGGACGTGGTGCGGGTGGCGGGTCCCGACGCGGCGTCGTTCCTGCAGGGCCAGCTGAGCCAGGACGTGGCCGGGCTGGCCCCGGGGGCGTCGGCGTGGTCCTTCCTGCTGCAGCCCCAGGGCAAGGTCGACGCCTTCCTGCGGGTCACCAAGCAGGCCGACGACGAGTACGTGCTCGACGTGGAAGCGGGTTGGGGCGAGCCCGTGGTGGCCCGCCTGAGCCGGTTCAAGCTGCGGGTCAAGGCCGACATCGACGTCCTCGCCGGCTGGCGCTGCTTGGCCATCCGGGGCCCGCACGCCCACGACCTCGCGCCCGCGGGCGCGGCCGCCGACTGGCCGGACTTCCCCGGCGTGGACCTGCTCGGCCCCGACCCCCAACTGCCGCCGGGCGTCGCACTCGTCGACCTCGCGACCTACGAGCGGGCGCGCATCGAGGCCGGCGTCCCCGTCATGGGCAAGGAATTGGACGAGCACACCATCCCGGCCGAGGCCGGCATCGTCGACCGGGCCGTGAGCTTCACCAAGGGCTGCTACACGGGCCAGGAGCTGGTGGCCCGCATCGACTCGCGCGGCGGCAACGTGCCCCGCCGGCTGCGCCGCCTGACGGCGCCCGGCGGCAGCACGCTCCCCGAGGGCGCGGCCATCGAGGTGGACGGCAAGGAGCGGGGCCGGGTCACCAGCGCGGTGCCCGGTATGGCTCTGGCCTACGTGCACCGGGACGTGGAACCGCCGGCCGACGCCACCGTGGCCGGCACCGCAGTCCGCATCGACGCCCTTCCATGAAGCGGGGTGCCCTGGCCGCCGTCGCCCTGGCCGCCGCCGTCACCGCGGCCTGTTCGCCCCGGGGCATCCCCGACCTCCCCGCCCCGCCCAGCACCGTCGCGCCCCTCCCGGCCACCACCGTGCCCGACTTCAGCGACGCCGCCCTCAAGCCCGTGCCCGGCCGCACCACCACCACCATCCCCATGACGCCCGGCCGGGCGTCCCTCAACGGCACCGTGGTCGGCCCCGACGGTCCCGTGGGTGGCGCCATCGTCCACGTGGAGCGCCTGGTGGGCGACGGCGAGGCCAGCCTCGACGTGGCCACCGCGGTCGACGGAACGTGGGTGGTCAACGGAGTGCTCGGAGGCCGCTTCCGCGTGCGGGCCTGGCGACCGCAGGACCTGGCCCTGGTCAAGCCCGAGGTGTTCTACCTGTCGGACGGCGAGCAGCGGGTGGTCAACCTCCAGCTGGTCCGCTACGCCGGGCTGAGCGTGAACGCGGCCGTGGCCCCCAACCCGCCCGAGGTGGGGAACCCGGCCAACCTCGTGGTCCAGGTACTGCAGCAGTCGGTCGACGCCCAAGGCGTGGTGCGGGGTACGGCCGTGCCCTTCGTGCGGGTCGAGCTGTTCGGGGGCGGCGACTGGCAGGTCAACTCGGCCAACCCCGCCATCACCGACGCCAACGGCCTGGCCACGTGGGAGCTCACCTGCCAATCGGCGGGCAAGCAGGCCCTCGCCGTGGTGGTGGGCGACAGCCAGCAGCTCCCCGTCGACCTCGGCCCCTGCGCCGTCCCGCCGCCCACCACCACGACCTCGACCACGGGCGAGCCCGCCAGCAGCAGCACCACGACGTCGAGCACCACGACGTCGAGCACCTCCAGGTCGTCCAGCACCACGTCGACCACCCGCCGGGGCGGGACGACTACGACGACGCGCTAGCGGGCAGTCGCACCTCCAGGCGCGTGCCGGTGCTGTCGAGTACGGGCGACACCGCCTGCACCCGCCCGCCCATGGCGCCCACCAGCTCGGCCACGATGGCCAGCCCCAGTCCCGACCCGGCCTGGCGGGCGGGCGTGCGGGGCGACTGGTAGAGACGCTCGAACACGCGGGGGACGTCGGGGGCGGGGATGCCCGGGCCGTCGTCCTCGACGGTGAGCACCACCTCCGAGCCCTGACGGGCGGCCGCCACCCGGATCGAAGAGCCCGCGAACTTGAAGGCGTTCTCCACCAGGTTGGCGACGACCTGCGCGAGGCGGTCCGGGTCGGCCCGGACGACCAGGCCGGCGCCCGCCGTATCCACCTGCAGCGCCAACCCCGCCTCCGACGCGGCCGGGGCGAACGAGTCGGCGATGCCGGCGGCCACCTCGGCGGCGTCGACCGGTTGCAGGTCCAGCGAGAAGCGGCGGGCGTCGAGCTTGGCCAGGTCGAGCAGGTCGCCCACCAGCCGCTCCAACCGGCGGGCCTCGCCGGAGATGACCTCGGCGGCCCGCTTGGCGTCGGTGGCGGTGCCGTCGCCGATGGCCTCCGCGTACCCGCGGATGGACGTGAGCGGCGTACGCAGGTCGTGGGACACCG
>DASRGI010000173.1:0-13318 GCA_035651095.1 Acidimicrobiales bacterium | reverse complement strand
AGGGCATGGCCATGATCATCGAGCGCCTCTAAGCCGCACCCCCCTCCGCTTCTCGTAACGCTGGCGCCGTCATAGTGCTCGCCAGCGTTACGAGAACGCGGGAGTGGGGGGGTCAGCCGGCGAGGGCGTGGCGAATCTGGTCCAGGTGGCTGCGGTCGTGGTCGGCCAGCAACGCCGCCATCTGGCGCACGTTGAGCTCGCCCCGCTCGGCGTGCACGCCGGCCCGGCGCCAGTCGGCGTCCTCCAGCGAGTCGAGCAGCCGCAGCGTGCTGTCCCGTAGGGCCCGCCAGCGCGCCACCGTGTCCTTGAGCTCGTCGTCCAGCAGGGCGAAGCGCTGGGCCCACGCGTCCTCGTCGAACGCGGCCAGATGGGGCCGATCCTCCACGATCATCTGCCGGAACCGCACGGCGTACACCAGCTCGGCGTCGGCCAGGTGGCCGACGACCTGGGCCGCCGACCACTCACGCGGCCCGGGGGCTCGGTGCAGCCGGGCCCGGTCGGCGCTGCTGGTGAGCGACACCAGGTCGCGCGCCGTCGCGCGCAGGCGGTCGAGCGAGGCCGCGTGCTCCGAACCCGAGCCGGTCATGCCAGGAGCGTAGACACACGCCGACTAGACACACACCATGCACCCGGGCCTGCTGCGCGACGTCCTCACGGTCGTCGCCGGCGTGTTCACCGGGGTGCTGTCGGCCGCCTTCGGCATCGGGGGCGCCACCGTGTCAACCCCGGCCATCCGCCTGCTGGGCGCGTCGGCCCTCGTGGCCGTGGGCACCACCCTCCCGTCCATCCTCCCCAGCGCCCTCACGGGGACGTACCGGTACGCCCAAGCCGGCCTGATCCGGTGGGGGGCGGTGCGCTGGTGCGTGCCCACGGGGATCGTGGCCGCGGTGGGCGGGTCGCTGCTCTCGCGAGTGGTCCCCGGCCACGGCCACTGGCTGATGATCCTGACCGCCGTCCTGCTGGCCTTCACCGCGGCGCGCATGGCTCGCGACCGCCCGAGCCCGAACACGGGAACGGAGACGGCCGACGAACGCAGCCGGGAGACGCCGCTGGTGCTGAGCGCCGTGGGCACCCTGGCCGGGCTCATGTCCGGCCTGCTCGGCATCGGCGGCGGCGTGGTCATGGTGCCCGGCTTCACCGAGCTGGCGGGCATGCCTCTCAAGGCCGCCATCGCCACCTCGCTGGCGTGCGTGGGCATCTTCGCCATCCCGTCCACCATCACCCACGCCCTTCTGGGCGACATCGACTGGCGTCTTGCTCTCCTCCTCACGGTCGGCGTCGTGCCGGGCGCCCGGCTGGGCGCGGCCGCGGCCATCAAGGCCACCGACCGGACCATGCGCATCGCCGTCGCCCTCTTCCTGGGCGTGGTCAGCGTGATCTACGGCGTGGGCGAGCTGCTCGCGCTGATGCGCACATAACGCTCACGCCACCTCCCCCGCGTGCCGATGAGAGAGTGTGCACGCGGCGCGATGGCGACACGTAGGGACAGCAACGGCGCTGACCCTCGTGGCGGCCGGGGGAATCGCGCTCGCGACACACCAGTCGGCCCGGGCCGCCACCGGCCCGGCGCTCGACGTGCACGGGCCGGTCATCGTGAGCGGTGGCCTCTACCCCACCTCGGCCGTCGACCCCGACCCCGCCCTGGTGGCCGTCGGCACCCTCCCGATCACCGGCCAGTCGATCACCGCCCGGTGCACCAACTGCACGCCCGGCAGCCCCGAGGCCCAGCAGTTCCAGGACCTGCGCATCAAGGTCGACGCACCCGGCGCCGTCTACCAGGGCCCGCTGGCCGCCCTCGACGCCGCCGTTCCGGCCGGGACCACCGCCACCGTGAAGGTGTGGCTGGCCGACACCGACGTGCCCCAGGCCCAGGGCGTGACGACCACCTGGTCGTTCGTCACTGCCCGACCCACGGCCTAGGCACCCAGCTCCCGGGCCCGGGCGAACACGGCGTCGAACATGGGCTCGGTGAGCTTGCCCGTGAACGTGTTCTGCTGGCTGGGGTGGAACGAGCACAGCACCGTGCGACCGTCCGGCAACGAAGTCTCGGCCAAGTGCCCGAAGCGGGGCCGCGGCCGCAGCCCCACCAGCCGGCACAGGGCGTCGAGGGCGAACTGCCCGAGCACCACGATCACCTGGAGGTCCACCAGCTCGTCCAGCTCGCGGGCCAGGTAGGGCAGGCACTGGTCGCGCTCCTCGGGCGTGGGCTTGTTGGCCGGGGGTGCGCAGCGCACGGCCGCGGCCACGTAGGCCCCCGTCAACACCAGCCCGTCATCGGCCGACACGCTCTCGGGCTGGTTGGCGTAGCCGGCCTTGTGCAGGGCCCGGAACACCCAGTCGCCGGAGCGGTCACCGGTGAAGACCCGCCCCGTGCGGTTGCCGCCGTGGGCCGCGGGCGCCAGGCCGAGCAGCAGGAGCCGGGCGGCGGGGTCGCCGAAGCCGGGCACGGGCCGGCCCCAGTACGTCTCCTCGGCGAAGGACGCCCGCTTCTCGTCGGCCACCAGCTCCCGCCACGCCACCAGGCGGGGGCAGGCGACGCAGGTGACGATGTCGGCGTTGATGCGGTCGAGCGAGTCAAGCGATGCCACCGGGTCAGGGTAGGTTGGCGCGGCGAGATGCCCCGCCGTCCGAAGCCGCCGCCCCCCACCGTCGTCCTCCTGGTCCGCCACGGGCAGACCCCGACCACCGGAGAGGTCCTCCCCGGGCGCGCCCCGGGCCTGCACCTGGCCGACACGGGCCGGGCCCAGGCCGAAGCCGCGGCCGAGCGCATCGCCCGCCTGCCCAAGGTCGACGCCGTGTACGCCTCGCCCCTGGAACGAGCCCGGGAGACGGCTGCCCCCATCGCCCGCAAGCTGGGCCTGCGGGTGCGCACGGAGCGGGGTCTCAACGAGTGCGACTTCGGCGAGTGGACGGGCGCCAAGCTCAAGGAGCTGGCCAAGTTGCCCGAGTGGCGCACGGTGCAGCGCTACCCCAGCGGGTTCCGCTTCCCGGGCGGTGAGTCGTTCTCGGAGATGCAGACCCGCATCACCGGCACGCTGTCCCGGTTGCGGGCCGAGCACGCGGGGCAGACGGTCGTGTGCGTGTCCCACGCCGATCCCATCAAGGCGGCCGTGGCCGCCGCCATGGGCACCCATCTCGACCTCTTCCAGCGCATCGTCATCAACCCCTGCTCGGTCACCACGCTGGCGTACGGCGACACCGGTCCCCTGGTGCTCGGTGTGAACGCCACCGACCTGGCGGAGGTGAAGCCGGCGTGAGCTCCTACGAGTTGAACGACCTGGACCGGCTGACGGTCGGCACCGTGGGGCCGCCCGGCCGCCGGGTGTTCCTGCTCCAGGCCCGCCAGGGCGCCGAGCTGGTGACGTTGAAGGTCGAGAAGGGCCAGGTGCGGGCCCTGTGCCAGTACGTGGGCGAGCTCATGCAGGAGCTCCCCCGTCCCGGCCACCTCCCGGAGGGCACCGAGCTCGAGCTGCAGGAACCCTCCGAGCCGGAGTGGGCCGTGGGCAGCCTCGGTATCAGCTACGTGGAGGAGCTCGACCGGTTGCTGCTGCTCGCGGAGGAAGCCGTCGCCGAGGAGGGCGGCGCGGGCGACGAGGCCCGGCTGTTCGCCACCCGGGAGCAGATGGCCGCCCTCGCCATCCGGGGCACTGCGCTGGTCGAGGCGGGCCGGCCGCCCTGCCCGCTGTGCAACTACCCGCTCGACCCCGCCGGACACGTGTGCCCGAAGGCGAACGGCAACCGCCCGCCCGCGCTCTGACCGTCCTCGCCGAGGGCGATGTCGAGCTCCAGGGCCGCATGCCATGGAGCTCGAACCAGACGTTCCTGGTCACGGTCACCCACGACGGCGTGGCCCTGCCCGCCGTCTACAAGCCCCACCGGGGCGAGCGACCGCTGTGGGACTTCCCCGAGGGGCTCTACCTGCGGGAGGCGGCCGCGTGGGTGCTGTCAGACGCGCTCGGTTGGGGCGTGGTGCCCGAGACCATCGTGCGCAGCGACGCGCCGTTCGGGCCCGGCTCCTTGCAGCGCTTCGTGCCCGCCGACTTCGAGCAGCACTACTTCACGCTGCTGGAGGACGATCACCAGCGCTGGCGCGACGCCCTGCGCACCATCGCCACCTTCGACCTCGTGGCCAACAACGCCGACCGCAAGAGCGGCCACTGCCTGCTGGGCGAGGACGGGCGCATCTGGGGCATCGACAACGGCCTCTGCTTTCACGCCGAGCCCAAGCTGCGCACGGTGATGTGGGACTTCGGCGGCGAGCCCATTCCCGAGCCGCTGCTGGCCGACTTGGAGCAGTTGGCCGGGGCCGTCCCCGACGCCCTGTGCGGGCTGCTCTCGGAGCGGGAGGTGGCCATGGTCGGGCGGCGGGCCCTGGCCGTCGTCCACGATGGCGTGTTCCCCGACCCCCCCGACTCCCACCGCGCCTACCCCTGGCCCCTGGTGTGACGGGTATGAGGCCATGAGCGACGCCGAGCTGGACGACCTGACCCGCGAGATCGAGGGCTTGTGCGACCGCGGTGACTGGGACGGGCTCGTGGCCCTGCGGGACCGGTGCCGGGAGGCGTTGAAGCGGGGCAAGCAGTTCTGGCCGGCGGCGTCGTACGCCGAGTACCGCCTGGCCCTCGATGCGCCGGGGCCGTGGGCCGCCGCGGTCGTGAGCGAGCAGGGCACCGGCCGCTTCGCCCTGGGTCCGCTGCCCGAGGTCGCCGCCTCGTCGCACCAGTGGGCCGACCTCTCCGCCGGCGAGCAGTCCCCCGCCCTCACCATGGCCGCCCACGAGCGGGTGGTGCGGGGCGAGGATCTGCGATCCGACACCGACGTGGACGCCGACGTACTCGACATCCCGCTCGTCCTGCAGCCCTGGGAGCCGGCCTACCCGGTGGCTCAGTACAAGGCGGGCGAGGCCCACTTCCCGGCCCCCGCCCTGCCCGGGCTCGACGTCGTGACCCTGCCCGCCGAGGCCCCCACGCCGGTGGAGGACCTCGACTCGCGGCGCGCCCTGGTCGAGCTGGCCACGGCGTGGACCACGGAGTCCAACGGCCGGGCCGAGGCCGTGGCCGTGCGAGGCGACGCCGCCGGGGCACTGGCC
The DNA here is from genome assembly GCA_035651095.1 of Acidimicrobiales bacterium. GTDB lineage: Bacteria > Actinomycetota > Acidimicrobiia > Acidimicrobiales > JAUTXP01 > DASRGI01. Next base: position 8,229 of record DASRGI010000173.1, on the reverse strand, counting down.
GCCCTCGGGTTGCGGCGCCAGGCCCGCATGGCCCAGGTAACGGCGGCCGATGCCCTGGCCCACATGGCGTGGACGGCGGCCAGCGGCGGCGCCCACGGCCGGCGCCGGGGCATGGCGGCGGGCCGGTTCGGCGCGTGGTGGGCCCTCACCGCGATGGCCGGCATGTTGGACGACTGGCCCGTCGATCCCGACGAGTTGGGCCAGGTCGCTGCCGAACTGCGCTGGTACCTCTGGGACGCGGGCGAACCCGTCACCGGGTGGGGTTTGCGCCTGGCCGTGGAGGACCCAGCCGAGGGTCTGGCATGGGCAGTCGTGGCCCAGGACGCCGACTGAACCACCCATTCGGGAACCAACGCCGCGAAGCGCTGCTCCCGACTGTTCGACAGCCGGGCCCCGATGCGATCATCGGGAGGTGCACGTGGAAGTCGGGCCGCTCCCGTCCGCCGCCGCCCGGGCCTGGCTGACCTATGCCAAGTCGGTACTGGCCGAACGCCAGCGCTCCTTGCCCGTGCAGATCGTGGCGTCCTTCGTCGGCTACCTCGAGGAGTGGACGGACGCGGCCGCGCAGGGGGACGTGTTCCACTGGGAGGGCAAGGCCGAGCCCGAGGAGGTGGAGTACCTCCTCCATGCCTGGCACAAGCTCGCCACGCAGGTCCAGGAGGAGGGCGGTCGGGTGGGCGGCCCCGACGAGGGCCGGGTGTTCTACAACGCCGTGGTGGTGTCGCTCCTGAACGCCCTGCGGACCGAGAACGCGTCCACCGCGGAGTTGGCCGACCAGCTCGCCACGTTCTGGCCCGGGCTCGACCCCAGGTGACCGGGCTCAGCCGACGGGGCCCAGCACCCGGTCGAGGTAGGCGTTGGCGAAGCGGGCCTCGGGGTCGACCCGCCGGCGCACCTCCTGGAACCGGTCCCACTGGGGGTACTTGGGGGCCAGCGAGGCCGCCGTCTGGTAGTGGAGCTTGCCCCAGTGGGGACGCCCGCCCAGGGGGTCCATGATCGACTCCACCCCCCGGAAGTACTGCTCGAAGGGCATGCCCTGGTACACGTGCACGGCGATGTAGCACCGGTCGCCCGAGCCGTTGGCCGTCGACAGCCAGATGTCGTCGCCCCGGGCGAAGCGCACCTCCACAGGGAAGCTGAGGGTCAGCCCGGAGCCGTCCACCCAGCGCATGAGCGACTGCAGGGCTTCGACCACCGCCTGGCGCGGGATCGAGTACTCCATCTCGTAGAAGTGCACGTAGCGAGGGCTGGTGAAGACCTTGTAACTGCGCTGCACGTACTCGCTGCGGCCGGTGGAGGGGATGGCCTTGGACAGCCGGGGGATGAGCGACGGCCGCCACCTGCCCACTCGGCACACGGCCCCGAAGGCCACGTTCTCCAGCAGGGTGCGCTCGACGAACTCCTTGGCCTTGCTGCGGCCGCCCACAGGATCGTCGGTGCGGTTGTTGCGCTTGGTCAGGGCCCACTTGGTGTGGGGCACCCAGTAGAACTCGAAGTGGTCGTTCTCCTCGGCCAGCTGGTCGATGCTGCCGAGCACGGCGTCCATGCGCATGGGCTCCTCGACGGCCCGCAGGTTGAAGGCGGGCACGGCCTGGAGGGTGACGTGGGACAGCGCGCCCAGGGCGCCCAGGCCCACCCGGGCGGCGGCGAACAGGTCGGCGTCTTCGTCGGCGTTGCACGACACCACCGAGCCGTCGCCCGTGACCAGCCGCAGCCCGGTGACCATCGTCGCCAGCCCGCCCAGCCGGAGCCCGGTGCCGTGGGTCGACGTGGAGATGGCACCCGACACCGTCTGGTAGGCGATGTCGCCCAGGTTGGGGAGGGCCAGGCCCATGTCCCAGAGCTGGTCGTTGAGGCGGCCGAGCGTGGCCCCCGCCTCGACCGTCACCCGGCCCGTCGAGCGATCGACGTCCAGCACGTCGCCGTAGCGGTCGAGCTGGACCTGCACGCCGGTGGTGCAGGCGATGTCGGTGAACGAGTGGCCCGAGCCCACCACCTTCACGGTGCGGCCCTCCGATCCGGCCCGCTTCACCACCTGCGCCAGCTCGTCCTCCGTGCCCGGATGCTCGACGGCTGCCGGCGCGCACGTCTGGTTCCCCGCCCAGTTCCCCCATGTCATGGGCCGGATGCTACGCCCGCCCGCCGGCCCGCCGACCCGCCCCGACGGGGGACCCGGTTACCCGCCGAATAGGGGGAAAGGAAACGTTGGCCCTTGGATGTCTACTACCTGTGGCGGACTGCACTGGGGGTGGTGCGAAGCGGCCTCGCTGCTCGCTGTGCTGGGGATGCATCAGCCAGGCCGCGCCAGGGAGGAACTGTGAAACGTCTCATCCACGCCGTCCGGGTGGGCATGGTCCCCCTCGTTGTCGCCCTCGCGGTCGGGATCGCCGTTCCGGCCACGCCGGCCGCGGCGGTCGATCCAGGCTCGGGCACGACGGCCCTGACGGGCTCCGGCACGGTCAGCCCGGGCATCAATCCGACGGACACCAGCGGGACGTCCCAGACCTACGACATCACCGCGGCAATGACCGGAGTGGCCGAGGGAGTGCCCTTCACCGCCAACTGCACGTTCACGGGCGCCAGCACGGGCCCGGAGACGGTGGCCCAGGGACAGGCCAACCTCACCGGAACCTGCGCGGGGAGCAGCCCGCTGGGCGGCACGGTGTCGATCAGGTGCCAGACGGCCGGCAGCCTCGGTGCCGCCATCCGGATCATCCGGGTGGGCGCCTGGGCGTTCATCGTGGCCAGGTGCGACGTGGACATCGACATCGGCCCCATCCACATCCACTGCACCATGACCGTCGTGGGATGGGCAACCGTGCTGGCCACGGCCCCCAACCCCACGATCGTCTCCTTCACGTTGGTGGCCAACCTCTGGTTCAGCTGCCTCGTGCAGGTCTGAGACGCGCCGAGGGGGGCCGGCCCGAGGCCGGCCCCCTCGCGTGGACGCCTGCGTCAGCGGTTCTGCAGCGCCTCGATGAGCTTGGGCAGGACCTTGTGCACGTCGCCCACCACGCCCAGGTCGGCGATGGAGAAGATGGGTGCCTCCTGGTCCTTGTTGATGGCGATGATGTTCTTGGCGCCCTTCATGCCCACCATGTGCTGGGTGGCGCCGGAGATGCCGGCGGCGATGTAGACGGTGGGCTTCACCGTCTTGCCCGTCTGGCCCACCTGGTAGGAGTACGGCACCCACCCGGCGTCGACGATGGCGCGCGACGCACCGGGCGCGGCCTTCAGCAGCTTGGCGAGCGTCTCGATCATCTCGAACTTGCCCGCCTCGCCCAGGCCCCGCCCACCGGACACGACCACGGCGGCCTCGTCCAGCTTGGGCCCGGTGTGGGCTTCGACGTGACGCTGCACGACCTTGGCCCCGTTGGTGGCGCCGGTGTCGGGCACGTCGATGGAAAGGACCTCGGGGGCACCGCCGCCCGACGCCTCGGCCGCGAACGACTTGGGCCGCACCAGGTACAGGCCCGGCGTGTCCCCCGTGAACCTGGCCCGCACGATGGCGGTGCCACCGAACACGGCGTGCTCGGACACGCCGTCGTTGGACAGGCCGACAACGTTGGACAACACACCCACGTCGAGCTTGGCCGACAGCCGCCCGGCGATGTCCCGGCCGTCGTAGCTGGTGGCGAACAGGATGGCGTCGGGCTTGTTGCCCGCCTGGGCCTGGGCGGCGATGGCCGCGGCCACGGGCACGCCAGGGAGGGAGCCGCCCAGGTCGCCCACGTCGTACACCTTGGTGGCACCGTGGGCGCCCAGCTCCGGCGCCCACGAGGCCACGTCGTCACCCCACGCCACCGCCTCGACGGTGCCGCCCATCTCCCGAGCTTTGGCCAGCAGCTCCAGCGTGCTGGTCAGCGGCTTGCCCTCGAAGGACTCGGCCAGTACCCATACCTTGTCGAAAGCCATCTCAGATCACCTTCAGTTCTTCGAGGAAGGCGACGATCCGCTGGTGGGCGTCGCCCTCGTCCTGGATGACCTCGCCCGCCTTGCGCTCCTCGGCCGGGGCCACTTCCACGATCTCCTGGCCAGGCGACCCGAGCTCCACGCCCAGGTCGGCGGCCTTCAGCTCCTCCACCGGCTTGCCCTTGGCCGCCATGATCCCCTTGAACGACGGGTACCGGGGCTCGACCACGCCGGCCGTCACCGTGACCAAGCAGGGCAGGGTGCACTCGACCTCGTCGAAGCCGGCCTCGGTCTGGCGGTTGACCTTCACGGCCGAGCCGTCCGACTCGATGTGCTTGGCGAACGTGACCGACGGCAGGCCCAGCAGCTCGGCGACCTGCACGGGCAGCGTGCCGGTGTACCCGTCGGTGGACTCCGTGGCCGCGATCACCAGGTCGGGCTCGGCCCGCTTGATGGCGGCAGCCAGGACCTTGGCCGTGGTCAGGGCGTCGGCCCCCTTGAGGGTGTCGTCGCTCACCAGGATGGCCTTGGCCGCGCCCATGGCCAGGCCCGTGCGCAGCCCGCTGACCTCGCTGTTGGGGGCCATGGAGACGAGGGTGACCTCGCCCCCGCCGGCTTTGTCCACCAGCTGGAGGGCCATCTCCACGCCATAGGCGTCGGAGTCGTCGAGGATGAGCTTGCCCTCACGCACGAGGGTCTTCGTGTTCGGATCCAGCTTGCCCGGCGTGGCCGGATCAGGGATCTGCTTGACGCAGACGGCGACATTCATGCTCGCGATTGTTCCCGCTCGCCGGGGCCGAACGCCAAATGCGGTTTGCTAGCGTCCCTCTGACGCAGCCTGTGGGCAGGAGGAGCGCGACGGTGGCAACGCAGGAAGAGGTGCGTCTGGTGGTTCCCGCCACGCCGGAATTCCTCCGTCTGGCACGGGTCACGGCCACCGGGCTTGCCAGCCGATCGGGGTTCAGCTACGACGAGGTCGAGGACCTTCGCCTGGCCATCGACGAGCTGTGCTTCGCGCTCATCGGGAGCCGGGGCCGGGAGGGCACGGTCAACCTCCGCTACGCCATGCCCGAGGGGGCACTGGAGATCGAAGGCTCGGGCGACTTCCCGACCGCCACCGCCACACCGCCCGCCCTGTCCGAGCTCTCCCGCCAGATCCTCACGGCCCTGGTCGACGACTACGACGTGTACCTGGCTGACGGCGGGCACCCCGCGTTCCGGCTTCGCAAGCAACGTCCCGGAGCCTGACGTGGGCATCGACGGGGCGCAGCGACAAGAGCTGCGCCAGAAGTTCGTCCAGTTCGCCGACACCCGCGATCCGGCCCTGCGGGACGAGCTCATCGAAGCCCACCTGGGCCTGGCCGAGTACCTGGCCCGGCGGTTCAGCAACCGGGGCGAGCCGTTGGACGATCTGGTGCAGGTCGCGTCCGTCGGCCTGCTCAAGGCCGTCGACCGCTTCGACCCCGAGCGGGCCGTGGAGTTCTCGACCTACGCCACCCACACCATCGTGGGCGAGCTCAAGCGCCACTTCCGGGACAAGGGCTGGGCCGTGCGGGCGCCCCGGCGCATGCAAGAGCTGTACCTGCGGCTGGGCAAGATCGTGAGCAGCCTGTCCCAAGAGCTGGGCCGCTCCCCCACCATCCCCGAACTGGCCACCGAGGCCCAGGTCTCCGAAGAAGAGGTGCTGGAGGCGCTGGAAGCGGGGCGGGCCTACCGCTTCGCCTCCCTCGACGCGCCCAGCCCGGGCGACGAGGAGGGCGACAGCCTGGCCTCCCAACTGGGCGACGAGGACCCCCAGATGGTCGACGCCGAGCACCGGGCCGCACTGTCGCCCCTCATCACCCGCCTGCCCCAGCGGGAGCAGCGGATCCTGCACCTCCGGTTCTTCGAAGGACTCACGCAGTCCGAGATCGCCGCCCGCCTGGGCATCAGCCAGATGCACGTCTCCCGGCTGCTCGCCCGGTCGCTGGCCCAACTGCGGTCGGCGGCCGACGACTCCGACGGGTGAACGTCCTCCTCATCGTCAACGCATCGGCGTCGTCGGTCACCGCTCGTACCCGGGTGGTCATCCAGAAGGCCCTCTCGGCCGACCACCAGGTCACCGTGGCCGAGACCAGCCGGCGAGGGCACGCCACCCGGCTCGCGCAGGGGGCGGCGGCCGACGGCAGGGACGCTGTGGTCGTCCTCGGGGGCGATGGCACGCTGAACGAGGCGGCCAACGGGTTGGCCGGCAGCCACACCGCCCTGGGTGTCCTGCCCGGCGGATCCACCAACGTCTTCGCCCGTACCGTCGGCCTGCCCAACGACCCGATCGAGGCCACCGGCGAGTTGCTCGGCTCCATGGCCCGGCGCTCCATCCGCCGCATCAGCCTGGGCAACCTGAACGGGCGCTACTTCCTCTTCCACGTGGGCCTCGGGTTCGACGCCGCCGTGGTCGAGCAGGTGGAGAAGCGCTCGGGCCTCAAGCGCTACGCCGGCCATCCGCTGTTCCTGTGGGCCACCCTCACCACGTGGTTCCGCCACTACGACCGCACCCGTCCCCGCTTCGCCCTCCGCGCCAGCGACGGCACGGTGGTCGACGACGCCGTCTTCGCCCTCGTCCTCAAGACCAACCCGTACACGTTCCTCGGCAACCGGCCCCTCGACGTGGCCCCGCAAGCCGGGTTCGACACCGGGCTCTCGGTCGTCGTCTTCCGGGAGCTGTCCCTGCCCACGCTGTTTCGAGCTGTGGGCGGCGCGCTGGTCGGCTGGGGGATCGCGCCGGCCCGCCACGTGGCCGTGGCCCACGACGTGACCGAACTGAGCGTCGCCGGCCACGGGCCCTTCCCCTACCAGGTGGACGGCGACTTCCTGGGCGACATCACCGACCTCACCATCAGGTGCGAGTCGGCCTGCCTGGACCTGTTCGTCCCCTGAGGGCGCGCTGGGCGCCCTCCACGTCGTTGGTGATGACGGCGTCGACGCCCCACGACGCCAGCTCCCGCAGCCGCTCGGGGTCGTCCACCGTCCACGCCACCAGCGCCACGCCCAGGGCGTGGGCGTCCCTGACCAGCTCCCGGGTAACCGCCTCGTGCCGGGGGTTGAGGCCGACGTGGCCCCGCTCGGCCACCGTGGCCAGGGCCTCGTGCTGGTCATAGTCGGCCAGGGTCAGCCAGGCGGTGGGGATGGCGGGGTCGGCCGAGTGCACGGCGTCGATGGTCGCCAGCGAGAACGACGACACCAGCGCCCGCTCCCTGAGACCCCGCTCGACGAGCACGGCCGCCACCTCGGCGGCGATGGCCTCCGTGGGGTCCCAGCTCGGCTCGGTGGGCAGGTCCTTGATCTCCACATGGAGGGACAATCCGTCGCACGATTCGATGGCAGCGTCGAACAAGGGGAGCCATTCGGGCAATTGTGCGACGGCGAGGTTTGCCAAGGGGCCAACGCCGGGCAGCACGGCGTCGTGGTGCACGACCAGTGCGCCATCGCCGGTGCGCCGGACGTCGAACTCAACGCCGTCGGCGCCCATCCGGACGGCGGCGGCGAACGCCTCCACCGTGTTCTCCCGGGCGCCCGCCACCCAGGGGGCAGCCGCACCTCGATGGGCAATGATGGCTACCATTTGTTCGCAAAACAGAAACTTTTGCTTGCAACAGACAGCACCGCGGCGTACCGTACCCCCAACAACAGGATCTCTCCCGCTTGCAGCAGGAACTCATGGCTATGTGAACGAATTCACTAGCCAGATCGCTGCCTGCACCAGCACGCCGAGGAGGCGAAGTGGCTCTGACGTGGACCCGCACCATTGACTGGGATCTGGACGACTGGCGCGGCGTCGCCGCCTGCCGGGACACCGACCCCGACCTGTTCTTCCCGGTGGGCACCACGGGCGCGGCATTGGAGCAGATCGCCGCGGCCAAGTCGGTGTGCCGGGCCTGCGAGGCCCAGTCGGCCTGCCTGGAGTTCGCCCTGGCCACCAACCAGGAGTCGGGCATCTGGGGCGGCACCTCGGAGGAGGAGCGCCGCAAGCTGCGCAAGGTCTGGCTGGCCCGCCAGTCCCGAGCCTCGTAGCTCCCTCCCCGACGTTCTCGCCGGCTGGGTTCCTCCCCCCAAACCACGCCGGCAGCAGCGGCCCCCCGGTCGACGGGGGGTCGCTTCGCGCCCGCTGCCGTGCCACGCCGCGCCGGGCGGTGTCAGGCGGGGCGGTGTCAGGCGGGGGCGGGGGCTCAGGCGGGCTGGGTGGCGGGCAGGCGCAGGACCACCACGGTGCCGCCGTCCGTCAGCATCTCGATGGTGCCGTTGAGCTGGCTCGTCACCAGGTTGCGCACGATGGACAGG
>DASRGI010000172.1:0-4406 GCA_035651095.1 Acidimicrobiales bacterium | reverse complement strand
CGGTCTTGCCCGCCTTGGTCTGCTCCCGCCAGTAGGCAGCCGCCCACCGGGTGGGGGCGAAATGGCCCTTGAGATGCACGTGGATGACCGCGTCCCACTCGTCCTCGGTCATGTTGACGAGCACGCGGTCGCGCAGGATGCCGGCGTTGTTCACCAGCACGTGCAGGTCACCGAAGGCCTCGACGGCGGCGTTCACCAGGCGCTGGGCGCCTTCCCAATCGGCCACGTTGTCGGCGTTGGCGATGGCCTCACCGCCCATGGCCTTGATCTCGTCGACCACCTGCTCGGCGGGCGTGCGGTCGTCGCCCGACCCATCGATGGCACCGCCGAGGTCGTTGACCACCACCTTGGCGCCTTCCGAGGCGAAGAGCAGGGCGTGCTCCCTGCCGATGCCCCGGCCCGCCCCCGTGATGATGGCGACACGACCTTCAAGCGCACCCATGGCCGCGCACGATAGCGGGTACACCTCCGCACATGCCCGGCCCGCACCCGCCCGACTTCGACTGCATCACCGCCCGCCTCGACCACCCGATGACCATCGTGACCGTGACGGACGGCCACGAGCGATCGGGTTGCCTGGTGGGGTTCGGGACGCAGTGCAGCCTGGAACCGCCCCGCTACCTGGTCTGCATCTCCAAGGCCAACCACACCCATGGCGTGGCCATGGAGGCGTCGATGATGGTGATCCATTTCCCCCATGCCGACCAGAGGGATCTGGCCCGGGTCTTCGGCGAAGAGACGGGCGACGAGGTCGACAAGTTCGCGCCGGTGGCATGGCACCCGGGCCCGGACGGGCGCACACCGGTGTTGGACGACTGCCCGGCGTGGTTCGCCGGCCGCGTCCTGTCGACGACCGATGCCGGCGACCACACCGGCTTCCTTCTCGAGCCCACCGACGCGTCGTGCGCCGACGGGGACTGGGAGATGCTCCAGTTCCAGCGGGTGAAGGATCTGGAGGCGGGGCACCCGGTCGAGCCGGCCTGAAAGGGTCCTAGGCGTGCGGTTCCCGGTCGTGCTCGGCCGGGCAGTACGTGTCGAGGGCGCGCAAGAGGCCGGGAAGGCTGGCCACGTCCACGCCGGCCACGTGCATGTCGACGCGCACGCCGCCGACCTCGACCCACCCAACGCCGCCGGGTTCGGCCGGGATGGTGATCACGACGTCGGCATCCAGGTCCACGACCGGATCGCTGACGACGACGACGTCGTAGTGCTCGCCCGTGGCCGCGTCGATGGACGTGAGGTTGATCACCTCGTCCACGTCCGCGGCGGCAAGCACCCGCGAGAGGGCGTCTCGCAGCACGGTGGGCTGGACCGCGATGGCGAGGCGCGGTCGCCAAGTCGTCATAGGACCACCACTTCAGTTCCTACTCGTCCGCCCGCGCATCCACACGATTGATGAAGTCTGGCCATTTCACGATGAGGAACGGGGGACCCACCCCGCGTCGCGCGCCAGGGCCACGGCTTGCAGTTGCGAGTTCACGCCGAGCTTGCGCAGCAGGCTGCGGATCTGGGACCGCACGGTGGTCACGGCCACGAACGACTCCTCGGCCACTTGCTCGGCGGTCTTGCCCACGAGCAACCCGGCCAGCACCGCTGCTTCCCGGTCGGTGAGGGCCCGGAAGGGGGCCAGGCGGGCCTCGTCGGCCGAGCGGGATGCCCGCAGGGCGCCGAGCAGGTTCTCCCGCTCCCCCGCCCGCATGGCTGCTTGCCCCGCCAGCACCCGGCCGATCACCTCGACCACCTCATCGAAGGCCTGGCTCTTGGCCACCACGCCGACGGCCCCGGCCTCGAGGGTCTCGGCCAGGGCGGTGCGGTCGGTGATGCCGGTGAGCACGAGCACCACCGCCCCCGTTTCGCGCAACGCGGGGATCAGCGGCGTCGACGGTCCCAGCTCCTTGCCCAACTCGAGGTCGAGCAGCACCAACTCGGGCTTTCGGGCCCGGACCTCCTTCACGATGGTGTCGACCGACTCGACGACCACCACGTCGGCCTCGTGACCCCGACCCCGCAGGGCCAGCGCCAGTGTCTGGGCCAGCAGCTCGTGGTCGTCGACGATCAGGATGGAAGGCTTAGCCGTCCTCCTCACCCCCGGGCAGGTGCAGCAGCACGGTGACGCTGCCGGCGCCGGCGTCGAACTCCATGTGCAGGTCGGCGCCCTGCTCGGCCGCCAGGTGGCGAGCCATCCGGAGGGCCAGGCCGTCGGGTGCGGGGGCTCGCACCGTCGGCCCGTGGCACACCAGGGTGAGGGCGACGCGCTCGGTCCCGTTGGGCGCGGGGCCACCGTGCACGGACCAGGCCACGGTGTCGTCGGCCCCGACCGCCCGGCAAGCCTGGCGGACGGCCTCGCCGACGCCCACCACGTCGCCCGTGGCCCGCAGGTACGGGGGCACGGCCACGTGGACGGACACGCCGCGAGCGGCCAGCTCCTCGGCCACGGGCGCGACCGCTTCGTGCAGGGCGAAGGGGCCGGCCGGCGCCTTGCCCACCACCCGGCGCAGCTCGCCCATGCCATCGGTGAGCATGCCCCGGAGGGCGGCCCGGTCCTCGGGGCCGAGCTTGTCGTGATGGTGCACCAGGGTGATGACGGCGCCCTCGACGGCGGCCAGGGAGTTGCGGGCGTCGTGCACCTGGCGGCGGTCGGCCGCCCGCCGGCTCTGGCCCAGCGTCCGGGCCGCCTCGGCCTCGGCCTGCACGTCGAGCAGCAGCCGGCGCTGGTCCACGAGGGCGCGGTACAGGCGTTCGATGCACCCACCGAGGAGGGCAAGGGGGCCGACCACCCAGGCGCCCGCCATGCCCAGCTCCCACGTGTCGACCGCCGAGCTGCTCTCCTGCGCGAACACCCGGCCCAGGGCCACGGCGCCGAGCATGATCGCCACCCAGCCCGACACCCACCGGCGCCGGACTCCGGCCACGATGGCGTGCGCCAGGGCGAGAGCGCCGAAGGCGACGGCCACGAGCGCGTGGTCGGCGACCCACCCGCCGGCGTGGATGGCGTGGACGGTCACCGTCCCCGCGACCGCCAGCGCCGCGACCACCACCACGAGCACGGACACGCGCAGACCGGCGTCGATCTGGGGCCACACGAGCGCGAGCAGGAAGAGCAGTACGGCCAGCACGAAGCCGGTGGTGCGGGCCGCGACCAGGGTCCCGTGGTCCGACGAGCGGTCGGCGAGCGGGGCCAGCACGCGGACCACGCCGAGGTTGCAGACGGTGAGGACGGCCAGGGCCAGCCCGACCCAGGCCAGGGCGGCGTGGCGGGCGAGTCGGAAGAGGGCGAGGCACACGACGGCGGTGACGGCGGTGACGATGACAGCCGACCCGTCGAGCAACGTGTGCAGGTGGACGACCAGCCGGGGCGCGGGCGCAACGCCGGCCAGCCCGAATCCGGCTACCAGCGCAGCCCCGACGACGACGACGGAAGCAGCCCACGCGTACGCCGAGGCGGGGAGAGGCGCTGTCGCTGTCCGTCGCCGGTCCGGTCCCCGATAGACCCCACCGCCGACCCGCACGGTACGTATTCAATCATCACCCAGGGGTGCCCCCGGCCCACCGGGCGGTCGCTATCCTCGGCCGCCGTGCGTGTTGTCGTCACCGGCGGTGCCGGTTTTCTCGGGTCCCATCTCTGCGAGCGGCTGCTGGAGCGGGGCGACCAGGTGGTGGCTGTCGACAACCTGATCACCGGTGCGGTGGACAACATCGCCGACCTCTTCGGCCGGGACGGGTTCTCCTTCGTGCGCCACAACGTGAGCGAGTTCGTGCACGTGAGCGGGCCGGTGGACGCCGTCCTCCACTTCGCCAGCCCGGCCTCGCCCCGGGACTACCTCGAGTTCCCGATCCAGACGCTCAAGGTCGGCAGCCTGGGCAGCCTCAACTGCCTGGGGCTGGCCAAGGACAAGGGGGCGCGGTTCCTCCTGGCCTCCACCAGCGAGGTGTACGGCGACCCCCGGGTGCACCCCCAGACCGAGGACTACTGGGGCAACGTCAACCCGGTCGGGCCCCGGGGTGTGTACGACGAGGCCAAGCGCTTCGCCGAGGCCATGGCCATGGCGTACCATCGCTCGCACGGCCTCGACGTCCGCATCGTGCGCATCTTCAACACCTACGGCCCGCGCATGCGCCCCCACGACGGTCGGGTGGTGTCCAACTTCATCGTGCAGGCCCTGCAGGGCAAGCCCCTGACGGTGTTCGGCGACGGCAACCAGACGCGCAGCTTCTGCTACGTGGACGACCTGGTGCGGGGGATCGCGGCCTTGTTGACGGCCGAGTCGGACCGCCCGGTCGCCGAGCGGACCGACCGGGGCTTCCTGACCGCGCGCGCCGCGCCGGTGCCGGAGAGCGTGCACGAGCCGGTCAACATCGGGAACCCCCGCGAGCTGCGGGTGCTGGAGATCGCGGACCTCGTCCTC
>DASRGI010000171.1:0-2689 GCA_035651095.1 Acidimicrobiales bacterium | reverse complement strand
GGGCACATGAAGAACCCGGACAGGTGCTCTCTGGCCCAGGCTTTGGCGTCCGCGGCGCCCGGCGCCACCGCCGCCATCGTCAGCGACCGGGGCCCGCGGCTCGCGCCACGTTCCCCGGGACGGGGGGCCACTCGCTCCTTGCGATGGACACGTCGGGCTCCTCCCGGTACAGGTCGAGGGCCGACAACGTGGGCATGTCGTTGACGGAGAACAGCAGGGCGTCGTTGGCGGCCGAGCGGTTGCGGTGGCTGTGCCAGGACCAGTTCGGGACACAGAAGGCGTCGTTCGGCCCCCAGTGGAGCTCGGTGTCGCCGACCTTGGTGGTGCCCTCGCCGCGGATCACGAAGTACACGGCCGCCGAGGTGTGCCGGTGGGCCTCGGTCGCCTCGCCGGGCCGGAGCATCTGGACCCAGCAGGTCATGGTGGGAAACGTCGGCCCGCCCGTCATCGGGTTCACGTACTCGAGGGCGATGCCGTCGTAGGGGCTGCCGTCGCGATCGGCCATGGCCATGACGAGCGGCTCGATCTCCCGCCACGGGTACCGGATGGGAAGGTGGGCCGTCTTCCGCTGTTCCCACACCGGCCGGACGAGGCCCGTGCGGGCCTGGAGGTAGTCGCTCGGCTTGGGCCGCGGGGGTTGCCGCTCCTCGCCGTAGGGCTCGTAGAACGGACTGTTGAGGCCGAGGACGATGCCGAGGTCGAGCACGTCGAGCCAGACGGCGTTGGCGGTCGGGTCGTCGTTGTGGTGGTCGTGCCAGGTCCACTGCGGCGTGAGGACGAGGTCGTAGTCCTCCATGGGGCAGTTCTCGCCGTCGACGACCGTGGTGAGGTTGGCGTGGCCCTTCACCACGAAGCGCAGGGCGGCGAGCGTGTGGCGGTGAGCCCACGACACCTCCCCCGGCTGCAGCATCTGCAGACCCATGTGGATGGTGTGGGTCGTTCCCCGGTCGAGCGCGGGATTGATGAAGCTGAGGTGGCGACGGGCGGTGTAGGTCTCGGGGAGCACGTCGAGCGCCTCCCGAAGATAGGGCTCGACGTCGTCCCACTTCCAGACGTGGGGCACGCCGGCCGGGCGGGGGCCGCCGATGACCTGCTCCAGCAGCCGGTCGTACTGCCACTGCCCCCGCATGTGGGCGTCGGCCAGCTCCCGGTCGAACTCCTCCAGGGTCTTGACGCGCATGCTCACCCGTGGCTCCTCTCGGGTCAGGCCCGCAGGGCCACGTCGGCCGTGGCCAGCGAGTACCGGTCGTGCAGCGCCCGCCACCGGCGGCCGCATTCCCGGCCGGACTCGAGGACCCGCTCCGGGGCGTGCTGGTAGGGCGGTCGGGTCGGGCCCGGGTTGATCAGGCCGGCGGCGGCGAACTCGGCGTTGTCGATCTGGATGCTGTAGCGCATGAAGAGCTCGAAGTTCCCGTCCGGGAACAGCGGCTCGAGGGCCCACTCCAACTGCGTGGCGATGGCCGCCGCGTCGGTCCAGTCGCGCCCGCCGACGGCGGCCTTCAACGCCATCAGCGGAGCGGCGCCGCACACGACGTTGCCGGACCAGCAGGCGGTGACCTCGTCGGGGAACAGCTGGGCGGCGTAGTGCCAGTCGTTCTCGAGCGGGAGCAGCCGGATGCGGTTGCCCACCGCCTTCTGGTCCTCGATGAAGGCGCCCCCGCCGAGGAGGAGACCGATGTGCTTCGCCGCCACGACCTGGGGGATGGAGGCCAGCTCCTGGTAGGCCCGGGAAGAGATCTTCCCCTTGAAGGCCCCGGGGTTGTCGTAGACGATCAGCGCCATCTCGGGCACCGCCTCGGCCACGTCGCGGTAGTACTGCACCAGCTGCTGCTCGTCGAGGGGCAGCCACATCGGACGGCCCACGAACAGGCCGTCGACGCCGAGTGCCGCCAGCTTGCGGCCCCGGGCGACGGTGTCGCGCGTGTTCAACGTGGTCGCGCCGGCGAAGACGGGGATCCGGCCGCCCACGGTCTGGACCACCGTGTCGACGAAGGTGTAGAGCTCGTCGCCGGTGAGCGTGGCGCACTCGCCGAACGTGCCGTTCGTGAGCAGGACGTCGGTCCCGCCCGCCACGACCATCTCCACCATCTTCGCCGTCTCGTCCAGATCGACCGTCTGGTCGGCGTCCCACCGGGCGGCGTCTTCGGTGGCGGGCGTCGGGACGATCCCGACGATGCCGTTGATGTCGCCGACCGTGATCCGGTTCGTGGCCATGGGCAGTGCCTCTCTAGGACAGCGGCTCGCCGGGAGGGCCCGTTCGGCGGCTGATCGTCTGGTACTCGGTGTACGAGTCGAAGGCGTAGCCCCCGAACTCCCGGCCGAGGCCGCTTGATTTCATACCGCCGAAGGGCGCCCGCGGATCGAGCGAGTCGAACACGTGGCTGTTGATGAAGACCGATCCCGCCTCCACCCGGCGGGCGACTTCGAAGGCGCGGTCCTCGTCGGAGCTCCACACGGAGGCGCACAGGCCGAACCGAGTGTCGTTGACGAGGCGCAGTCCCTCATCGAGGGTGCGGTAGGGGACGACCGGCACCGTCGGGCCGAACTGCTCCTCGGTCACCAGCGTGGCGTCGGGGCTGAGGCCGGTGACGACGCTCGGCAGCATGAAATGGCCGCGGTCCCATCCCGACGGGTCGAGCTTCTGGCCGAGGTGGCGCACCGTCGCCCCGGAGGACTCGGCCTCGTCGAG
>DASRGI010000170.1:0-4109 GCA_035651095.1 Acidimicrobiales bacterium | reverse complement strand
GTCCATGGGGACTCGCACGGAGTCGAGCACCACGTTGTCGAGCGCCCCCCGGATGGCGAGGCGGCCCTCCAACGCCGTCACCGCGTCCCGCAGGGACGTGATCTGCGCGGCCTGGGCTTCGACCAGCGCCACCATGGCCCGCACCTGCGGGTCGTCGCCGAGATGGAGGTCGCTCACCAGAGGATCATCGGCAGCGCCCAAAGCGCACTTAAACGCCCCGCCGGTCTCCCCAGATGGCCACGTGCAGGCGGGGCGTGAGATTCCACCCCCGGGCGAGCACCGGTTCCACCAGCTCGGCCAGGCGGCGCTGGAGCACTGCGGGGTCGGTGCCCTCGGGCATGATCCACACGGGCGCCACGTCCATGGTCGCCACCTCCGCCAGATCATCCGGGCCGGTCACGACGAACTTGAAGATGGCCTTGCCGGTGGCCGAGAACGCGCCCAGCACGCCGGGCCGCCACCGCCGCTCCACCGGGTTCCCAGAATTGGCCAACTTGGGCGAGACGTTGAACTGGTCGACCAGGGCGACCAGCTCGGGCGACGGGGCCAACGTCCCCGCCGTCTCCACCTCGATGCGCCGGCCCGGTGCCGCCAGCGCCGCCAGCAGCTCGACCAACGCCGACTGTTGCAGCAGGGGCTCGCCCCCGGTGACGACCACCAGGGGCACGTCCATGGCCTCGACCTCGGCCACCACCTCGGCCACGCCGGCCCGGCGCAGCTCGACGGCGGGGTCGAAGCGCGACCAGTCCCACGTGTAGGGCGTGTCGCACCACGTGCACGCCAGGTTGCACCGGCCCAGCCGCACGAACCCTGCTCGCCGGCCCACCGACGGCCCCTCGCCCTGGATGGTGGGCCCGAAAACCTCGCTGACGATCAGCGAGGCCGGATCGCCCATCAGGAGAGGGCCGGGTCGGCCACCCCCGCCTCGGCGAACCCCTTGGCCCGCAGGGCGCACGAATCGCACCGGCCGCAGGGCACCGTGCCGCCCCGGTAGCACGACCACGTGAGGTGGAGGGGCGCCCCTCGCTCCAGCCCCAGCTGCACGATCTCGGCCTTGGCCAGCTCCATGAGCGGCGTGCGCACGTCGATGAGGTGGCCTTCGGAACCTCGCTTCAACGCCAGGTTGGCAGCCTCGGTGAAGGCCTCGATGAACTCGGGGCGGCAGTCGGGGTACCCGCTGTAGTCGAGCGCGTTGACGCCCAGGTACACGGCGTCGGCGCCGTGCACCTCGGCCACGCCGGCAGCCACGGACAGGAAGATGAGGTTGCGCCCGGGCACGTACGTGGGGGGGATCTCGTCGCCGCTGGCCCCGGCCTCGGGCACGTCGACGTTCTTGTCGGTGAGGGCCGACGTCCAGCGGGGGAGTTCGAGGCGCACGACCTCGTGCTCGACGCCGTAGTACCCGGCCACCCCGGCGGCGTGGTCGAGCTCGACCCAATGGCGCTGGCGGTAGTCGAAGGTGAGGGCGGTGACGGGGCTGGCCTGTTCCACGGCCAGGGCCAGGCACACGGTGGAGTCGAGCCCGCCCGAGAGGACGACGACGCTGCCGCTCATCGACCGGCCATCAGTCGGCCACCAGCTCGACGGACGAGTCGGGCGTCTCCCACAGCCGCACCCGCACCACGGCCAGGCCCTTCGATTCGAGGCGCTTCCAGACGTCGGCGGCCACGATCTCGGCGGTGGGGTTGTCGAAGAACTCGTTGAGGTACTGGTGGTCGAAGCGGTCGAGGATCTCGGCCGTGACCACCCGCTTGAGGTCGTCGAAATCCAGCACCACGCCGTGCTCGTCGAGGGGGCCCTCGACCGTCACCTCGACGCGGTAATGGTGCCCGTGCAGGCGCCGACACTTGCCGGGATGCCACGGGAGCTGGTGAGCGGCCTCGAAGGAGAAGGCCCGGGTGACGCGGGTGCGCACCCCGCCAAAGTTACCTGGCTCAGGCGGCCGGATCGCCGTAGGGCTTGCCCGCCTCGTCGTAGCACTCGCTGTGGTAGTGCTCGACGCGATCCCACGTTCCGTCCTTGTACACGTTGGCGATGACCTGCTTGAGCTGGGCCCGGGCCACGAACTTCACCGGCGCGCCGCAGCGTGCGCACATGGCCGAGTTCCCCGGCTCGATCGGTCGGAGGACTGCCCGGCTCTTCATCACAACTGCGTTCGCCATGACACTTTCATCGGCACCGTCCCGAGTGAATTGAGGCAATGGGGCACCCGTGCGATACCGCCACCCTACGGCACCGCCACCCGAACCCGTGCAGGTTCTCCGCACGTGGCATTGACTCCAGGCGCTGTGGGTGCGAACGTGTGATTGCCGGGGCGCGGGTGCGTCCGCCGTGCACCTGCCCCCGGCACCTCTCATCGTTGTTCCCGGCCCACCTCGACGGCCGCCTGGACCAGTGCCCGCAAGGCCTTTTCGTCCATCCCCTGCTCCACCAGCTCTGCGATGCGCGCCTCCACGACCGCTCCTGCCTCGGTCCCGCGCGACGCCGGCTTGGCGACGGCGGTGGCGACGATGAGGCACAGCGCGGCGACGGCCGTGGCCAAGCCGAACGTGAGAGCGACGGCGTTGTTGTCCGCGATCGATCCGACGATCATCCCGGCGATGCCGGCCACGCACACCAGGGCCACCAGCCGGCGGACGGCCCGCGGCGTCACCCCCGGACCAGCGGCTTGTACTTGATGCGGTGGGGCTGGTCGGCCTCGGCGCCCAGGCGCTTGTGCCGGTCGGCCTCGTAGTCGGTGTAGCTGCCCTCGTACCAGAACACCCGGGAGTCGCCCTCGAAGGCGAGGATGTGGGTGGCGATGCGGTCGAGGAACCACCGGTCGTGGCTGATCACCACCGCGCAGCCGGCGAAGGCGAGAAGCGCGTCCTCCAGGGCCCGCAGGGTGTCGACGTCGAGGTCGTTGGTGGGCTCGTCGAGGAGCAGCACGTTGCCCCCCGACGTGAGGACCTTGGCCAGGTGCACGCGGTTGCGCTCGCCGCCCGACAGGTCGCCCACCTTCTTCTGCTGGTCCGAGCCCTTGAAGTTGAACCCGGCGACGTAGGCCCGGCCGTGGATCTCCCGGCCGCCCACCACCAGGTGGTCGACGCCGCCGGTGATCTCCTCGTAGACCGTCTTGCCGGCGTCGAGCACGTCGCGGGATTGGTCGACGTAAGCGAGTTGCACGGTGGGCCCCACGCGCAGCTCACCGCCGTCGGGCTTCTCGGTTCCGACGACCATGCGGAACAGCGTGGTCTTGCCCGCCCCATTGGGCCCGACCACGCCGACGATGCCGCCGGGCGGGAGGGTGAAGGTGAGGTCGTCGATGAGCAGGTTGTCGCCGAACCCCTTGGACACGGCGCCGGCCTCGACCACCACGTCGCCCAGGCGGGGGCCGGGTGGGATGGCGATCTCGAGCTTCTCCTGCCGGTCGGCGTTGCCCGAGTTGGCGTCGGCCAGCAGTTGCTCGTAGGCGTTGACCCGGGCCTTGGCCTTGGCCTGGCGGGCTCGGGGGGCCATGCGCACCCACTCCAGCTCTCGTTCCAGCGTGCGCTGGCGGGCCTTGTCGGCCTTCTCCTCGTTGGCCAGGCGCGCCTGCTTCTGCTCCAGCCACGACGAGTAGTTGCCCTCCCAGGGGATGCCCGCCCCCCGGTCCAGCTCGAGGATCCAGCCGGCCACGTTGTCGAGGAAGTAGCGGTCGTGGGTGACGGCCACCACCGTGCCCGGGTAGTCCTGCAGCGTCCGCTCCAACCAGGCGACCGACTCGGCGTCGAGGTGGTTGGTCGGCTCGTCGAGCAGCAGCATGTCCGGCTTCGACAGCAGCACCTGGCACAGCGCCACGCGGCGCTTCTCGCCGCCCGACAGCTTCGACACGTCGGCGTCCGGCGGCGGCAGCTGCAAGGCGTCCATCGCGATCTCGAGCGTGCGATCGAGCTCCCAGCCGTTGACCGCGTCGATCTTGTCCTGCAGCTTGGCCTGCTCGGCCATCAGCTTGTCCATGTCCGCGTCTGGATCGGAGAACTTGTTCGAGACCTCCTCGAACCGCCGCAGCAGATCTTTGGTCTCCTTCACCGCGAGCTCGACGTTGCCCTTCACGTCCTTGGTCGCGTCGAGCACCGGCTCCTGCGGCA
>DASRGI010000169.1:0-15206 GCA_035651095.1 Acidimicrobiales bacterium | reverse complement strand
GGGGGGGGGGGGGGGGCTAGGAGCGGCGGCCGGCGATGAAGCGGAAGATGAGGCCGAAGAGCACCGCGGCCACCGCGACCTTCACGAAGAAGAACACGGCGTGGACCACGAAGCCCACGATGCTGAGGACGGCCAGGACGGCGACGATCCCGACCACCACGAGCAGGGCGTCGTCCATGCGGCTGAGGGTGTTGCGCCGGCGCTGACGTTCGATAGCCATCACTCGGCAGGGTACGCCTCGTCCGCCCTCACCGGAACATGACCCTCGTCACTCCAGCCAGGGCGCCGACGCCGGGTCCTTGAGCAGGCGCCGGGCCACCACCATGCGGTGCACCTCGTCCGGTCCGTCGTAGATCCGGCCATACCGGGCTTCCCGGTACATCTTCTCGAGGGGCGTGTCCGACGTGACGCCCAACGCCCCGTGCACCTGGATGGCCCGGTCGATCACGTCGTGCAGCATCTGGGCGCCGTGGAACTTGATGAGGCTGATCTCGACGCGGGCATCGCTGCCCGAGTCCATGGCCTCGGCCGCGTCGAGCGTCATGAGCCGAGCGCCCTGGATCTGGGCGGCTGACTCGGCCACGTACCGCTGGATCTCGCCCTTCTGCGACAGGTACGACCCGTGCGCCCACCGCGTTGTCGCCCGCTCGCACATGAGCTCGAAGGCGCGCTGGGCCTGGCCCAGCCAGCGCATGCAGTGGAAGATGCGCCCTGGCCCCAGGCGCTTCTGGGCGATGAGGAAGCCCTCACCCCGCTGGCCCAGCAGGTTGGACGCCGGCACCCGCACGTCGTCGTACCGCACCTCGCAGTGCCCGCCGCCGGTGTGGCCCATGGTGGGCACGACGCGCACGATGTCGTACCCGGGCGTGTCGGTGGGGACGATGATCGACGAGAACTGGAGGTACGGGCTGCCGGCGTCGGGGTCGGTCTTGGCGAACACGGTGGTGAAGGCGGCCCGGTTGGCGCCGGTGGTGAACCACTTGTGCCCGTTGATCACCCACTCGTCGCCGTCGAGCACGGCGGTGGTCTGCATGAGGGTGGGATCGGACCCCGCGACCTCGGGCTCGGTGAGACCCACGGACGGGTAGATGTCGCCGTTCACCAACGGCTTGAGCCAGCGCTCGCGCTGCTCGTCGTCGGCGTAGAGGTGCAGCATGATCGAGTCCTGCATGGACACCGAGCCCACGGCCACCTGGCCGTACTCGGAGCGGCCGATGATCTCGTTCAGGTACACGAAGCTCATGAACGGGAGCCCGCCGCCGCCGATCTCCTCGGGGTGACCGAGGGCCCACAGCCCCCGCTCCTTGGCCTCGGACTTGAGCGCTTCCATGGCTTCGCCTGCCTCGGAGCCGCCCTCTTCGAGCACCGCCTCCTGGGGGATGACCTGGTTGTCGATGAAGTCCCGCATGCGGGCCCGCAGGTCCCGCACCTCGTCCGTCAGTCCGTCGCGCATAGCCGAACACTGGCACGTTCGGCAGACTGGACGCGTGGCCGAGCCCGAGGAGATGGCTGTGGCGTTCGCCGCCGTGCTGCGCGGCGCGGGCCTCGACGTCCCCACGGACAGCGTCATCGCCTTCGCCACCGCCCTCGGCCGCACCGGCCTCGACGAGCGTGAGCCGGTGTACTGGGCAGGCCGGGCCACCCTCACCCGCAGGCCGGACGACGTCCGCGCCTACGACGCCGCCTTCGCCGCCTTCTGGGACGGGGTGACGGTGCCCGACGACGAGCCCGACGCGCCCGACGAGCCCGACGAACCCGAGCCCCAGGAGACCGTCGAGGTCGAGGTCGGCCCATGGAGCGCGGTCGAGGTCCTGCGCCAGAAGGACTTCGCCGCGTACACGCCCGGCGAGCGAGACGAGGCCCACCGCCTCATCGCCGACCTGCGGGTGACCGCAGCCCTGCGCCGGAGCCGCCGCCTGCGCCCGGCCCGGCGGGGCGCGCCCGACGTGGCCGCCACCATGCGCGACGCCCTGCGCACGGGCGGCGAGCCCGTGCACCGGCGCTACCGGGGCCGCACCCACCGGCCCCGCCGACTCATCTTGCTGTGCGACGTGAGCGGTTCCATGGAGCCCTACGCCCGGGCCCTCGCCCGCTTCCTGCACGCCGCCGTCAGCGCCCGCAAGCCCGGCCGGGTGGAGGCCTTCGCCCTGGGCACGCGCGTCACGCGCATCACCCGCGAGCTGGCCGCGCACGCCCACGATCCCGATGCCGCCCTGGCCGCGGCCGCCCACGCCGTGCAGGACTGGTCGGGCGGCACCCGCCTGGGCGAAGGCCTGCGCGCCTTCAACGACCGCTGGGGTGCTCGCGGCATGGCCCGGGGCGCGGTGGTCGTCATCCTCTCCGACGGGTGGGACCGGGGCGACCCCGCCCTGCTCGGCGCCGAGATGGCCCGCCTGTCCCGCGTGGCCCGGCGGGTGGTGTGGGTGAACCCGCTCAAGGCGTCGCCCGGCTACGCCCCGCTGGCCCAAGGGATGGCGGCGGCCCTCCCGTACGTTGATGCATTCGTCGAGGGCCACTCGGTGGCCTCGTTGGACCAATTGGCAAAGGTGGTCGGGACGGCATGAGCGACACGAAGCTTGCGAAGCTGGAGCAGACATGAAAGAGGTCCTGAAGGACATCGACCGCTGGCAGAAGGCGGGCAAGCGGGTGGCGCTGGCCCGGGTGGTGGGTGTCGAGGGCTCCGGGCCCCGGGACCCGGGCGCCACCATGGCGGTGAGCGAGGAGAGCGAGGTGGCCGGCTCGGTGTCGGGCGGCTGCGTGGAGGGCGCGGTGGTCACCGAGGCCCTCGACGTGCTGGCCACCGGCCAACCCAAGCTGTGCACGTTCGGCTACTCGGACGACGAGGCCTTCGCCGTGGGGCTCACGTGCGGCGGCACCGTGCACGTCTTCGTCGAGCCCCTCCAGCCCGACCTCACCGAGCACGTCCGGGGTGACGACCCCGTGGCCTTCGCCACCGTGGTCAAGGGCCCCAACCCGGGCGCCACGTTGGTGGCCTGGCCCGACGGCCGGCACACGGGCACCACCGGCGATCCCGACCTCGACCGGGTGGTGGCCCGCGACGCCCTGGCCGAGCTCACATCCGCCTTCACCGTCACCCGCCACTACGGCCTCCACGGCGAGGCCCGCGAAGAGGACGTCACCGTCTTCATCGAGTCCTTCGCCCCGCCGCCCCAGATGGTGATCTTCGGCGCGGTCGACTTCACCGCCGCCCTGGCCCGGGTGGCCAAGGTCCTCGGCTACCGGGTCACGGTGTGCGACGCCCGGCCCGTGTTCGCCACCCCCGCCCGGTTCCCCATGGCCGACGACATCGTCGTCGACTGGCCCGATCGCCACCTGGCCAAGGTGGGCTCGTCCCTCGGGCCCCGGGACGTGGTGTGCGTCCTCACCCACGACCCCAAGTTCGACGTGCCCGCCATCGTCGCCGCCCTCCAGACCAACGCCGGCTACATCGGCGCCATGGGATCGCGGCGCACCACCGAGGAGCGCAACAAGCGCCTGCTCGACGCGGGCGTGACCGAGGAGGAGCTGGCCCGGGTCCTGGCGCCCATCGGCCTCGACATCGGCGCCCGCACGCCCGAGGAGACGGCCGTGTCCATCCTCGCCGAGATCATTCGCTTCCGGGCGGACGACACAAAGGGGAAGCGGGCGCCCTCTCTGCGCGACACTGAGGGTCCTATCCATGCCGGGGGAGACGCACCCCATGCTGCCGATCGAGCCTGACCAGCCGCCCAGCATTCGCATCTCGGACGCCGACCGCAACCAGGCCGTCGACTTCCTGCGCCAGCACTGCAGCGAGGGCCGCCTCACCCTCGACGAGTTCTCCGACCGGGTGGGCGGGGTGTTCGCGGCCCGCACCAAGGGCGACCTGGAGGCGGTGCTGATCGACCTGCCCGGCGCCACCGCCGCAGAGCTGGAGCCGGTGCCTGCGGCCCCGGCCAAACACCGCCGGCCGGTGCGCAACTGGATCGTCGGGATCATGAGCGGCGGGTCGGCCAAGGGCCGGTGGCGGCCGGCGCCCGAAACCCACGTCCTCGCCTTCATGGGCGGTTGCGAGGTCGACCTGCGCCAGGCCGAGATCGACGGGCCCGAGGTCTTCATCAAGGCCTACGCCATCATGGGCGGCGTCGAGATCGTCGTGCCCGAGGGCATCGAAGTGGAGCTCAACGGTTTCGCCCTCATGGGCGGCAACGAGCGACGGGTGAAGGACGTGCCCCGGCTGCCCGGCTCGCCCGTGGTGCGGGTGCACGCGTTCTCCCTCATGGGCGGTGTCTCGGTGAAGAGCAGGCAGGAGCGGGTGGGCAACGCCCGGGCCGAGCGCCTGGCCGCCGGCATCGAGCGGGCGGTGGAGAAGGCGTTCGAGGTGATCGAGACCAAGGTGCCGCCGTCGCTTCGCGACCAGGTGGAGGCCAGCCCGTCCTTCCGGTTGCCGCCCCAGGCGCCGGGCGGCACCGTCACCATCCTGTTCTCGGACATCGAGGGCTTCTCGGCCATGAACGAGCGGCTGGGCGACCGCCAGGCCCAGGACATCATCCGGGTGCACAACAAGATCGTGCGGGGGAACGTGGCCGCTTGCCACGGTTTCGAGGTGAAGTCGCAGGGCGACGGTTTCATGATCGCCTTCGACTCGGCCAGCAAGGCCCTGCGCTGCGCCCAGGCCGTGCAGCACGAGCTGGCCGCCTACAACCGCACCCATCCGGACGAGCCGGTGAAGGTGCGCATGGGCCTGCACACGGGCGAGGCCATCAAGGACAACGACGACTTCCTGGGCAAGACGGTGATCGTGGCGTCGCGCATCGCCAACGAGGCGTGCGGCGGCCAGATCCTGGTGTCCAACCTGCTCAAGGAGTTGGTGGTGGGCACGGGCGAGTTCCACTTCGAGGAGCCCCGCCAGGTGGAGCTGAAGGGCTTGTCGGGCACGCACACGGTCGTGCCCGTGCGCTGGTCGGCCTGAGCCGGGCGTGACCACGGCCGCCGTCGTCCTGGCCGCGGGGGGAGGCACCCGGTGGACGGGTGAGGGGCACAAGCTGCTGGCGCGGTGGCGGGACCGGCCCGTGGTCGAGTGGGCCATCGAGGCCGCCGTGCAGGCCGGGCTCGACGACGTCCTCGTGGTCACCGGGGCCGTGGACGTCCCGGTGCCGCCCGGCGCTCTCGAGGTGCGCAACGAGCGATGGACCGAGGGCCAGGCCACGTCACTGCAGGCCGGCGTGCGGGCCGCGGCCGAGCGAGGCCACGACGCCGTGGTGGTCGGCCTGGGCGACCAACCCGGGGTGACGGCCGAGGCGTGGCGGCTGGTGGCAGACGCCCCGCCCGCCCCGCCCATCGCGGTGGCGACCTACGGCGGTCGGCGGGGCAACCCGGTCCGGCTGGCGGCCGAAGTGTGGTCATTCCTGCCCACAACGGGCGACACTGGCGCCCGCGTGCTGATGCTGGCTCGGCCCGACCTGGTTGGGCAAGTAGCGTGCCCAGGCGATCCGTTCGACGTCGACACCGTGGAGGATCTGACGGCATGGAGCTGACAAACGAGTTCCGGGTGGGTGTACCCGTGGACCAGGCATGGTCGGTGCTCACCGATGTCGAGCGCATCGCCCCCTGTCTCCCCGGCGCGGAGCTGCAGGAGGTGGAGGGCGAGGAGTACCGCGGCGTGGTGAAGGTGAAGGTCGGGCCCATCACCGCCCAGTACAAGGGCAAAGCCACCTTCCAGGAGAAGGACGACACCAACCACCGCGCCGTGCTGAAGGCCGAAGGCCGGGACACGCGGGGCGCGGGCAATGCCAACGCCACCATCACCGCCACGCTGGTGCCGGACGGCGACGGCACCAAGGTCAGCGTGGTCACCGACCTGGCCATCACCGGCAAGGTCGCTCAGTTCGGGCGGGGCGTGCTGGCCGACGTGAGCGGCAAGCTGCT
Organism: Acidimicrobiales bacterium; assembly: GCA_035651095.1. Classification (GTDB taxonomy): domain Bacteria; phylum Actinomycetota; class Acidimicrobiia; order Acidimicrobiales; family JAUTXP01; genus DASRGI01. The sequence continues at coordinate 9,299 of DASRGI010000169.1, read as the reverse complement.
GAACCAGTTCGTCGCCTGCCTGGAGTCGACCGTGCTGGGCGACCAGGCCACGGCCGCCGCGGCCGCCCCCGCGAGCACGGCGGCGGCGAGCGGCGAGCCCACCGCGACGTCCGCGCCCCCGCCGCCTCGCCCACCGGCCGAGCCCGTGGACCTGCTCGACGTGGCCGGCGGCTCGGTGGCCAAGCGTTTCGCCCCGCTGATCGGTGCCCTGTTCGCCATCTGGCTGTTCATCCGCCGCCGCAAGCGGCGCCGCCGCCGTCGCCAGGGCTGACGCCATGCACGACCACGAGCGGGTGGTCACGCTGCTCGGCCGCCAGCCCCGCGGCGCCTACGAGGTCGTGGTCAGGGACGATGCGGGCGAGCCGTTGGTCATCCGCAACGCGCCCCTGCTGGAAGACGGCACGCCCATGCCCACGCTGTACTGGTTGGTCGGCGACCGGGCTCGCGAGGCCGTGGCCCGGCTGGAAGCGGACGGCGGCGTGCGGGCGGCCACCGCGGCCGTCGATCCCGAGGAGTTGGCCGCCGCCCATGGCCGGTACGCGGCCGAGCGGGACGCGCTGGTGCCGGCGTCGCATGCCGGCCCCCGGCCGAGCGGCGGCGTGGGCGGCACCCGCCAGGGCGTGAAGTGCCTGCACGCCCACTACGCCTGGCACCTGGCCGGGGGCGATGACCCCGTGGGCCGTTGGGTCGCCGGCCGGTTGGCTCACCAGCCGGAGGGCGGGGCGTGAGCATCGCTGCCATCGACTGCGGCACCAACTCCACGCGCCTCCTGGTGGCCGACGACCAGGGGCACACGCTCGAACGCCTCATGCGCATCACCCGGCTGGGGCAGGGCGTCGACGCCACCCGCCGCCTGGCTCCCGAGGCCATCGACCGCACCGTCGCCGTGCTGCGCGAGTACCGCGAGGTGATGGACCGGCTGGACGTCAGCAAGGTGCGCATCACGGCCACCTCCGCGGCGCGCGACGCGTCGAACCGGGACGACTTCTTCGACACCGCCGAAGCGGTCGTGGGCGTGCGCCCTGTGCTGTTGCCGGGTGACGAGGAGGGCCGCCTGTCGTTCGCCGGCGCCACCGCCGAGCTCGATCCCGCCGACGGTCCCTTCCTCGTCGTCGACATCGGGGGCGGGTCCACCGAGTTCGTGGTGGGCACCACCGAAGCCGAGGGCGTGGTGTCCATCGACGTGGGTTGCGTGCGCGTCACCGAGAGGTTCATCCACTCCGACCCGCCCGCCCCGGAGGAGCTGTCGCAGGCCATATCCGTCATCCACTCGTACCTGGAGGACGTGCGCCGCGAGATCCCCGCGGTGAAGGAGGCGCGGCGGTTGGTGGGCCTGGCCGGCACGGTGTCGACCGTGGCCGCGGTGGAGATCGGGTTGGCCGAGTACGACCGCGATCGCATCCACCACTTCGTCCTCACCAAGGCGGCGGCCGAGGACGTGTTCCGCACCCTCGCCACCGAGTCCCGGAGCCAGCGCATCCACAACCCGGGCCTGGAGGAGGCGCGGGCGGACGTGATCGTCGGTGGGGCAGCCGTGCTGGTGGCGGTGATGCGCAACTTCGAGTTCGACGAGTGCCTGGTGTCGGAGGCCGACATCCTGGACGGGCTCGTGGCCAGCCAACTGAGCACAAAGGAGCATTCATGACAGCAGTGCCCGGCGCAGTGACCGACGAGAGCAGGGTGACGGCGGGCCCGGTCACCTACCGGAACGGCGACACGGAGATCGAGGCCTACCTGGCCCGGCCCACCGAGCCGGGGCCTCGCCCCGCGGTGATCGTCATCCACGAGGCCTTCGGTCCCAACGACCACATCCACGACCTCGCCCGCCGCTTCGCCAACGCCGGCTTCGATGCCCTGGCGCCCAACCTCTACACGCGGGTCGGCTTGCCCACACCCGGCGACATGCCCTCCGTGCTGGGGAAGATGTGGGGCACGCCCGACCCGCAGGTGGTGGCCGACCTGGAGGCCGGCGCCGCCTACCTGCGCGCCCTGGACGACGCCACCGGCAAGGTGGGCTGCGTGGGCTTCTGCTCGGGCGGTCGCCAGACGCTGCTGTTCGCCTGTTCGAGCGTGGCCGTCGACGCCGCCGTCGACTGCTGGGGCGGCTTCATCGACCGGGCCACGCCCGACGACCTCACCACCCCGTCCCGCCCCACGCCGGTGATCGACCTGGTCGGCAATCTGACCTGCCCCCTGCTGGCCGTGGGCGGCATCGAGGACGAGAACCCCTCGCCCGACGTGCTCGCCGAGCTGCGGTCGCGCCTCGATGCGCTGGGCAAGGACGCCACCGTCAAGGTCTTCGACGGCGCCGGCCACGCGTTCCTCGCCGACTACCGCCCCAGCTACCGGGAAGGGCCGGCCCACGAGCTGTGGCCCGAGATCGTCGCCTTCTTCGATCGTCACCTGCGCTGACGAACCCGCCTCGTGCGCCCGTCCCGTAAAGTTCGCGCGGTGCTGGCCGACCGCATCCTGTTGGGCCCCGGGCCCTCGAATCCCTACCCCGAAGTGCTGCAGGCGTTGGCGAGCCCGGTGCTCGGGCACCTCGACCCGGATTTCATCGCCCTGCTGGACGAGACGTGCGACCGGTTGCGCACCGCGTTCCGCACCGCCAACCCGCTGACGCTGCCCATCAGCGGCACGGGATCGGCGGGCATGGAAGCTGCCTTCGTCAACGTGGTGGGTCCGGGCGACGTGGTCGTGGTCGGGGTCAACGGCCTGTTCGGCGAGCGCATGTGCGACGTGGCCGGGCGCTGCGGCGCCGAGGTCGTTCGGGTCGACACCCCTTGGGGCCAGCCCGTCGACCCGCAGCAACTGCTCGACGCCCACCCGTCACCCAAGGTGATCGCCGTCGTCCACGCCGAGACGTCCACCGGCGTGCGCAACGACGTGGCCCTGCTGGGGGAGGGCAAGGGCGATGCCCTGCTGCTGGTCGATTGCGTCACCTCGCTCGGCGGCATCCCCGTGGAGATCGACGAGTGGGGCGTCGACATCGTCTACAGCGGTACCCAGAAGTGCCTGGGCGTGCCGCCCGGGCTGGCGCCGTTCAGCATGAACGAGCGGGCCCGGGAGCGGCGGGTGGCCAAGTCCCAGTCGTGGTACCTCGACCTGGGCATGATCGGCGACTACGCGGCTACCACCGGCGCCCGCAAGTACCACCACACCGCCCCCATCTCCATGGTGTACGCCCTGCACGCCGGTCTGGGCGTGCTGCTGGAGGAGGGGCTGGAGGCGTCGTGGGCTCGCCACGCCGAGGCGGGTGGGCTGCTGCAGGACGGCCTGCAGAAGCTGGGCCTGGAGCTGTTCGCGGCGAGCGGGTACCGCCTGCCCGAGCTCACCACCGTCGTCATCCCCGATGGTGTGGAGGACGCCGCCTTCCGGTCGACGCTGCTCACCCGGTACGGCATCGAGATCGGCGGCGGGGCGGGCGCCTACGCCGGGAAGGTGTGGCGCATCGGCCTCATGGGCCACGGGGCCAGGCGTCGAAACGTCAGCCTGTTGCTCGCGGCCATGGCAGAAGAGCTCGGCCGGTGACGCGGTGACCCGGTGATCCGCACGCTTCCACTCGAGCTGGCCGGCCGGCGGGTGCTGTTGCGCCCGCTGGTGTCGTCCGACTTCGACGAGTGGCGGGAGGTGCGCCGGCGCTGCGGCGACTGGCTCACCAAGTGGGAGCCCTCCCCGTCGCCCGGCGCCCCCGACGTGGTGGAGGACGCCCGGGCGTTCGCCGCTCGCTGCGGCGCCCGCGAGCGGGAGCGCCAGCTGGGCACGGGCTACGGGTTCGGCGTCTTCGTGGACGGGCGTTTCGGGGGCGAGATCAACCTGTCGAGCATCCAGCGGGGGCCGTTCCAGAACGCCTACGTGGGGTACTGGATCGACCAGGCGCTGGCCGGCAACTCGTACACGCCCGAGGCGGCCGTGGTGCTGTTCCGGTTCGCCTTCGATGACCTCGACCTCCATCGCGTGCAGGTGTCGATCATCCCCCGCAACCGGCCCAGCCGGCGGGTGGTGGAGAAGCTCGAGCTGCGCGACGAGGGCGTGGCCACGCGGTACCTGAAGATCAACGGCGCGTGGGAGGACCACATCCGGTTCGCCATCACCGCCGAGGAGTGGGATACCCGCCGGGACGCGTTCGCCGCCGCCTGGCTGTAACCCGCCCGCCTTCCAGCGTTCTCGTAACGCTGGCGCCGCCTATGTGCTCCCCAGCGTTACGAGAATGCGGGGCGGGCGGGCGCTCGCTCGCGGGCGCTCGCTCGGCGCGCTAGGGCCGGCTGCTGCTGATCTTGGCTTGCAGGGCGGCCAGGCGCTCGGCGAAGTAGGGCTGTTGCAACGACCAGAGCTGGGCCTCGATCTCGGTGTCGACGGCGTCGTCGTGCTCGTCGAGGGCGGTGACGGCCTGCATGGTCTGCTTGGTGCGGCGCGCCAGCTCGGGCGGGTTCTGGGCGGCGGCGGCCGCCAGCTCGTGGGCCGCGGCCGGGAGCCGGTCGTCGGGCACGCACGACCACACCAGGCCCCGGTCGGCCGCGGCCTGGCCGTCGAGCACCTGGCCGAACAGCACCATGGCTTTGGCCGTTTGCGGGCCCGCGATGCGTTGCAGCATCCACGTGTGCCCGCCACCCGGGTGAAGGCCCAGGTGCAAGAAGCGGGTGTCGAAGCGGGCCGACGTTCCCGCCACCCGCACGTCGCAACACAGGGCCAGGTTCATGCCCGCGCCCACGGCGGCACCGTTGACGGCGGCGACTGTGGGCAGCGGCGAGCGGCCCACTCGCAGGAACCCTTCGTAGATGGCGCGCAGCCCCTCCTCGGCGGCCTCGCCCAGGTTGCCGAGGTTCGCCCCGGCGCAGAATGCCGGCGAGGCGCCGGTGATCACCACGGCCCGCACCTCGTCGTTGGCCTCGAAGCCGTCGAAGGCGCCCACGATCTCGGCCACCATCTCGGCCGACAGGGCGTTGCGGCTGTCCGGCTCGTCCAGGGTGAGGGTCGCCACATGGTCGGCGACCTCGATGCGGATGGCGCTCACGAGGGATCACGAACGACGGCCGGGGAGCGGCGGAAGAAGTTCTCGACGTCCCGCTCGTAGTGGTACGCAGGCCGGGCGTTGCCCACCACCCGGCGCAGGCGGCTGGCCTTGGCGTAGCTCTCCACCGCGCCGGCCGACGTGAATCCGTAGGAGAAGCCGGCCTGCTTCATGCGCCGGTTGTCGGCCCCCCGGCCGTAGCGCAGCAGGTCGAGCACCTCGGGCGGCAGGTCGACCAGGCCGAGGCGGGCCAAGGGCGCCGCCGCCAGTCCCGTGCCGATGGCCGGAAGGGGGAAGGTGCGCTTACCCGAGAGGGCGGCCACCTCGCTCCACGGCAGCCGGCCGTCACCGGCCACGTTGAAGATGCCGGACAGCTGGTTGCGCATGGCGAACTCGATGGAGCGGATGACGTCGTCCTCCTCGATGAACTGCATCAGAGGATCGAACCCGAAGATGGACGGCACCATCGGGAGGTCGAGCGCCTTGGTCAGCGGCGTGACGATGTCGGTGCCCAGCACGTTGGCGAAGCGCAGCAGGCTCACGGCCACGTGCGGGTTGTCCTCGGCGAAGTCGCGGATGTACGACTCGACCTCGAGGAGCGAACGCTCCACCCGCGTCTTGGGCGTGCGCGCCCGGGTGCCCTCCTCGGTGAACCACTGCGGGTCCTCCGGCGTGGAGCCGTAGACGAGCGTGGACGACTTCACCACGATGTGGCGCACCGAGCTGTCGGCCGCGCCGGCCGCGGCCAGCAGGTTCATGGTGCCGATGACGTTGATCTCGTGCAGCGTGCGCCCGCTCATCTGGCTGGAGTCGACGGCCAGGAAGGTATGCAGGATGGTGTCGACCTGGGTGGCCTTCACAATGCGAGCGAGGATGGAGTAGCTCTGGTCGGCACGCACGTACTCGGTGCGCTCCAGCTCCATGGTCGGCTCCATCCGGTCGAGCCCGACGATGACCTCGACGTTCGGGTCGGTCTCCAGGGCCTGGGCCACCCGGCCGCCCCAGAAGCTGCCCAGCCCGGTGATGAGGACACGCCGGCCCATCAGTCGGCCGCTCCCGTCACCCGAACCACACGCTGTTGCGAGCCTGGAGCATGTCGTAGAGCGTGTCCTGCAGCTTGACCCGGATGGCCTCGGCCTCGTCCATGATCCGGCTCTTGGAGTACCGCTCCTGGTCGGGCGGCACGTCGAAGGCCACAGGGTCGAGCACCCGCAGCTTGAACTTGGCCGGGAAGTACAGGATCGTGCCCAGCGGGCCGAGCAGGAGTTGGTTGGCCGTCACCGGGAAGTAGGGCACGCCCAGGGCCTTGGCCAGCGACGGGATCTTGAAGACGATGGGCATCGACTCCTCGGCCCCGACCACGGCGATGGGCACGATGGGCACGCCCGCACGCATGGCGATCTCGACGAAGCCACCCCGGCCGAAGCGACGCAGCTGGTAGCGCTCGCGGTAGAGCTTGCCCGGGCCCTTGCCGCCCTCGGGGAACACGAGCACGAGCTTCTGCTGCTCCCGCAGGAGGCGGTAGGCGTTCTCGGGGTGGGCCACCACGCCGCCGGCCCGGGCCCACAGCGTGCCCACGACCGGCACCGACTTGAAGAAGCTGTCGGCTAGCCCGTACACGGCCCGCCCCAGCTCCTCCTCGACGCCGTGCATGATCACCGGTGCGTCGGACGGGATGGCCGCCGCGTGGTTGGCGACGAGCAGGGCGCCGCCCTCCTTCGGGATCTTCTCGAGACCCTCCCACTCCACTCGGAACCAGCGCTCGTACCAGAACCGGTACAGCTCACGGGTGAGGCGGCGGATGCTCTCCGAACGGCCCCACTCGTCGACATCGCCCAACCGGGGATCGTGGGGCTTGGGCCCGGTGCCGGGGCGGTGGAGGGGGACGAGCTCGCCGCCGGTGCGTCGCACTTCCCGAAGATCACCCGCAGCCATACCGCAGGCATCCTAGGCGGGGAGGGCCTGCCGGGCGCCGGGCCCGCCGGTCACTTCGTTCTGGTAGGACTCGGTGCCGCCATGCCCACGTTCACCCGTGACGACTTGCGCCTCCACTACGCCGAGCGGGGCGACCCTGATGGTCCGCCGGTGGTTCTCGTGCACGGGCTGTTGTTCTCGTACCGTCTCATGGAGCGGGTGGCCGGGTTCCTCACCGGGCACCGCGTGCTGCTGCTCGACCTCCATGGGCACGGGAGGTCGTCCAAGCCAACCGACCCGTCCCGCTACAGCTGGGCCGAGCTGGCCGCCGACATCACCGGGCTCCTCGACGCGTTGGACATCGATCAGGCTGTGGTGGGCGGGCTGTCGCTGGGCGCCAACGCCACGCTGGCGTTCGCCCGCGACAACCCGGACCGGTGCCGGGCCCTGATCTTCGAGATGCCCGTGCTCATGCGAGGGCACCGCTTCGCCCAGCCCGCCTTCACCGGGCTGGCCGGCGTCTACACCAAGGGGCGGCGGGTGCTCCGGCCCGTGGCCCGGGCCGTGAACCGGCTCCCGTTGCCCAAGAACCTGCCCGAGCTGGCCGCCCTGCGGGACATGGCCGGCCAGGACCCGTCGGTGGCCGCGGCCGTCATCCACGGGCTCTTGTCGGAGCCGCCGCTCGCCGCCGACGCGGAGACGCTGGCCGGGCTCACCATGCCCGCCTTGGTGATCGGCCACGCCCGCGACCCGCTGCACGTGTTGGACGACGCCCGGGACCTGGCCGCCGAGCTGCCCCACGCCCACCTGGTGGAGACGTCCTCCATCGCCCACTACCGCCTGCACCCGGCCGAGTTGGCCGCCGAGCTGCAGGCGTTCCTGGACGCGTTGCCGGGGGCGGCGTCCGGCTGAGGCCCCGACCCACCCCACGCCCCCACGTCTTGTGGGCAGCAACTCGCGCCATTCGCGACCGACTGCACAGAAAGCGCTGCGGCCGTGTTCCAGCCGTCACATGCGTGCCAGGTAGCGTCGACCTTCATGGCCGCTCCCGCCGTCTCCGCTCCCCAGCGCGGCCTGCGGCAGGCGGTCCAGGCGTTCGCCTATCGCGAGTTCCGGATCTTCTGGTCCGGCGCGCTGCTCTCCAACATCGGCACGTGGATGCAGAACGTCACCGTCCCGTACGTGCTGTACCGCCAGACAGGCAGCGCCTTGTGGGTCGGCATCGCTGCGTTCATGCAGTTCATCCCCGGCGTGGCGCTGGGGCCGGTCGCCGGCTGGATGGCCGATCGGTTCGACCGTCGGCTGGTGCTGCTCGCCACGCAGGGCGCGTCGGCCGTGCTCGCCCTGGTCATGTGGGCGCTCTTCGCCGCGGGCCGGGCCACGCCGCTGATCATTGTCCTCCTCGTCGCCGCCGGCGGGGTGTGCTGGGGCGTGTCCGTGGCCACCTGGCAGGCGTTCGTGACCGAGCTGGTGCCCCGCGACGCGCTGCTCAACGCCATCACCCTCAGCTCCGCCCAGTTCAACGGGGCGCGCGCCATCGGCCCCGCGCTCGGCGGGCTGATCCTCGGCCCGTTCGGCCCCTCGTGGGCGTTCTTGGTGAATGCCATCTCCTATGTGGCGGTGCTGGCCGCGCTGCTGGCCGTGCGACCCGACCAGTCGCAGCGCCAGCACAGCTCCGGACGCGTGCTGGCGCAGTTCCACCAGGGCCTCACGTACGTCCGCAAGCACCCTGGCATCGTTCTGGCCATCGGACTGGTGTCGGCCGTCGGCTTCCTGGGCAGCCCCGTGTTCCAGCTGGCCACGGTCTTGGCCGCGCGTGTGTTCCACGTGGGCGCGGGCGACTACGGCGTCCTCACCGGCGCGCTGGGCGGCGGCGGCGTGCTGGGTGCCGCGCTGCTCGGCACGGTCGGCAGCAGGTACCGGAGGAGCACCTTGGTCTCCGTGTCGTTCGTCTTCTACGGCCTGGCCCTCGCCGGCGTGGGCCTATCCCCGAACTTCGGCGTGGGTGTGGTCTGCATGGCCCTCGCCGGGGTCGGGTTCCTGGTCACCGTCGCCACCCTCCAGACCAGCGTGCAGATGCTCGTGGCAGAGACGTTCCGGGGCCGCGCCCTCGCTGTCTACGTGATGGTCTTCACTGGCGCCTACCCGCTCGGTGCCCTCCTCCAGGGCTGGCTGGCCGATGCCATCGGCGTGCGCGCCACCATCGTGAGCGCGGCGGCGCTGGTGCTGCTGGTGGGCGTGCTGCTCGTGCTGCGACCGCGGCTGGCCCGGCACCTGGACGAGCACACCCACCGGGCGAAGTTGCTCCTGGTCCCGGACCCTGTGGCCGCGGCCTGAGCGGTCGGAGCCAGCGCCCGCGGCCGGCCCATGGGGA